>NZ_BADK01000079.1 GCF_000333595.1 Azospirillum sp. B506
GTGTCATGGCCGAACTTCTCGCCCATGAACATCTGCACCAGCTTGCCGCGGATCGGCTCCAGCGTGGCATAGGGGATGACGATGTCGATGTGGCCGGTGCGGCGCTCCACCTCCACGGCGATGCGCACGCGGATGATGGCGTTGGTGGCCCGGGTGATGGTGGCGAACTGCGGGTTCACCTCCAGCCGGTCGAAGACGAAATCGACCTGGGCCAGCGGGTCGAAGGACTGCCCCAGATCCTGGAGCACCACCTTCATCATCCGCTCGGTCATCTTGCGTTCGATCGAGGTGTAGGCGCGTCCGTCGATCCGCCCCGGCCTGGACCGCCGCCCGCCCAGCAGCACGTCCATCATGCAGTAGATCAGCGCGCTGTCGATGGTCACCAGCATCTGGTTGTCCCACGGCTCGGCGCGGGCGACGCCGATCAGCGCCGGCAGCTCGATGGCGTCCTGGAAGTCGGTGTAGCGCAGCCATTCGATCTTCGACAGCGACGCCTCGACGTTGGTGGAGGCGAACTGGCGCAGCGAGGTGTTCAGCATCCGCACCATGCGGTCGAACACCACGTCCAGCATCGGCAGCCGGTCCTTGTTGACCGTGGTCGAGCTGACCAGCCGCTGGATGGCGCTCATCGCTGGGCCGCCGCCTTCCGGTGCGGCGAAGTTCAGCAGCCGGTCGATCTCCTCCTGGCTCAGCGTCTTCGCCTCGCCGGTCAGTCCGGCCAGCGCCTCCCGCATCGCCTCGGCCTCCGCCATGGGGGGAGGGGCGATTGGGGGAGAGGGAAGCGGATCGGTCTGCTGGGCCGCGGCCAGATCCCACGCGGCGGCCCAGTCCGCAGCCTCGTCCTGATCGGGCTGGGGGGCAGCGATGGAGGCGGGCGGCGGGGCGGGGGTGTCGGTCATCCGGGGCCTCTGGAGGTCGCTATTGCGTGAGCAGGCTGCGCAGCAGGACGTCGGTGACGACGTCGCGCCGGCCGGCGGGGTCGGACAGGATCAGGTTGAAGCGGCGCTTGATCTCGCTGCGCAGGCGGTGAAGCCCGGCCGATCCCTCAAGGTCGTCCTGGTCCAGGTTGCGCAGGAATTCCTGCAGACTGTCGGTCAGCTGCGGCATCGCCTGCTCCAGCGTCTGGCGGTCGCGGGACGCGACGGTCAGCGACAGGCCGATCTTCAGGAAGCGGGACGGCGTGTCGCGGCGGAGGTTGACGACCAGTTCCGGCATGTCGACCACGGCATCGGCCGGCGCGGTCTCCGCCGAGGGGTGCCAAAGCCGCTCCACCGCCTCCGTGCCGGCCGCCAGCCAATAGCCGCCAAGCCCGGCCGCCGCCACCGCGCCCAGCGCCACCATGCCGGTCAGCAGCCTGGCGACCGGCAGGGCGATGACCAGGATCCGTCCTGGACCGCGCAGCCGGTTCAGGGCTTCATCCCGGACCGTCGCCGTTCCTGCTGTGCCCATCCGTGTAATCATCGCTCCATCCCGCCGGACATTGCCGAAAATTTTAGTCAATCGGGAAACCAGTAAAGTTTTAGAAGCTTTGTCTTCGACGGTTGTCCCGTTTTTTACTCCGCTTAAAAGTCGCGCCGTTAGCGTGACGGGGTGTGCAGGGCGAAGACTAGGCCCGCCGATTTTCAGAAACTTTAAAGGTGCGGGGAACCGTGGACAGTCTGATCGACACCTTGCGGTCGTTGGGGCGCGGTCGGCTGCTCGTGCTGGCGGGCACCGGGCTCGGCATCGTCCTGGCCGTCGCCGGCATGGCGCTGCTGCTGTCGCAGCCGCACATGACCGCGCTCTACAGCGGGCTGGAACCGGCGGAGGCCGGCCGCATTGCCAAGGCGGTTCAGGAAATGGGCGTGCCGGTGAATGCCGGCTTCGACGGCACCACGATCAGCGTGCCGCAGGCCGACGTCTCCCGCGTCCGCATGGCGCTGGCGGAGAAGGGCCTGCCCGCGCACGGCGGCGTCGGCTACGAGCTGTTCGACACCGACAAGCCGCTCGGCATCACCAGCTTCATGCAGCGCATCAACCGCCTGCGCGCCATGGAAGGCGAACTCGGCCGCACCATCGAGACGCTGTCCGGCGTCGAGGCCGCCCGCGTCCACATCGTCCTGCCGGAGCGCGAGGAGTTCTCGCGCAGCGCACCCAAGCCGACCGCGTCGGTGGTGGTGCGCATGCGCGGCCGGGGGTCGATGGACCGCAAGCAGGCCCTGTCGATCCGCCATCTCGTCTCCGCCGCCGTGCCCAACCTGAAGCCCAGCGCCGTGACGGTGATGGATTCCTCCGGCGAGCTGCTGCTGACCGAGGATGACGGGCCGGGTCTGGCGTCGGCCCGCACCGACGGCCTGCGCGTCGCGGCGGAAACCCGCGTCGCCCGGGCGGTGGAGCAGATGCTGACCGCCCGTCTCGGCGCCGGCAATGTCCGCGTCCAGGTTGCTGCCGAGGTGGAGACCAAGCGCGAGGTGGTGCGCAGCCAGACCTTCGACCCCAACAGCCAGGTCATCCGCTCCACCCAGACGGTGCAGGAGCAGGACCGCAGCCAGGACAGCAACGGCGAGCCGCCGGTCACCGCCGAACAGAACCTGCCGCAGCGCGACGTGCGCGCCCAGTCGCAGGGGCCGCAATCCTCCAACGACAGCAAGCGGCAGGAGGAGACGGTCAATTACGAGATCTCCAACGTCAGCCGCGAAACGGTGATCGAGCCGGGCGACGTCCGCCGCCTCAGCGTCGCCGTGCTGGTCAACGGCACCTGGAAGACCGCTCCCGACGGTGCCCGCCAGTACGAGCCGCGCAGCGCGGAGGAACTTCAGCGCCTGGGCGAGCTGGTCCGCTCCGCCATGGGCTTCAGCGAGGCGCGCGGCGACCGGGTGACGGTGGACAATCTGGAATTCGTCGATCTGGCGCCCGACCTCGCGCCGCGCCCGCTGGGCGACGAGATCGCCGAGACGCTGACCCGCAACATCATGACGCTGATCCAGTGGGTGATCCTGCTGGTGTTGTCGGCCCTGGTGATCCTGGTCGGCCTGCGTCCGCTGATCCGCCGCGTCTTTCCGGCGCCGGAGCCGGTGGTGGTGGAGGCGCCCGCCCCGGCATTGGCGGCTCCGGCCGGCGGTGCCATGCCGCAGCTGACCGGTCCCGCCGTGGCTGGGACTGCCGCCGCCGGTGCGCCGTTCGCGGATGGTGCGGAGGTGGATGCCGCTCTCGCCGCCGCGCCGATGGCGCCGCAGCTGGGCATCGAGGAGACGATGGACCAGCTGATCGAGCTGCGGACCGTCGAGGGCCGCGTTCGGGCCTCCTCGATCCGCCGGCTGGGAGAGCTGGTCGACCAGTATCCGGACGAGGCCATCGATATCCTGCGCTCCTGGCTCTATGAGGAGGTGGCGTGATGGCCGCCTACCCGCGCTACCGCTTCGACCACAGCTTCGGCGCTCCTGCCACGGTGGCGGAACCGGAGGCGGCGGAGCGTGTCGACCCGCTCGACCTGCCGACCCTGTCGGAACGCGCGCATCTGGCGGCGCTGGCCGAGGCCCGCAACGCCGCGCTGGCCAAGGGACTGGCCCAAGGCCGCCGTGACGGCGAACTGGCCGCCGCCCGCCGCATCGAAGCGGAACTGTCCGCCTGCCTGGACCGGCTGGCGCAGCGGATGGCGGCGCTCGACAGCGACCATGCCGCCCTGATGGAGCGGCTGGAGGCCCAGGGCGCCTTCGTTCTGCTGGCGCTGGTGCGCCGCATGGCGCCGCGCCTGCTCGACCGGGTCGCCCGCGCCGAGGTCGAGCGTCTGGCCGCCGACGCCCTGCGTGCCGCCGGACAGGCCCCGGTTCTGACCCTGCGCCTGCACCCGTCGCTCCGCCGCCCGCTGGAAGAGCGGCTGGCCGGGCAGAGCATCTTCCAGGGCCGTCTCGATATCCAGGACGACCCGGCGCTGGCCGTCGGCGCCCTGGAGGCGAGCTGGGGCGCCGGCTCCGTCCGCCGCGATCCCGCCGCCATCCAGGCATCCATCGAGGCCCTCACCGACCGCGCCGTCGCCGCCCTGCAGCCGGCGCTGTCGCCCGACCCTTAACGATCCGAAGCGAGAATCCTCATGCCTCCCTTGAACCTCGACATCCTCGACGACGATCCCAAGCAGGCGGACAAGGCCCCGGACAGGATCGGCGACAAGCCTTACGACGGGCCGATGAACGCGATCTACAACGTGCCGGTCGACGTGCAGGTCGTGCTCGGCCGCACCAGCATGCTGGTGGCGCAACTGCTGAAGCTCGGCCGCGGCGCCGTGCTGGAGCTTGAGCGCAAGGTGGACGAACCGGTCGAAGTGCTGGTCAACCACCGTCTGGTCGCCCGCGGCGAGGTGGTGATCGTCGAGGACCAGCGCCTCGGCGTCACCCTGACCGAGATCGTGCGGACCGAGCTGGAGATCGACTGAGGGGCGGTAAGGATCCCCTCTCCCCCGCTCACGCGCAAACTTTGTTTGCGCTGACGCGACAGGCGGACCAAAGGTCCGCCGAAAGCGGGGAGAGGGTTAGGGTGAGGGGGACGCGCGGCGGCCCTTTCCCGAGAATCCACGCTATGCATCCCCCTCACCCCGACCCTCTCCCCGGGGGGGAGAGGGGGGAAACCCTGAAAGCCCCCCATGCGCTTCCGTCCCCTGACCCTTCTCCTCGCCCTTCTCCTCGCCGCCGGTCCGGCCGCGGCGGCGCCGCTCGACCTCAATCTCGGGGGGTTGGGCTCGCTGGTGGACGGAGCCAGCCTGTCGGGGCGGATCGTCCAGGGCATCGTGCTGCTGACGGTGCTCAGCGTCGCCCCCGGCCTGCTGATCATGGTCACCTGCTTCACCCGCATCATTGTCGTGCTGTCGCTGCTGCGCTCCGCCCTCGGGCTGCAGCAGTCGCCGCCGAACATGGTGCTGGTCAGCCTCGCCATGTTCCTGACCTTCCACATCATGGGGCCGGTGATCGACAGCGCCTGGCAGGACGGCCTGCGCCCGCTGCTGAACGAGCAGGTCACGCAGGAACAGGGCCTGGAGCGCATGATCGAGCCGTTCCGCGGCTTCATGGCCTCCCATGTCCGCGAGCGCGATCTGGCCGCCTTCGCCGCCTTCACCGCCAAGCCGAAGCCGGCCGGCGAGAGCACGGAACCGGCAAAGGACGAGCGTCCGGTGACGGCGGAGAGCGTCGACCTGCGGCTGCTGATGCCGGCCTTCCTGCTATCGGAGCTGCGCCGCGCCTTCGAGATCGGCTTCCTGCTGTTCCTGCCGTTCCTGGTGATCGACATGGTGGTGGCGGCGATCCTGATGGCGATGGGCATGATGATGCTGCCGCCGGTGATGATCGCGCTGCCCTTCAAGATCATCTTCTTCGTGCTGACCGACGGCTGGTTCCTGATCGCCGGCAGCCTGATCCGCTCCTATGGGGTGTGAGCCGATGGAAGACGAGCCGGCCATTCCCGCCGCCAATCCCTCCGCCAGTCTGGCCGACAGCCTGCTCGCGCTGGCCCGCCGCCGCGGGGTGGCGGTGCCGGAGGACGGCTCACTCGCCGGCCTGCTGGGCGCGCTCGATCCCAATCCGCTGATCCCGCACCCGCTTCTGCTGGTGGCCGGCGCGGTGATGGCGGTTGCCTTCCGCCACGACCGCGCGCTGGCCCTGCCGCCGTCCGACGCCTCCGATGCCACGCCGTCCTCCGCCCCATCCGCCGATTATTCCTTTTGAGGTGCCGTCATGGGAACGCCGATCAAGATCCGTGAGAATTACAAGAGCCTGACCGGCGTGGAGAAAAGTGCCGTCATCTTCCTGGCGCTGGGCGAGGAACGCGGCTCGCGGCTGATGGAGCGGCTGGACGAGGACGAGATCCGCCTCGTCAGCCGGGCGATGGCGACCCTGGGCAACGTCACCTCCAATCTGGTGGAGACGCTGATGCGCATCTTCACCGAGCGCTTCGCCAATGCCGGGTCGGTCGTCGGCTCCTACGACAGCACGGAGCGGATGCTGAACCGCTTCCTGCCGGCCGACCGCGTGACGGAGATCATGGGCGAGATCCGCGGCCCCGCCGGTCGCACCATGTGGGAGAAGATGTCCAACGTGAACGAGGGGGTGCTCGCCGCCTATCTGGCCGGCGAATATCCCCAGACCGCGGCGGTCATCCTGTCCAAGATGCGGGCCGACCACGCCGCGAAGGTGCTGGTCCTGCTGCCGCCCACCATCCGCACCGAGGTGATCGAGCGCATGATCCAGATCGAATCGGTGCAGCGCGAGGTGCTGCTGGACATCGAATCGATCCTGCACAACGAGTTCATGGCGAACTATGCCCGCACCCACGGCAACGATTCGCTGGAGCGGATGGCCGACATCTTCAACCGCATCGACCGCGAGACGCTGACCGAGATCTTCGACGATCTGGAAACGGTGATGCCGGAGCCGACCCAGCGCATCAAGCAGCTGATGTTCACCTTCGAGGATCTGATGCGGCTCGACCGCGTGTCGCTGCAGGCGGTGATCCGCCGCTGCGACACCGGCCAGCTCGCCATCGCGCTGAAGGGGGCGCCGGCGGCGCAGCGCGACCATTTCCTGTCGGTCCTGTCGGAACGCGCCCGCCTGATCCTGTTGGACGAGATCGAGAATATGGGTCCGCTGCGCATGCGCGACGTCAACGACGCCCAGGCGGAGATCGTCCGCGTCGCCAAGGCGATGGCCGAGGACGGCACCATCATCATCCCGCAGTCCGACGACGCCGACACGGTGGTCTATTGAGCGCGGCAGTGCCGCAGGGGGAGCATCCGGATGGGCGAGGTTTGAATGGCCGGGCGTGACCTCGTCCCCCGGCATGTGCCGCCGCCGGACTTGCTGGCGGCGCATTTCGCCACCGCTCCCCCTCCCGCCGGCCCCGCTGTGCAGGACGGGGACGAAGCGGTGCCGCTCGTCCGCCGTCTGCTCGACCTGCTCGACTCGCTGTCCGCGGCCGACGCAGCGCTGGCGCGCGGCTGCCTGCCGCGCTGCGATTCGACCTTCGGCGCCGGGCTTGCCCTGTTCCTGGCGGCGACGGCCGGCGGTTGCCGCGACTGGCTGGGGACGGATGCGGCGGCTAGGCTGGCCGGCCTCGACGGCGGACTGCTGATCGACGACTGCGACCGGGCGCTCTCGTCGCGCTTCCAGCCGGTCGATGGCCGGCTGTGGCGGCTGTCGCGCGTGCCTCTGCTGGACAGCGACGACGGGCTGCTCTGTGCGGTTGGCATCGAGGACGGGCTGTCGGACCGCGTCACCCTGGTGCTTCAGGCCCGGCCGCAGCGGCTGGGACCGGTGCAGCTGATGGCGACCCTGGTCGGGCGACGGCTGGATGTAACCTTGCGTCTTGCCATGGGATTGCCGTCATCGGCTCTGGCCGACCTGCACGAAACCTTCCGCGCCGCCCTGGCCGATTGCCGGATCGACGGCGTCCTGACCGTCGGCCCGCTGGCCGATGCGTGGTTGGGGCTGGACCAGCCGATGTCGTCCGATCTGGCGCTGTAGCCGGTATACCCTCTCCCAGAACGGGAGAGGGCGATCCCCCCCCTCAAATCACCCTTTTCAAATCTCTGCGGGCCTGACCGGAGTCGGCTGGCCCGGAACTGCCGGTGGCGGCGGCAGCGACCGCAGCGAGGCGCGGGCCGCTTCGCGCAACGGGGCAAAGCCATCTTCCGGGAAACGGCGGATCAGCGTTTGGTAGGACGCGCGCGCCACCTCCGTGCAGTTCAGGATGCGGAACCGGTCGCCCTGGCGCAGCAGGGCGGCGGCCTCGTCGCTCTTCCAATAGCCGGCGATCGAGGACGCGACTCCGTACCACCGCCCGTAGGCGGACCACATGTCACGCACCGCATCGCCGTCGCATTGGCCGGCGGTCAGCGCTTTTTCAAGGGCTTGGCGGTAATCGCTGTCGGGGGCCTGCGACACTTGCGCGCAGCCTCCCAAGGCAAGAAAGCAAGCAGCGGTGGTGGCCGCCGCAAGGACGGATGCCTTCGTTCCGGACATGGAACCTCCTCAAATGCGGATGCCCGGCGACCGTAGGGCAACACGGTTAAACCAGCGTTCATGTTTGTAAGCGCCGGCTTTCTGCCTCTTCACTGCCGTTAACCATAGATGGCGAACGAATTAATGGTTGTTTGCAGCGATCACTCGAAAAGAGCGTAGATTTTCTAAGTAAAACCCCACATGAATAAAAATTTATCCAGTCTTTAATAGAACGAAATCATTAAACGGGCGTAAAACCACCATCGTTCCTATGTCTATCCGGGTACCCCAATCTGTTGACACGTCGCCTTTCGATAGGTTCTTTTAAGGCTGTGATAAGCATGTGACCTAAGCGCAATTGCGTAAAAAACAATGCTTTATCTGCGCTTGCTCGACAATGGAGAATCCAATGCAGGCTTTGCTGATTGAGCCAGCCGATCTGATCGCCGAAGCCATCGGCAAGCAACTCGCCCTGTGCAAGGTTAACCATGACCGCCTGGACCTGAATGGCCTGCGCGATCTGGTGGAGGGGCATGGCTCCGTCGACATCACGCATGACGCGATCGTCATCGGCGATGTCGGCGACACCGAAGCCTGCGTCGCCATGCTGCGCGCACGCAACGTCACCGCCGCGATCATCTGCCTGATCGAACGGCGCTGCGCCAACACCACCGCCGGCATCCTGCGGGCGGGGGCGGACGACGTGCTGGTCAAGCCGGTGGTCAGCACCGAGATCCGCGCCCGGCTGGAGGCGATCCGCCGCCGCTCCTACGGGCTGACCAGCAACGCCGTGACGGTCGGCCGCCTGACCGTCTTCCTCGACGGGCGCGACCCGGAGGTGGATGGCGAGCGCCTTCGCCTCAGCCAGCGCGAGCATGCGATCCTGTCGGTGCTGGCGCTCAATCACCGCCGCGTGGTGTCGAAGGAGCACATCTACGAGGAGGTCTACGGCCTGTCCGGTTCCGACCCGCTCGACAAGGTGATCGACGTCTATATCTGCAAGCTGCGCAAGAAGATCGACACGGCGACCGGTGGCGGCCGCTACATCGAGACGGTCTATGGCCGCGGCTACAAGTTCGAGGCGCCGCCCGACCATGTCGCTCCCGACCGTGCCCAGCTGATGCTGGACCGCTGGTCGAACGCCGGCGCGCTGACCGGACCCCGCGTTCCCTTCATCCCGCCGGTGGTGTCCCGCCCCGCCGCCCGTGCGGTCGGCCGCTGACCGCCAGCCGCCGACCCTGTCCCTCGGCACCGTCCACCCAGAACGTCCGCCCAGAACGCCTCCGATTTTTTACCCCGGCTTAAACCGGCCCGGTCATCCTCGAATTCGCCGCTCGCGCCCCCGCATTGAAGATCGGGAAGGCCGGCGCGACTGGCCCCGGCGTCAGAAAGGCGCCATGCATCTCGCGAATGGAGATACTCATGGCCTCGATTCTGACCAATGCCTCGGCAATGACCGCCCTGCAGACGCTGCGTCACGTTACCGGTGACCTGGCGACCACGCAGGACCGCATCTCGACCGGTCTGAAGGTCAACAACGCCAAGGACAACGCCGCCTACTGGTCGATCGCCACCACCATGAAGGCCGACGTCGCCGGCTTCAAGGCGGTCAAGGAGTCGCTGGAACTCGGCTCCGGCACCACCAACACCGCGTCGGTGGCCGCCAAGAATATCGTCGAGAACCTGCAGACCCTGAAGGCCCGCGTCATCGCCGGCCAGACCAACGGCGTCGACAAGTCGCTGATCCAGAACGACGTCGACCAGCTGGTGAAGCTGATCAAGGGCGCTGCCGCCGATGCGTCGTTCAACGGCGACAACCTGCTGCGCGTCACCTATTCCAACGACGGCACCGCCAAGGACAAGAACGTCTCTATCCTGGCGTCGCTCAGCCGCGCCGACGGCACGGTCGATCCCAGCTACATCGATTTCCAGCGCCAGGACATGCGCGTGGAATCGATCGTCGGCAAGGCCACCATCGAGCAGCAGGTCGACTCGACCAACGCCAAGAAGGCGTCGATCGACCTGAAGTTCGGCGCCCCCGGCGACACCTTCATCGCCGGCCAGAATCTCGGCCTCGGCGCCGTGACCCTGACCGTCACCAAGGAGGACGGCAGCAAGACCGACGTGTCGGTCGACCTGTCGTCGCAGATCTACGACACCAACCTCGCCACCACCCAGGGCAACATCGCCACGGCGATCAACACCGCCCTGAACACCGCCGGCGGTGACTTCCAGGTCGCCTTCACCGGCGACACCCTGTCCTTCACCGACCAGGACAAGAACACCGACGGCAACTTCACCGCCCAGATCTCCGGTCTGTGGGTCGGCTCGAAGGAAAGCGACGCCTTCGGCGGCCTCGCCGACCTGACCCAGGTCGATGTGGTCAACAACTCGAAGAAGTCGCTGGAAGTCATCAACAAGCTGCTCGACAACGCCATCGGCAAGGCGTCGGTCATCGGCTCCATCGAGAACCGCGTGTCGGTGCAGAACGACTTCGTGTCGAAGCTGACGGACTCGATGAACAAGGGCATCGGTGCGCTGGTCGACGCCGACATGAACGAGGAATCGAGCCGCCTGCAGGCCCTCCAGGTCCAGCAGCAGCTCGCCACCCAGGCTCTGTCGATCGCGAACCAGGGTCCGCAGAACATCCTGTCGCTGTTCCGCTAAGTCCCCGCGCGGGCGGCTTCATCGTCCGAACCCCTGGACGATGAAGCCGCCCCGCCGGCCATGCCCGTCAGCCATGCCCGTTCATTCCAGCCTGCCGCATGGTCGAGCGGGCATCGCCGACGGCCATCCCCCGTCCCCAAGACCTACCGCAACCGGTCCGGCAATCCGCCGCCAAGGACCCCACCGCAGGGGTGCGCCCATGAGCATCGCCGCCTACCACCAGACCATCGCCGAGTGCGACGATCCGCGAAAGATCGAATATCGTGTGTTCCTGCGGATCACCCTGGCGCTGGAGCACAACCGCAGCGCCGACTGGCGTTCCGCCGCGCTGAAGGATGCGCTGTGGCGGAACCTGGAGCTGTGGAACGCCCTGCGCGCCGACCTGCTGGAAGACGGCAACGCCCTGCCGGAAGCCCTGCGCGCCGGTCTGATCTCGCTGTCCTTCGCGGTGGACCGCAACACCCAACGCGTCCTGCGCGGCGAGGGCGGCATCGACCTGCTGCTCCACATCAACCGCTCGGTCATGCAGGGCCTGCAAGGGGCGGGCGCCGTGGCGCAGCCCGCGCGGGAGCTGGCGACGGAGGATCTGTCCTATGGCACTTAAGCTGCGCCTGAAGCCGTGCGAGCGGGTGGTGATCAACGGCTGCGTCGTGCAGAACGAGAACCGCCGCTACACCCTGACCATCTCCAACTTCGCCCAGATCATCCGCGGCAGCGACATCCTGCAGGAAGAGGATGCGGTGACTCCGGTGCGCCGTGCCTATTTCCTGATCCAGAGCATGCTGCTCGACCCCGGAGTCGCCGCGGCCGGCAGCGGTCCGGTGGCGGAGATGATGGCGCAGCTCTACACCACCTTCACCCGCCCCGACGTCCAGGACCGCATCGCCCGCGCCATGGGCCACATCGGCGAGCGCGACTACTACAAGGCGCTGTCCGCCCTGCGTCCGGTGATGGAGTATGAGGCCACGCTGCTGTCGGCCGCTCCGCCCGCTGCCGCCCCCTCCTTCCAGGCAGGCGGCATCGGCCATCATGCGGGCCAGCAGGCCGGAGGATGACGCCATGCCGACTCCCGTCACCGGCGTGACCGGCCCGTCCGGCGAACGCGCCACCGCCAGCGCCGACATCATCGCCGAGGCGCGCCAGCGTCAGTCCGACCGGCTGCGCGCCGCCCAGGCCGAGACAACCAAGCCGGCCGAGGTGGTGGAGCGCGCTGCCAAGAGCGACGGCGCGGAAACCGAGATGAAGCGGCACGCCTCCCAGCCCTACCGCGTCACCCTCGCGCCGGGAAGCTCCCGGCTCTACACCGAGGTGCTCGACACCACGACGGGAGAGGTCATCATGCGGATCCCCGCCGGCTATGGCGCCGAAACCGACGCGGCGGACGAGGATCCCGCCATCCCGCGCGGCTTTGACGAAACGGGCCCCGACGGCAAGACCGGGGAGGTCGAGGCATGACGACGCTCGTCGATCTGCGGGTGGTCAACAAGAACCACGACCGCTACGAACAGGCGATCCGCAGCCGTCCGGCGGTGCAGCGCGCCATCTCCTATTTCCAGGACAATATCGGCAAGATCACCAACACCGAAGACTTCATGAAGGACGACAAGCTCTACCGCTTCGTCCTCGACGCCTTCGACCTCGGCAGTCAGGCGAAGTCGCGCGGCCTGATCCGCAAGGTGCTGGAAGAGGGGGTGAGCGACCAGTCCTCCACCGCCAACCGGATGAGCGACACCAAATTCCGCGAGATGGCGAAAGTCCTGGGATTCGCCGAGAACAACGGCGAGAACCTGAAGACTCCGGCCGTCGTCCAGGCCATCGTCGACCGCTACGTCGCCGTGACGCTGGAGGTCGAGTCGGAGGACAACAATCCGGCGGTGCGGCTCGGCCTCTATTTCCAGAGACGGTCATCGAACATCGGCAACTGGTATCAGGTGATGGCCGACAACGCCCTGCGCAAGGTGGTCTACACGGCATTGGGCCTGCCCGAGCAGACAGCGCTGCTGGATATCGACAAGCAGAAGGCCCTGCTGGAAAAGCGGATGGACATCGCCGACCTGAAGAATCCGGACAAGGTCGCCAAGCTGCTCGATCGTTTCGCCGCTATGTACGACATGCAGAACGGCAGCGCCGCCGGCGCCGCGGCCATGCCGTCGATCGGTCCGATTTCCCGCAGCGGCCGGGCGTCGATCATCTCCATCGATCCGTCCATCACCATGACGCTGATGAAGTTCCCGCGCTTCTGACCGGGCTGCGGGACCCGACCCGGGCGGGAGGAGTCCAGCCGTGCAGCCGCCGCCAGCCGGCCCCCCACAGGACCGCATTCCACAGGACCGGCAGGCCCGCGACCGCATCCGCCCGCCCGCCACCACCGGCGGCGCCGCCGTCCTTCTGCGCGGGGCGCCTTCGGCGGAGGAGGATGACGGGCGCGATGCGCTGCACATCCTGCCGCTGTCGATCCTGCCGCTGGAAACGCCGGGCTTGCGCCGGGCCAGGCTGATCAAGAATGTCCGGCTGGAGACGGTGGCGGAGCTGTTCAACGACGCCCAGACCGGCAGCGGCCAGATCCGCATCGACCAGCTGTCGAAATGCTTCGGCATCGACGGCCCGGAATTCCGCCGCGACCTGCGCAAGATCGTGCAGATCGGCGAGGCCGCCAGCTTCGACGTCTACAGCCTGCGGCTGGAGCTGCGCCGCCTGAACATCGATGTGGAGGAGGCGGGCGCCTTGCGCCTGTCCGCGGCGAAGCGGGCCGAGCTGACCAGCTACATGCGCGTCTTCACCCGGCCGCTGGTCGAGCATGTCTATGGCGTTCAGGGCACCGACATCGGCAGCATGGACGAACTGGTCCGGCTGTTCGCCCAGCCAGATGTCGAGGAGGCGCGGCGCCGCCTGCAGCTGACCGCCGACCGGCTCGACATTCCGCTGGGGGAGATTCCCGCCTTTCTGGAGGAGTATGCCGACATCTTCCTGTCGCTGGCCTATTTCAAGCGCTGCCTGGACGACATCGTGCCCGATGTGCAGGGTTTCCTCGGCTGGATGGCGGAGCTGTATCAGGTCAGCGAGGTCCGCCGCGACGCCCGCCAGGGCCGCATGCTGGACGAGATCGGCCATGACCTGACCGACATCGCCACCTCGATCACCGGGCGGTTCGAAAGCTTCGACAACCGCTCCCGCGATTTCTGGCGCGACATCAACCCGGAAAGCTTCCGCAGCATCCGCGACCTGATCGTCACCCATCACCTGACCATCGGCGGCGTGCTGTGCGGTCTGGCGGTGAAGATGAACCTGTGGAAGCACCGCTTTTCCCGTGGCGGCGGCCCGGTGCGCCGGCTGGAGTTCATCCGCTCGGAAATCCTGCCCGGCCTCGCCCATATCAAGACCATCGAACAGGCGTCGCGCA
>NZ_BADK01000078.1 GCF_000333595.1 Azospirillum sp. B506
CGAGCGGCGCGCAGACCTATGGCGACAGCGCCACGCTGACCGGCTTCACCGCCACTGGGCTGAAGAACAGCGACAGCGTGACCGGGGTCAGCCTGTCCAGCAGCGGCACGGCGGCCGCCGCCGGGGTCGGCAGCTACAACATCGCCGCCGCGTCGGCCCAGGGCAGCGGCCTGTCGAACTACACCATCACCTACGCCGACGGCACGCTGACGGTCGATCCGGCGGCGCTGACCGTCACTGCCGACGCGGCGCGCAAGACCTACGGCGATACGGCGACCCTGACCGGCTTCACCGCCACCGGTCTGAAGAACAGCGACAGCGTGACCGGGGTCAGCCTGTCCAGCAGCGGTACGGCGGCCACCGCCGGGGTCGGCAGCTACAGCATCGCCGCCGCGTCGGCCCAGGGCAGCGGCCTCTCGAACTACACCATCACCTATGCCGACGGCACGCTGACGGTCGATCCGGCGGCGCTGACCGTCACTGCCGACGCGGCGCGCAAGACCTACGGCGATACGGCGACCCTGACCGGCTATACGGCCACCGGTCTGAAGAACAGCGACAGCGTGACCGGGGTCAGCCTGTCCAGCAGCGGCACGGCGGCCACCGCCGGGGTCGGCAGCTACAGCATCGCCGCCGCGTCGGCCCAGGGCAGCGGCCTCTCGAACTACACGATCACCTATGCCGACGGCACGCTGACGGTCGATCCGGCGGCGCTGACCGTCACTGCCGACGCGGCGCGCAAGACCTATGGCGACAGCGCCTCGCTGACCGGCTTCACCGCCACTGGGCTGAAGAACAGCGACAGCGTGACCGGGGTCAGCCTGTCCAGCAGCGGCACGGCGGCCATCGCCGGGGTCGGCAGCTACAGCATCGCCGCCGCGTCGGCCCAGGGCAGCGGCCTCTCGAACTACACCATCACCTACGTCGATGGAGCCTTGACGGTGACCCCCCGCCCGATCCTGGTGACGGCGGACAGCCTCAGCCGTCCCATCGGCACCGGCAACCCGGCCTTGACCTACACTGTTGGTGGACAGGGGCTGGCCAATGGCGACACGCTCGACGGGACCCTGAGCACGGCCGCCGGCACAGCCTCGCCGGCCGGTTCCTACACCATCGAGCAGGGCATGCTGGCCGCTTCCGGCAATTATAGCCTCACCTTCCTGCCGGGGGTGCTGACGGTAACCGCCACCGGGGAAACCGTGACTCCGCAGCCCCCGTCGGGGCCGGTGCAGGTGGAGGAGCTGACGCAGGTTCTCGCCGTTGCGGCCCTGCCGCGAAATCTGGTGGTGGTGACGGCTTCGCCGACGACGCAACCCTTCCGGAACGACGATGCTCCGGTGTCCTTCCCGACCGCCGGTCCCCAAGCAGCATCTGGCGATGCAAGCGCCGCCGTCGACGGCGCGTCTGGAGGCTCCTCGGGCGGCTCCGGTTCCCAGGAAACCGCCGGCGGTGCCGGGGCCTGCATCGGCGGTGCCGCGGCCAGCGGCGACTGCACAGCGGCCCCCCATCCGGAGAACACGCGTTTCGGCCGGTTCCTCCGCTTCTCCATGCCCTGACGAACAGAACGATTCCGGCCCATGATCGTCGCACGCTCCTCTGCCAACAACCCGACCTCCCACCGCGACGCCACGGCGTTCGCCCGGCTGGCCGAATCGTCACGATGGCTTGCCGCTCCGGCAGTCCTGCTCGTCCTGCTGCAAATACTGTCCCCGGACGCGGCGTCGGCGCAGGCTCCGGTACCGGTGGAGCGCAACCTGCCGCCAGCGGTCGCAGGCGAGGGCGGCGGCCTGCGCTATGGCAGCGGCCCGGCAGTCGATGTCGACGACACCCCGCTCGGCGTCGACATCAAGGGCATCCGGCTCATCGGGCTGACCGATCCGGTGATGCCGGATCCCCCGGCGGGCATCACGTCATCGGGGGTGGAGGGGCTGGACCGGCAGCGCATCGCCGACGCGCTCGGCCCGTTCCTCGGCCAGCCCCTTTCGCGCAGGCGGTTGGCGGAGGCCCAGGCGGCCCTGGCCACAGCATATCGCGAGACCGGGCGGCCGTTCGTCTCGATCACCGCCCCGCCCCAGGAGATCACCGCTGGTGTGCTGCAACTCCGTGTCCTGCCCTTCCGGACAGGGAATGTCCGCGTCAGGGAGGTGGACGGCACCGCGGCAGCCGACGGTCTCGCCGCCTCCATCCGCGCTCCGGCCGGCGGGCTGATCGAGGCCGAGCGCATTTCGGAGGATCTGGACTGGCTCAACCGCTTTCCCTACCGCCAGCTCAACGGGGTATTCGAACCGGGCTCCGATCCGGGTTCCAGCGACCTGACTCTGGAGGTCTCCCGACAACGGCCGTGGCAGGCTTATGCCGGAGCGTCCAACACCGGCAGCCTGCGCAACCGGGGGCTCGACCGGGTCTTCATTGGCTTCGCCGCCGGCCTTGAGTCTCTCAACGATCTCACCCTGTCGTACCAGTTGACCGGCAGCCGCGACGTGGTGTCCGATCCAGGCTCCCTGAGACTGTCGGGAAGCAACCGGCCGTCCTATGCCAGTCATGCCGGGCGCATCATCCTCCCGACCTTTCCACGGCAGGCGCTCAGCCTGACCCCCAGCTTCGTCGCCACGTCCCAGGACAGCGCCGGCGGGCTTCTCACCGTCCGCAACACCACCGTCGAACTGCCGATCCTCTACCGTTCGGCGCTGTCCAACATCGATGCGGGCCTTGCCGGATGGGGTGACCTTTACGGGGGTGTGACGCCCAAGTGGCTGTCGCGCAAGGTGCTGAGCCAGGGAACCGGGTTGGCCAACGGGGCCGCGGGGGTGTTCGATTTCACCGTCGGCTGGGGCGGCTCCTGGCCCCAGGCGAGCGGTTCGACCGCTGTCGACCTCCGTGCCGTGGTCAATCGGGCCGGCGTGGTGCCTGGAAACAGCCGTGCGGCATGGAACAGCTTTTCCAACGGTCGCGTCGAGGAGGCTGATTACGCCTATCTCTATGGGGTGTTCAGCCGGGAGACTCCGCTGACCGGCGTGTCATGGCTGGACGGCGTCTCCTGGAACACCGAGTTCACGGGCCAGATGGCGGGCAAGGCACTGCCGGAAACCGAGCAGCTTGCCATCGGCGGGCTGTACGCCACCCGCGGCTATACGCTGAACGACGGCAGTGTCGATGCCGGTTTCGTTCTGCGTAACGAAATGAGGCTGCAGTCGTTCGCCGCCCTGGGCCGTCTCGGCGGTACCGGGATCGGCCCGGTGGAGGACGCCGTTTCGCCCTTTGCCTTTCTCGATGTCGGCCATGGCCACACCTACAATATCGGTGCCCTTCGGAGCATCGGTGAACGGGCCGATACCACGCTGGTAGGGCTGGGGGCCGGCGTCGATTATGCGCTGGCGCGGGTCCTGCAGGCTGGCATGAACATCGGCGTGGCCCTAACCGACGGGCCGGAAACCAGCCGTGGCACCCTGACCGCCCAGGCCAGGGTTCAGGTCTCATTTTGATGGGCGTCTGTGCATATCACCGCCAGCCGGTTCCGGCCAGTCACGACCGACGGCCGCCATGGCCTGCCGGTCGCTCCCGATCTGCTGGGACAGGCCTTCCATGTGGCCGAGTCCAACCGGGTCTGGCTGGTCGACAACACCCACCTGCCCACCGCTGAAGGCTGGCTGTCAACCGGTTTTGAGGGCGCTTCCAGGCGCCGCCACCACTGCGGTGCTGGGGGCGGTCCAGCCCACGCAGGATTGCGGCGGCTTGGGCCGTCCTCGCCAAGCAAGTCGCTGTGTTGCCGCTCAGGCGGCAGACGTCGGCCGCGGCACCCGCAAGCCGCGCACCCGGATCACGCCGTCGCGGATCGCTGGCCAGCGGAACTGGCCGGCCTCCAATCTCTTCGCGATGGGAACCAGTCCGGTGCCGTCCCAGTGCAGGAGTTTGACCCGGTCGGTTCGCTTGGAGCGGAAGACGTAGACGACCCCGCTGAAGGGATCCGCCCCCAGTTGCTGCTGCATCAGAGCGGTCAACCCATCCATGCTCTTGCGGAAATCGACCGGCTTGGCGGCGACCAGAACCCGCTGGAAGGTGGGGTCAGAACATCGCTTACGATGTGCCGCCCCGCCCCCGCCTAAAAGCCGATCACCCGTCCAGTCCGGGCTCACGCACGACGTAGCTGTAGAAGCGCACCGAGCCGTCGGCTTCCGTCTCGCGGTACAGCCCCTGGATCTCGTTGTCGAAGCCGGGGAAGCGGTTGGCGCCTTCCTGGAAGACCTGGAGATATTCGATCATCGGCCGGGCATGGTCGTCCAGCCGCTCGCCGGGGACGATGGTGGCGATGCCAGGCGGGTAGACGACCCACAGCGTCGTGGCGATCCGCCCGGCGATGCGGTCGATGGGCAGGTAATCCACGTCGTTGCGCACCAGATGCCGGACCGCCTCGCGCGGCGGCATGACCATGGTGGGAAGATGGTCGGGGCGGAACATGCGGCGCTGCAGATCGTTGGTGTTGCGCTCGCGGTAATAGGCATGCATCTCCGCGCACAGGTCGCGCAGCCGTCGGCCGGTGTAGCGGGCGGGCCGGCGGGCGACGAACTCCGGGATGACGTCCTCCAGCAGGGCGTTGTCGTCATGCAGCCGCTTGAACGCCACCAGAGCGCTGAGCAGGGTGCCGGCCTTGCTCGACTCCACGCCGGGGGTGAGCAGGAAGAGGATCGAATTGAGGTCGTTCTTCTCCGGCACGATGCGGTTCTCGCGCAGATACTGCGCCACCACCGGGGCCGGGATGCCGTGATCCTCATAGGCTCCGCTGTGCCGGTCGAAGCCGGGGGTCAGCAGGGTCAGCTTGTTGGGGTCGGTCATCGCATAGCCGGCCGCGACATGGCGGAAGCCGTGCCAGTCGGCTCCCGGCGCGAACTCCCAATGGCGCACCTCGGAGGCCAGCGCGTCGGTCGGCACATCCTCCCACGCCATCATCGAGCCGGCGACCTCGACCCGGTCCGGCACGAAGGGGTCGAAGAACCAGCGGCGGGCCGGGTCGCTCTCGCGCTCCTCGAACTCGCGGCGGATGGCGCGGATCTTCTTGCGCAGCTCGATGCCCAGCCGGATGGTGTCGTCCCACAGCACCTCGCCCGAGCGGCCTTTCATCATCTGCGCCCCGACATCCAGCGACGCGAACAGCGGGTAGAAGGGCGAGGTCGAGGCGTGCAGCAGGAAGGTCTCGTTGAAGCGGCGATGCTCGACCCGGCGGCGCTGCCCCTTGATGTGGCTGTCCTTGACGTGGATCTGCGAGGCCTGGGAGAAGCTGGCCAGTTGCTTGTGGGTGGACTGGGTGGCGATGATGCCGGGATGGCCGTCATGCAGCCCGTCCAGCCCCATGGCGAAGCGGCCCTTGAACAGCGGGTGGAATTTCAGGAAGCCGGCCCAGGCTTCATCGAACAGGATATAGTCGCAGAGGTGGCCGATCTTCGCCAGGATGGTCTCGGCGCTGTAGATGGTGCCGTCGTAGCTGCATTGCTGGATCACCGCGGCGCGGAACGGCCGCTCGCGCTTCCAGGCGTCCGGGTCCTTGACCAGCGGGTTGTTGCGGATCTTCTCGCGGATCCTCTTCTCATCCAGCGCCTCATGGTCGATGGGACCGATCAGGCCGTAGGGATTGCGGTCGGTCTCCAGGAAGATCGGGATGCCGCCGCCGAGGAACAGGCCGCCATGGTGGGCCGCCTTGTGGTTGTTGCGGTCGAACAGGACGAGGTCGTCCTCCGCCACCAGTGCCGACAGCACGATCTTGTTGGAGGCGGAGGTGCCGTTCAGCACGAAATAGGTGCGCTCGGCACCGAAGATCTTTGCCGCTTCCTTCTGGGCCTTCAGCGCCGGTCCCTCATGGACCAGCAGGTCGCCCATCTCCAGCACCGAATTGTCGATGTCGTCGCGGAACACCGCCTCGCCCAGATGCTCGACGAAGATGCGGCCGATCGGGCTGCGGCTGTAGAAGATGCCGCCATTGTGGCCGGGGCAGGTCCACAGCTGGTTGCCTTCCTCGGCATAATCAACCAACTCGCCGAAGAAGGGAGTCTTCAGCGTCTCGGCATACTGCTTCAGGCGGGAGACGAGGTTCTTGGCGATGAATTCCGGCGTCTCCTCGGCGAGGAAGACATAGCCGTCCACCTGATTGAGCACGTCGACCGGGATGTTCTCCAGCCGCTGGCGGCGGACCAGCAGGATGATCGGCATCTCCAGCCCGCGCTTGCGCGCCAGCGCGATCAGCGAGGCCGGCTTGCCCTCCAGCCCGCGCTTGCCCCAATCGACGATCATGCAGCCGATGGCAGCGTCGGTGCGGATCGCCAGTTCGGCATCCTCCACCCGGCGCGTCCGCACCACCTCGAAGCCGATCCGTTCGACCTCCGCGACGATCTGCTGGACACGCACGCCCTCCAGCTCGTCGGCGTCGAAGGCGGGGGCGCAGACGAGGAAGGAGAAGCGTCGAAAGAAATCCATGAGGAACTCCGGAGGTGGAAGGCAGTCAGTCGCCGGCCTGGACGATGCCGCCGCGATGGTCGTCGGGCAGGGCGCCATCGGCAGGGCCGAGCGCGCGCTGAAGGAAGACGCTGTCGGTCCAGCGGCCGAACTTGAAGCCGACCGCGCGCAGCACGCCAGCCTCGACGAAGCCACAGGCCGTGTGCAGGCGCAGCGATGGGGTGTTGGCGCTGTCCACCACGGCGACCATCTGGCGGCAGCCGGCGGCGGTGCAGGCATCGACCAGGGCCGACAGCAGCCGGTGGCCGATCCGGCGGCCCTGGAAATCCTTGTGGATGTAGATCGAATGTTCGACCGTGTAGCGGTAGGCCGGGCGTTTGCGGAACGGCGCGGCATAGGCGTAGCCGGCGATCGCGCCGCCGCTTTCCGCCACCAGATGCGGCAGCCGGCGTTTCAGCATCGCCTTGCGGCGCCGCTTGAGTTCCTCCGGATGCAATGGCTCGATGTCGAAGGGGCCGAGGCCGTGCTGGATGTGATAGCCGTAGATGTCGAGCATCGCTGGCACGTCCAGTTCGGTCGATTGGCGGACGACCACGGGCGGCACCGAGTGGAGCAGTGCCGGGACAGCAATGCCGGAGCGGACGATTTCGGGGGCGGGCCGGGTGAAATCGAAGGCGTCCGCATCGTGGGCGCCGCTGGCGGTCTCAGTCCTCACGGTCATGCCCCCTGTTCAAACGCCCACTTTTCAAACGCCCACTTTTCAAACCGCTCTGATCAAATCCCTGGCGCCTGCGCGTTGATGCCGCAATCGCGCGTCAGCTTGATGACAGTATTGCTACGATCCTGTTGCAGCCGGATTCCGGAGCAATGAAGTCGCCGGAGATATTTGCACCGCCGTTCCGTTGACCTATTCTGTCGCCCGCCGGCAACCCGCCGGAGAACAGGCAATGGAAGGTCGCCGGGTATGGCAGGTCCAATCAGGCTCGATACCGGCACCGACATGATCTGCGGCTATTTCCTCACGCCGAATGCGCCGCCGGTTCCCCTGTCCTTCGAGGAGATCGACGCGGCGGAGCGGCGCACCGACGGCGTGCTCTGGCTGCATTTCAACCTCGCCTCGGCGCGGGCGCGCGACTGGCTGGACCGGCGGAGCGGGCTGGATGAGTTCGCGCGTGAAATCCTGCTGGACGCCAACGACGACCGCACGCGCCTGGAGCCGTTCGACGACGGCTTCCTCGCCGTGCTGAGCGACATGCATTACGACTTCAATTTCGAGCCGTCGGACATCGGTGCCCTGCGTCTGTTCATGGGCGAACGCCGGATCGTCAGCTGCCGGCGGCATCCGCTGAAGGCGATCGACCGCCTGCGAAAGTCCCTGCACGACCAGGGCCGCTATGGCAGCACCGCCGAGCTGATGGCCGACCTGATCGACATGCTGGCCGACACGCTGGGCGAGGTGGTGACGCGGGCCGAAGCCGACCTGGACAAGGTGGAGGACACTGTCCTCACCGAACGCTACCAGCTCGCCCGGCAGCGGCTCGGCCAGCTGCGCCAGCTGATCGTCCGGCTGAGGCGCCATGTGTCGCCGCAACGGGTGGCGCTGGGCCGGCTCGCCAACAGCGGGGTGCCGTGGATCAGCGACGACGACCGCGCCCGCCTCGGCCACGCGGTGGAGAAGTTCGCCGGCGTGCTCTACGACATCGAGGCGTTGCAGGACCGTGCCAAGGTGCTGCAGGACGAGCTTCTGGCCCGTGTCGCCGACCAGCAGAACCACAGCCTGCATGTGCTGGCGGTGGTGACGGTGATCTTCGCGCCGATGACGCTGATCTCCGGCATCTTCGGCATGAATGTGGTGGGGGTGCCCGGCGTCGGCGGCCCGGAGGACCATGTGTCGCCGCATTCCTTCTGGTGGGTGATGCTGTCGATCCTGCTGTCCGGCCTCGCCATGCTGTTCTTCCTGCGACCGCGCCGGTGACGGTTATCCGGGTGGATCGGACGGTTTTGTCTCGAACCTGTTGCATGCTGATGCCCGGCCGAAGGATAAGGTAATCCGAGGCCGCCGGATGGTGACGGCCATGGGGACCGCGCAATGGGCGATTCGGACGATCTCTTCGACATCTACCGCAAGGACCAGGGCAAGGCGGCCCTGACCGGTCCGGAGCTGGCCGCGGCCCTGGCCGACACCGTGCGGCGCAGCCTGGCGCTGATCGAGGAGTTGTGCGCCGAGGTGACGCGGGCGCTCGCCCAGGCCCGCTACAGCACGCGGCTGGCGCAGTCGGTGACCGACCGGTCCAGCTATGTGCGGCTGGACCGCCGGTCGGAGGGGTTCCGCGACTATCTCCGGACCTGGAGCCAGCAGCGGGCCGACCGCGTCGGCGGCGGCATGCATTGGGAGGCCCAGATCCTGGTCACCGATCACCGGCGGACGACCAAGGAGATCGGCATCGGCATCGCCTTCGAATGGCCCGGCGCCGGGGCCGGCGGCGGTGAGGGGGCCGGAGACGGCGGCCTCGCCTTCGTCGAGTTCTGGCCCACGGGCACCGGGGTGTCCTTGCCGGCCGACGCCCGCGGCTTCCAGCGGGCGCTGGTCGCCTGCATCATCAAGCTGGAGCAGGCCGGCGAACTGGCCAGCGTGAAGGAGCGCGGCTAGGCGTCACAGCGTGGCGTTCAGTCCGGAGGCCGAGAGTTCCACCGGCCGCCGCGCCTGCCCGTCACGGGCATAGGTGCCGTCGCTCGACGCCTTCTCCAGTGCGGTCAGCAGGTTGCGGTTGATGGTCAGTACCGCCTTGCGCAGGGCGACGAGGCCGGTGGCGTTGACCGACACCGCCCGTTCCAGCCGGTCGATCCGCTCCAGGGTCATCGCCCGCAGATCGTCAGGCAGGCGGATGCCCTCGTCGCGGGCGCGCAGCACGGCGCTTTCCAGCTGTTCGGCCATTGCCGCCTTGCGGTGGGCGAAAACCTCCAGCCGGTCGAGCATGCCGGCGGCGATGCAGGCGGATTCCTCCTCCAGCACGGCCGACAGCGCTTCCACCGCGTCGAGGAAGTCGCGCACCAGCAGGGCGGTGGCGCCGTCATAGCCGGGATCGGGCGCGGCCAACGCCTCGACCTGGGCCTGTTCCGGCCGATGCTCGGGAGCGAATTCGTGGATCAGATCCTTGAGGGTGACGCTCATGACCGCTGCTCCGGCTGGACGGTTCCCTGGGCGGCATAAAGGCGGGCGATCTCGTCATGCATCATCTTGCCGATGCCCAGCGTGCCGGACTCGGCGACGGCCTTGCCATATTCCTGCAGCATCATGCTGCGCCATGGCTTTTCCGCCGGGCCGCCGCCGCCGAACAGCGGGCTTTCGCGCATGCCCGCGAACATGCTTTCCATCAGCTGGCCGACCAGCATCGCCTCGAACTCCTTGGCCACCTTGTCGGCGCCAGCGGAATTGGAAACGGCCGGGTTGGGGATTTCCGGCGTCGAAGGCATGGTTGCGGCAGTGCTGCGGAGGGTCGTTGCGGCGATGTCCATCGTCGTCTCTCCATCCCGGTTTCCGGGGGTCAGATGATTTCCAGATCGGCGTGCAGGGCGCCGGCGGCCTTGATCGCCTGCAGGATCGCCACCATGTCGCGCGGCCCCACCCCCAGCGCATTCAGTCCGTTGACCAGCTGCTGCAGGCTGACATTGCCGCCGACGGTCACGAACTGGCGGCCGTTGCCCTCCTGAACCTGCACGTCGGTGCGCGGCACCACCACGGTGGAGCCGTTGCTGAAGGGCTGCGGCTGCGACACCTGCGGCGTCTCCACCACGCGGACGGTCAGGTTGCCCTGGGTGATGGCGACGCGGCTGACCCGCACATCGTCGCCGATGACGATGGTGCCGCTGCGCTCGTCCACCACCACGCGGGCGATGGCATCGGGACGGACCGGCAGCTGTTCGATCTCGCCGATCAGGCGGGAGACGTTGCCGACATAGGAGCCGGTGATCCGCACATCGACGGTGGTCAGGTCGACCACCCGGGCATTGCCGGCCCCCAGCCTGCCATTCACAGCGTCGGCGATGCGGATCGCCGTGGTGAAATCGGGATTGCGCAACGCCATCCGCACCGCGCCGACGTCGTTCAGCGCGAATTTCAGCTCGCGCTCCACGGTGGCGCCGTTGGCGATGCGGGCGGTGGTCGGCACGCCCTTGGTCACCGTCGCCGCGGCGCCGCCAGCGGTGTAGCCGCTGACCGACAGCGGCCCCTGGGCCACCGCATAGGCCTCGCCGTCGGCGCCCAGCAGCGGCGTCACCACCAGCGTGCCGCCCAGCAGGCTGGTGGCGTCGCCCAGCGCCGAAACCGTCACGTCGACCGTCGTGCCCTGGCGCGGGAAAGGCGGCAGGCTGGCCGTCACCATCACCGCCGCGGCGTTGCGGGTGCGCAGCGTCTCGCCACGGGTGTTGATGCCCAGCCGCTCCATCATTCCCTTCAGGCTCTGCTCGGTGAAGGGGGTGTTGATGAGGCGGTCGCCGGTGCCGTTCAGCCCGACAACCAGACCGTAGCCGACCAGCTGGTTGCGGCGCACCCCGTCGAAGGTGACCAGATCCTTCACCCGCGTCTGCGCCGCCGCCGGGGCGGGCGGAAGCGCCAATGCCGCGGCGAGCGCCAGCAGCAGTCCGGCGACCAGCGCCGGGATGCGCTTGCGGGCGGGCCGGAGCCGGCGCGGAACGGGAAGCTGGATGCCGGGGATCATGGGGATGCGGCCTAGAGATAGTTGGTCAGGTGCAGTTTGGCGATGCGCGCGGTGGCGCTGGCGGTGGCGTCGATCTGCGCCTCCAGCTGGGAGATCCGCGTGCTGGCCTCATAGGGGTCGACGCCTTCCAGATTGTCGATCTGCAGGGTGAGGATGGATTTCTGCGTCTTGTGCTGTTCGGCCAGGGTGGCGACCTGGGCGCGCTGGATGCCGAGCTGCGCGGTCGCGTCCCGCAGCTTGCCGAGCCCGCCGGACAGCTTGTCCACCGCGGTCTTGATGTAGTCGGGATAGGCATCGACGGTCATCTTCGACGTGTCGACCGCCGCCAGCATGTAGATGCCTTCCAGCATCTCCCGCATCATCGGGTCGTTGGCCTGCACGCCATAGGCGATGGGCGAGGAGTCCGCCGGCTGGCCGCTGACGCGCGGCGATGCGGTGCCGCCCGGCTGCATCGCCGTGGTGCCGGTGTAGAGGCCGCCCTCGAAGGTATCGGTCAGCGGCGCCGGGGCCGGCGTCACCGGGTCGCGCACGGCGAACAGGTCGTTCAGCCGGGCGACCACCGCCGCGGTTTCCGCCGCGGTCGTCGGCATGGCGGTTCCGCCGGTGGCCGATTGGATGGCGTCCTGGACGATCTGCATCGGCGAACGCAGGCCCGACTTGTCGCCGTCGACGGCGCGCAGCGGCGGCCGGTCGAGCGCCGTGCCGGCGAAGAGATAGCTGTTGCCGGAGGAGGCGTTCAGCAGCCCGACCACTTGGTCCAGCACGCCGCGCGCGCGGATCTGCAGCGACGTGCCGGTCGGCGACTGCTGCCCCAGCCCGGTGGCGGCGGCGGCCAGCAGGTCGGTGCCCGAGGCGATGATGCTGGTCATCGCGCTGTCCATCGTCTTCATCCGGCCGTCGAGCAGGTCGGTGGTCTTCACATACTCGTCGGTACGGTCCAGCATGTTGCGCAGCGCGATGTCGCGGCCGGTGCTGGACCCGATGGTGGCGGCGACGTCGGCATGGATGCCGGTCGACACCTCCTCGTTGGCGCGGGTCAGCTCCAACTGCTGCCGGGTCATGGTGCTTTGCAGCGTCCGGCTCATCCCCAGCGTGGACAGGGCATTGTACAGCATTGGCTTACCCCTTGATCTGCAACAGGATGTCGATCATGCGGCCGGCCACCTGCACCACCTGGGCGCTGGCGCCGTAGCTCTGCTCGATCAGCTGCAGCTTCTGCATTTCGTCGTCGATGTTGACGCCGTCGCGGTTGATGCGGGCGGACTCCAGCGTGTCGGCGCTGATCTTGCGCGCGTTCATCTCCGACTCGGCCCCGGTGCGGTATCCCTGCTGGGCCGACACCATGGCGGTGGCGTAGCTGCCGAGCGTCGCGGAGGCCGGCATGTCGGTGGCGGCGAAGCTGCGCGTGGCGGTGAAGACGGCCTGGAACCTGTCGATCTGCGTCTGGTCGCCCGGCTTCAGCGGAGCCGCCGCCTGCACGCCGCTCTGCACCCGCCAGCTTTCCGTCCGCACCGCGTCGTTGACGGCGATGCGCGAGGCCAGCCCGGCGGTGGTGCCATAGGCCGCCCCGGCATCGGTGAACAGGCCGGGCTGGGTCGGATCGGCCTCCGCCCCCTGGAAGGCCTGGACAATGCCGGCGGCCATCTCGTCCAGCTGGGCCATGGCGCGGGGCATGTCCTGCTTGATGGTCTGGACATAGCCCATGATGCGGCCGCTCTGGATTTCGCTGTCCGGCTTGGCCGACAGGGCGACGCCGTTGGCCATCACCTCGTCCCCCAGCAGGCTCAGCGGCTGCTCGCCCGGCGCCAGCGGGTGGTCGAGCAGGGTCTGGCCGTTGCGGGTCATCACCACCACCTGGCCGTCCTCGCGGCTGTAGGTGCGGATGCCGATCTCCTGCGACACCTGATCGAGCAGGCGGTCGCGCTGGTCGCGCAGGTCGCCGGCATCGCCGCCGCGCGTCTCCAGCGTCGCGATCTTGCCGTTCAGATCGCTGATGCGCTGGAGCGAGCTGTTCACCGAATCGACGGAGGTGGCGAGCCGGTCCCTGGCATCCTGCTGCACCGTCTGCGCGGCCTCGGCTGCGCGGTTCAACCCGCTGGCCAGCGCTGTCGCCTGCGACACCACGGCGCTGCGCGCCGCGTCGTCGTTGGGCATGTCGTGCAGGCGGGCGAAGGCCTGCTGCAGCTTCGACAGCTGGGTGGAGACCGACTTCTCGTCCTGCGGCTGTCCCAGCACCAGGGCATAGTCGGCCAGAGCCGAGGCCCGCGCCTCCTGCCCGCTGTAGCGGCTGGTCTCGAACCGCGCGTCGCGGATCAGCAGCTCGTCCACCTTGCGGGCGACGGCGTCCACCTGCACCCCGGCGCCGCGGCCGGCGGTGTTGACCGCCGTCAGGTCGAGGTCGCGGCGCACATAGCCGGCGGTGGTGGCGTTGGCGAGGTTGTGGGACACCATCGCCGCCTGCTGCTGCGTCGTGCGCAGGCCCGACAGGGCGGCGGAGAGGGCGAGTTTGGACGCTCATGGCCGGAACTCCGTCTGTGCTGGGCTCAACGCTTCAAGCGCGTGGTTTCTTCGACCATCTCGTCGGCGGTGCGCACCAAGGTGGCGCTGGACCAGTAGGCGCGCTGCGTCTCGATCAGGGAGACCAGTTCGGTCGCGATGTTGACGTTCGACTGTTCAGCGGGCTGCCGACAACGCTGCCGGGGTCGCCCTGCTTGCGGCTCCCAACGTCAGGTTTCCGGGTCCGCCCCCACCGTGTAGGGGTGCCGTCTTGGGGACCAAACCCTCCGGGTTGGTGACGGTGGCGATGGGGATCTGGTACAGCGCCTGACGGGCGCCGTTGTCGTACATCACCCACAGCTTGCCGCTGTCGTCGATGTTGACCGAGGTGACCTGCCCGACCTTGGCGCCGTCGCCGGTGACGGTCGGCACGTAATCGCCGTTCAGCTGGGTGACGTTGCCGAGCGACATGGTGAAGCTGTCGGCGGTCGGCGTGGCCGGCGAGCTGACGGTCAGGCTCGGCATCGGGTCGAGCGGCAGGCCGGCGCCGTCCACCGGCTTGCCGGCATAGGGGCCGGTGGCGGCGAAGGTCAGCGTCGCCGGGGCGCCGGCCACGGTGTAGCCGGTGGGGCCGGTGGCGGTCAGCGTCCACTCGTTGGGATTGGCGGTCTTGGTCCAGGTCAGCGACAGGTCGAGCGGGTTGCCCAGCCCGTCATAGAAGGTCGGGCTGCTGGTGAAGCTGTCGCCGGCGGCGGCCTGGGCCGGCAGGTTGCCGGAGAAGTCCATCTGCGTGGTTTTGCTGCCGCCATAGACGAGATTGCCGACATTGACCGACTGGAGGTCGTCGAAGCGCGAGGTGCTGACGTTCGGCATGGTGCCGTCGGGATTCAGCTTCCAGGCTTCCAGATACTGGCCGGCATTGTTGTGCAGGAAGCCGGCCTCGTCGGGCAGGAAGCTGCCGGCGCGGGTCAGCGAATATTGCGGCGTGCCCGACGCCTTGTTGCCGACGACGAAGAAGCCGTTGCCGCTGATCGCCATGTCGGTGGACGATTGGGTGCCGAGGATCGTGCCGTCCTGCTGCACCTGATAATGGGTGGAGGACTGCACGCCGCTGGCGGTGTAGGTGCTGCGGCTGCCGGGCGCGGTGACCAGGGTCGAGAAATCCACGGTGGCCCGTTTGTAGCCGACCGTCTGGGAATTGCTGATGTTGTCCGAAATGGCGGCAAGGCGCGAGCTTTGCGCGGACATGCCGCTAACACCGGAACGCATGGCGCTGTACAGGCTCATCCTTGGAATCCTCTGGTCAACCGTCGAACGGAACGGGGCGTCGAACGGAAAGGGAGTGTGCGTTCCGGGATTCTCCGCGGATGACTGGCGGGGTTAACGGTAGCGAACGGGTTTTAAAGGGGCTTTAAAAGAAAAGTGCAGGGGTTTTGTTAAAATGTCTGGGGGTTTTATTTGAAGAGGGTCGGATTTGACACTTCACCCCTACGCCGCAGCAGGGTGATGCTGATCCGCCGGTTGCTGGGATCGAGCGGATCGCTGGCCCCGAAATGGTCCAGATCGGCCCGCCCCTCCACCCGGACGATCCGTCCGCCGGGAATGCCGCTGGCGATCAGTTCGCGGCGGGCGGCGTTGGCGCGGTCGCTCGACAGTTCCCAATTGCCGTACTTGGCATCCGGCGCATAGCCCAGCGCATCCGTGTGACCGGTGATGCCGATGGGGTTCGGCACCGACGCCAGCGCCGACGCCACCATGCGCATCAGCCGCCGGCCCTGGTCGTTCATCTGGGCCGACCCGACCTTGAACATCGAGAAGCGGGCCTGATCGGTCAGCTGGACGCGCAAGCCCTCCGGTACCTGCTGGATCACCAGACTGCCTTGCAGGGCGTTCAGGTCCGGTGCCGCGGCGATGCGCTGGCGGAGATCCCGTTCAAGCGATTCCAGCGCCACCTTCTCCGTCAGCTCGGAGGACTGGCGGTCGAGCAGGGCCTCCAGCTCCGCACGGGTGGCCTGGGGAGCCGGCGGTTCGGTCGCTTGCGCCGCCGGCGCATTCTCCGTCGCCGGGCGCAGCAGATCCACCGGCGGAGCGGCGGCGCCCGGCGGATGGGGCATCGGATCCTTGCGGCCGGCCGGCTGGCGGTCGCTGTCGCCGACCGAGGCGACGACCGGCGGGGAGGCCACCGGGCTCGCCTGATCGCCGGCGGCGTTCGGGGTGGTCAGCGATCCGGTCTTGTCGACCGACCGGCCGGCCAGCATGCCGTCGGCGCCGGAATTGCTCTGCGACACCGCGACCGGATTGAAATAGTCGGCGATGCCCTTGCGCTGTTCGGTGGTGGTGATGTTCATCAGCCACATCACCAGGAAGAAGGTCATCATCGCCGTCACGAAGTCGGCGTAGGCCAGCTTCCAGGCGCCGTTATGCTCGTCCTCGTCATGGCCGCCGAGATGGCGCTTGACGATGATCGGGGGGAGGGCGGTCTTGCGCGGCATGGCCGGTCACGCCGCCTGGCGGCCGTCGCGGGCCTTGGCCTGCGACGACAGGGATGTTGCGACCTCGACCTCGGCAAGGCTGGGCTGGATGTCGGTGTACAGCACCTTGCGGGCATATTCGGCGCAGACCTGGGGCGGGCTGCCGCGCAGGTAGGCGCAGAGCGCCGCCTTGATGCAGAAATACATGTTCAGTTCCGATTCGCGGCGCTGGCGGGCGGCGCTGGCGATCGGGCCGACCATGCCGTAGGAAAGCAGCACGCCCAGGAAGGTGCCGGTCAGCGCCCCGCCGATCATCCGGCCCAGCACCTCCGGCGCCTCGCTGATGGCGCCCATGGCGTTGATGACGCCCAGCACCGCGGCGACGATGCCCAGCGCCGGCAGCGCGTCGGCGAGGTTCTGCAACGCCTTCGGCACCTGGTTCAGCTCGCGGCCGAGCGTGTCCAGCTCCTCCGCCATCAGCGATTCCAGGTCGTGCGGGTTGTCCTGGCCGAGCGCGATCAGGCGCAGATAGTCGCATAGGAAGGTGATGCAGCGGTCATAGCGCAGGACGTTGGGATACTGGGTGAACAGCGGGCTGTCGGCCGGCTTGTCGATGTCGGCCTCGATCTGCGACATGCCCTTGGACTTGGCGACGCGCAGAAGGCCATAGACCAGCGCGATCATGTCCAGATAATCGTTCTTGGGCGTCGCCCGGCCGCGGGCGATGGTGCCGACGGCGCGCAGCGTGTCGCGCAGCACCGCCGGGCTGTTGGCGATGGCGAAGCCGCCGATGCCGGCGCCGATGATGATGACGATCTCGACCGGCTGCCACAGCACCGCCATCCGCCCGCCCATCGCGTAGAACCCGCCGAGCACGCTGGCAAACACCGCGATCAACCCGAACATCAAGCGCATGTTTTCTTCTCCGGATGTGCAAAGGCCATCGCAAAGGGGGGAATGGTCCGCCGACGCTACAGCCCGGCGTTTAAAGCGGCTTTACGACTTGGACGCCGGGGTCAGGGCTTCCCCCGCCACGCCCGCGCCAGACGGTCGAGCGCCCCGGCGGCGGCGAGGTCGCGCTCCACCGATTCCGTGCGCAACGGTCCGTCGGGGGGCGGCGGTGCAAGCGCATCAGCCAGCCCGGCCCAGCGGGTGCCGGCCAGACGGGCACGCTGGGCCTCGCCGAAGCCGCTCAAACCCTCGGCATCGCCGGCCAGATAGGCCGACAGCCCTTGCAGGGCGAGATCGTCGGCCGTCGGCTCGGCCCCCGTGGCGGCCCGCGCGGCGGCCAGGTCGGCGAAGGCGTTGCGCGCCGCGCGCCATTCGCCGGCCGCGAACAGCCCTTGCGCCCGCAGCCGTGCGGCCTCGGCCCCGGTCAGGCCGCGCAGGGCGTCGAGCGCCCGCACCGTGTCGCCATCGCCGAGCAGCGCGTCGGCGCGCAGCAGGGCGCGGCGTTCGGCCAGGGCCGGCTCCAGCCCGGACCCGCCGGTGCGGGCCAGCACGTCCAGCGCCTCGCCCTCGCGCCCACCGTCGATCAGGGCGCCGGCCAGCGTGGCGCCGAGTTCGGCCCGGCGCGGACCGGTCGCCCCTTCGGTCAGCGCGTGCAGGATGCGGGTCGCCTCCAGCCCATAGCCGTCGCGCAGCAGCAGGGTGGCGAGCCGCAGCCGCAGCCTGCCGTCCGGGCCGCCATCAGGGCCATCGGCCAGCGTCACCAGCCGGCCATGCCGCGCCTGGAGCGCCAGCGCATAGAGCCCGCCCGGCGGCGATCGCTCCAGCCGGTCGAGCACGGCGGACAGCAGGGTCCGCCCGGCCGCCAGCGCGTCGCGCCCGCGCGCGGTGGCGCCGAAGCGCCGTCCCAGCAGGCCGAAGATGTCGAGCGCCGCCTCGGTCCGGCCGCTGCGGGCATAGGCGCCGCCCAGTGCCGCCAGCGCATCGGTCTCGATGTCGTCGCCGCGCCAGGCGAAGCGCAGGGCCTCCAGCGCCTTGATGGCGCCGTCCTCGTCCAGCCGCCCCAGGCCGCGGCGCAGCTCGATGGCGCGCACCTCGGCCCGGCGGGCGAAGGGACCGCGGCGCAAGGCTGCCGCGGCGTCATAGCGCTCCAGCGCCGCGTCCGGCGTCGCCTTCAGCTCCGCCAGCCGGCCGCGGAAATAGTCGAGCCGGCCATCGGCCATGCCCTTTGAATCGACGGTGATCATCTCCAGCACGATCAGGTTCAGCGCCGCGCTGTCGCCCGCCTCGTCCGCGGCGGCGGCGAGCGTGGTCAGCAGCCGGCTGCGCAGGTCGGCCGGATAGTCGAGCAGCCGGCGCAGCGCGATGGGCAATCCCTCCTTCGCCGCCGCCCAGCGGCTCGGCGCCAACGCCACGCTGCGCCAGACATGGTGGTCGGCCATGGTCCCGGCCGGCAGCTGGACGAACAAATTGTCGTCGGGCGCATCCTCGCGGTCGAGCGCGCGGAGGGCGTCGCCGAGGATGCGCAGGGCATAGCGCTGGTCGGGGTCCGGCGACAGGCTGGCCGCCATTTCCAGCGCCGCCCGCCCTTCCTCGTCCAGCGCGCGGGCGAGCAGGAAGCGGACCAGCGCGATCTGCGCCTCGACCCGCGCGCGGCCTTGCGCCTTTTCAAGCGCGTTCTGCAACGCCTCGCGCGTGCGGTTGAAATCCTCCCCGGCCCATCCGGCGAGATCCATCGCCCCGATGGGCGGCGGAGCCGGCGGCTTGGGTGGTTCGGCGGCCTGCGGTGCAGGTTTGGGCGTGCGTTCCAACTGGCGCAGGGTTTGCTGGATGCTGTCGCGGACTTCGCCTTCCAGGCTGGCAACGACCGGGAGGGGCGCTCCCTTACTCTCCCTCTCCCCCCCGGGGAGAGGGTCGGGGTGAGGGGGATGCACAAGGGTGGATTCTCGGGAGTCCTCGCCGCGTTCCCCCCTCACCCTAACCCTCTCCCCGCTTTCGGCGGACCTTTGGTCCGCCTGTCGCATCAGCGCAATCGAAGTTTGCGCGTGAGCGGGGGGGAGAGGGGATTCCGCCGCGGTCGAGAGAGGCATCGCCGCCGCATTCGCCGTGCCGATGGGGCTCAGCGCTTCGACGACCCCGGCGACACTGACCGGCGTCGAAGCCTGTGGCGGCGCGGCGGCAATCACCGCGTCCTGCGTCCTTTCCACCGCCCCATCCTCCGGCGCCCCCGGCTTCACCCCCGGCACCGGCGGCCCGCCGACATCGACGATCAAATTCTGCCGCTCCATGAAGCTCGCCACCCGCGCGCCGCAGGGCACCGTCGCGGTCAGGCTGCGCCCGCCGTCCGCCGTCACGAAGTCCGCCAGCCGGCGCGAGAAGCTGTCGCGCAGGCTTGCCAGCGGCCAGCGCACCGGGTCGGGCACGCTGATGCGCAGGACGCAGCCGTCGACGACCGCCATCGGCTCCACGCCCTTCGGCACCGACAGCACCAGCCGGGAGTAATCGCCATGGTCGCCCAGCTGTCCCCGGACGGCGGCCTGTGCCGGCCCCGGCAGCGACAGCAGGGCAAGAACCAGCGTCGAACCAAGCGTCACTGCGGTATCCGGGCGCCGTTTCATCACAGTCGTCTCGCATTTTATCGAAATGATTGCCAAACCTGTGCCAAGTCCGGCAAGCCATCGGCAGGAAGGGCTCAGGTTGAAACCCAGCTTTAAACTGCCTCGTCCAGATTAAGGCGGAGTTCAAAACCGGAGTGGTCGGCGATGGAGAACCAGCTTTACATCGGACTGTCGCGCCAGATGGCGCTGCGGCGGCAGCTGGACGTCGTGGCAAACAATGTCGCCAACATGAATACCGTCGGCTTCCGTGGCGAACGCACCCTGTTCGAAGCGGCGATGGAGACCGGCGGGCGCAAGCCGACCGACCGCATCGCCTTCACCATCGACCGCTCCACCTACACCGACCTGAAGGCCGGCGCCTTCACCGAGACCGGCAACCCCTATGACGTGGCGCTGGACGGCGACGGTTTCCTGTCGGTGCAGACGCCGGACGGCGTGCGCTACACCCGCGACGGCCGGCTGCGCCGCGATGCCGACGGCACGCTGGTCGGCCCCAACGGCTATCCGGTGCTGGACGACGGCCGCCGCCCCATCGTCATCCCGTCCGATGCATCCAGGATCACCATCGGGTCCGACGGGCTGCTATCGGCCGACGGCGCCGTGGTCTCCCGCATCGCCGTGTCGCGCTTCACCAACCCGCAGGAGCTGAAGCAGACCGGCGATCTGCTGTTCGAGCCGCCCCAGGGCGTGGAGCCGCTGCCCGCTCCCGACACCCGTCTGGTGGAAGGCAAGGTCGAGCGCTCCAACGTGCAGGGCATCGTCGAGATCGGCCGGATGATGGACCTGACCCGCGACTATCAGGCGGTGACCAAGATGGTGGACGACGGGCAGGATCTTCTGCGCTCCGCCATCAACCGCCTCGGCAAATCCTCGTAAACGCTCCAGATCCTTTCAATTCCCAGGCAGGGAGAGTCCGTCCATGCGCGTGCTCAGCATCGCGTCCACCGGCATGATGGCCCAGCAGATGAATGTGGAGGTCATCTCCAACAACATCGCCAACATCAACACCACCGCCTTCAAACGCTCGCGGGCCGAATTCCAGGACCTGATGTACCAGGCGGAAAAGCGCCAGGGCAGCCAGTCGACCGACAGCGGCACCATCGTGCCGACCGGCGTCGAGGTGGGCTTGGGCGTGCGGCCGACCTCGGTCAACCGCATCAACACCACCGGCAACCTGACCTCCACCGGCAACGAGCTTGATCTCGCCATCGAGGGGCGCGGCTATTTCAACGTGACCCAGCCCGGCGGCGAGACCGTCTACACCCGCGCCGGCAGCTTCAAGCTGTCGCCGGAGGGCACCATCGTCACCGCCGACGGCTTTACCGTCGCCCCCGGCATCACCGTGCCGCAGGGCACGCGCGAGGTGGTGATCAACCGCTCCGGCGAGGTGCTGGCCTATGTCGACGGCAAGGCCCAGCCGGTCAACCAGGGCCAGCTGGCGATGACGGTCTTCGTCAACGAGTCCGGTCTGGAGGCGTTGGGCGACAACCTGTTCCGCGCCACCCCGGCGTCGGGCGAACCGCAGGAGGGGCTGGCGGGACAGGCCGGCTTCGGCACCATCCGCCAGAAGTACCTGGAATCCTCCAACGTCAATGTCGTGCAGGAGATCACCGAGCTGATCTCGGCCCAGCGCGCCTACGAGATGAACGCCAAGGTGATCGAGGCCGGCGACCAGATGGCCTCCACCATGACCAACATGCGGTGACGACCGTGCAGCTCCCCCTCCGCCGCCGATTGTCCGTTCTCCTGCTCGGGACCATGCTGGCGCTTCCCTGTCCGGCTGCCGCCGGTTCTGGCGCCGGTCCGGTCGAGACGCGGCTGGCGGAGGAGCTTCTGGCCTCCCTCGGTCCCACGGTCCCGCCGGACGCCCAGGTGGCGTTGACGCTGGGCCGTCCCTTCGACGGGCCGGTGGATGCCGTGCGCGACATCGGCCTCGATCCCCGCACCGGCATCTTCACCGCCCGCATCCTCAGCAACGGCCATCCCGTCGAGCTGAGCGGCCGGGCCGATGTCGAGGTGACGATGCCGGTGCCGGTCCGCCGCATCCGGCCGGGCGAGGTCATCGAGCCGTCCGACCTGACCACCATGCGCCTGTCGCTCGACCGCGCCGGTGCCGGCTTCATCGCCTCGGCCGACGCGCTGGTCGGCCAGTCGCCGCGCCGTCAGCTGTCCGCCGGACGGCTGGTCCAGGTCGGATCGGTCGGCGCCCCCATCGTCGTCCAGCGCAACCGGCCGGTGACGCTGGTTTACGAGGACGGCGCGCTGATGCTTGCCGCCCGCGGCCGGGCGTTGCAGGAAGGCGGCGTCGGCGACACCGTCCGCGTCATGAACATCGCCAGCAGCACCGTCGTCACCGGCACCGTCACCGGGTCCGAGACCGTTTCGGTGAGCGGCCCGCGCCTTCCACAGGCGGGGCGGCCTTGAGCCACTTCATGAAGGGAGCTTCCGTCATGCGCACCGCGCTCGTCCCCATCCTGCTGCTGTCCTTCGCGACGGGCGGCTGCGCGCGGCTGGCCGACATCGGCAGCGCTCCCACCCTGTCGGAGATCTCCAACCCGGCGATGCAGCCGGAAGCCCGCGTGATCTCGCTGCCGATGCCGCAGCCGTCGATGGCCGAACAGATCCCGAGTTCGCTGTGGCGCACCGGATCGCGCGACTTCTTCCGCGATCCCCGCGCCAAATCCGTGGGCGACCTGCTGACCGTCGTCATCGACATTTCCGACCAGGCGCAGCTGCGCAACAGCACCCAGCGCGGGCGCACCAACAACGAGAAGGCCGGCCTGCCGAACTTCTTCGGGCTGGAAAGCCGCTTGCCCGCCGTGCTGCCCGACGCGGTCGATCCGGCCAATCTGGTCGATCTCGACAGCACCAGCACATCGAGCGGCAACGGCACCATTCAGCGCAACGAACGCATCGCCATGCGCGTTGCCGCGGTGGTGACGCAGGTGCTGCCCAACAGCAACTTCGTCATCGCCGGCCGGCAGGAGGTGCGGGTGAACTACGAGTTGCGCGAGATGCGCATCGCCGGGGTCATCCGTCCGGAAGACATCAGCAACGCCAACACCATCGAGTACGACAAGATCGCCGAAGCGCGCATCACCTATGGCGGCCGCGGCCAGATCACCGACGTGCAGCAGCCGCGCTACGGCCAGCAGGTGCTGGACGTGATTCTGCCGTTCTGATGAACCGGCCTGTTCGGGAACCCGCGCCATGAAAGCCGTCCTGCTCTTCGCCGTGGCCGCGGCGCTCGCCTTTGCCGGCGGCTACGGCTTCGGCCGCATCGAGTCCGCGCCGGATGCACCCCCCGCCGCCCCCGCCGAGACGGTTGCCGGCGGTCCCTATTATGTGGAGGCCGGTCAGCTGGTGGTGCCGATGCTGGAGCGTGGCCGGACCATCGCCTTCATCCTGACCCATATCACGCTGGAGGCGTCCAGCGCCGACGACGCCCTGCTGGTCCGCCGCCGCCTGCCGCATGCGCGCAGCGCCATGCTGGAGGCGCTGTTCGACCTTGCCGGCCATGGCCGCTTCAACGGTCCGGCGGTCGATCCGCAAGGGGTCGCCACGGCGCTGCTGGCCGGCGCCAACGGCTCCTTCGGCCGGGAGGCGCCCCAGCCGCTTCGTGCCGTGCTGATCGACCGCCTGCTGCGCCAGGACAATACCAGGCTGTAAGTCTCCGATAGCCTCCCTTTCAGGATCCCCTCTCCCCCCCGGGGAGAGGGTTAGGGTGAGGGGGTCGCGTCGCGAGATTTTTCCAAAAGTCAGGCATGTGCATCCCCCTCACCCCGACCCTCTCCCCGGGGGGGAGAGGGGGAATCCCCAAAGGGCAGAGGGCTCATCCCCTCACGACGCCGACAGCACTGCGCCCGAATCGACCGTGGCGCCGTTCTTCAGCACGAACTTGCTGGCGCCGTCGACGCTGCGCACCTCGGCCACCGTGTCGCTGACGACGGTCGCGCTCTTCAGCGCCTTGCCGTCCTTGTCCTTCGCCGTCACCCGCAGCGTATAGACGCCATCGGGCACGGTGCCGCCGCTGGCGGTCTTGCCGTTCCAGTCGAAGACCTGCCGGCCGCTCTTCAGCGAACCGGGCGTGCTGTAGAGGACGCTGCCGGCGCTGTTCAGCACCTCCAGCTTTACGGAGGCCGGCGTGCCGTCGACGGTGTAGGCGGCCTCCGTCTTGCCGCCGGTCAGCGACAGCTGGTCCGATGCCACCTCCACCTTGCGGCCGAGCAGGGCCATGTCCATGCGCATGCCGCTGCTTTTCAGCGTGTCGAGCACCTTGCCCAGCGTGTCGTTGGAGCGCATCGACTGCTCCACCGTCGACAGCTGCGCCAGCTGGGTCATGAACTGGGTGGCGTCCATCGGCGCCAGCGGGTCCTGGTTGCGCAGCTGGGCGGTCAGCAGCTTCAGGAAGGATTCGTAATCGACCGTCGCCTTCTTCGGCTCGTCGGTCTTGCTCTGGTCGGTTTTCGCCTGGTCTGCCGTGGCCGCCGCGTTCGTGTTGGTCTTTGCGGCGGTCATCAGGCCGGTGCTGGGCGTGGTGGTCATGGCGGGACGGTCTTTCCTGTTCAGACGGTGACGTCGACCAGCCCGTCGAGCGGGCGCATCGGCCGGTCGGCGACGGGGTCGGCGGCGGGTTCGGGAATGGCCTCGGCCTGCACACGCCAGCCGCCGGAACCGCCGCCCCCGTCGGGAGCGCCGAAGCCGCGCGACTGGCCGTCGCCCTGGAGCGAGAACTGGAGGTTGGATCCGTCGAGCGACAGGCCGGCATCGCCGAGCGCCCGTTCCAGCTGGGTCAGGTCGCGCCGCAGCAGGGCCAGCGTGTCGGCCTGTTCGGCCTGGACGGTCAGCGAGACCTTGCCGTCGCTGACGTCGGCGACGACGCGGATGCGGCCAAGCTCCGCCGGAGCGAGGTCGATGTGGAATTCGCCGCCGCCGGACTCGGCCACGCGGACCAGCGGTGCCGCCAGCTGGGCCATCGCAGGGCTGTGCGCGGTGGCGGCCCGGCCGGAGGCTGCGGCGGCGGCATAATGCGTTGCCGCCTGGGCGGGCAGCGTCGGCACCGCCTCGAATCCCGTGGCCGCCCCCTCGGCGCCTCCGGCACTCGGCGAAGCGGTGAAGGGCGCGGCAGGGGACCGGCCGGAAGGGGCGGAAGCAGCCTCGGCGGCAGGCTGGCCCGGTTTCGGCGCCGTGCCGGCAGCGGAGGGTTGGTCGGCCTTGTCGGCAGCAGCCCCCTGACGGCCGGTGCCGCGCGTGGCGCGGACCGCGGTGCGGGGATCGCTGCTCTCGTCACGTCGGCTCTCGCGCCCGTCCGGAGAGGGCGGGGCGTCCGCCGTCGCGACCGGCGTCGCGTCTGCCGTGGCCGGCAAGGTGGCCTGCGCGGTCTGGAGCGGCGCCGGCGCGTCCGCCGCCTGCCCGGTGCTGCCCTGTGCCGTCGCGTCGGCGGACACCGGCTGCGCCGGTCCGCTTTGCTTGGCCGATCCGTCCGCTGCGGCTGGTTCCGGGGTCTGCTGTGGAGCGGCCGTCGGTGCGATCTGCGCCGCCTGCCCGGCCGGGGGCTGGCCGATGGCGGCGGGCTGTCCCGCTTTGGGAGTCGCGGAACCCGGCGCCGTTTCGGGAGCGGCTACTACCGCCGTTGCTCCGCCCGTTGCTCCCGTTACCGATGTGGGCATCGTCTGCGGAACTGCTGCAACGGCGGCAACCATCCAGGGCATCAGCGGCGCGTCGGTGCCGCTGCCGGACTGTACGACCGCCTGGGTGATCGCGCTTTGCACCGCCGCCGGGTCGTCGGGCCGTGACGCCTTGCGCTTGCGCAGCCGGTCGGAGCGGGTCGCGTCGTCTGGCTCCTCCGCGGTCTCGTCCACCAGACGGGCGAAATCCTCGTCGCGTGCGTCGTCGCCGGACGAACCGCCGCGTTGGGCGGGAGCCGGGCGCGGCGGGGCCGCGACGGCATCGGGCATGCTGGTCATGGCGCTCAATTCGTCAGGGTGGGGCGGGGCATGCCGGTGACGGGCACCGAAGCCCCGACCACGGTCGGCGCGGCCTTGCGGTCGCCGGGCAGGGCGCGGCGCTGCAGGATCAGCCGGGTCACTTCGCGCGCCTTGGCGTCGGCCATCTCGGCCAGGATCGGGGCGGCACGCCGCTCGGAAATGCGGTCCAGCACATCGACGACCATATCCGTTTCCATGTCCGTCAGGATGCGGGCGGCGTCGCGCGGCTTCATCGCCTCATAGATCGCCACCATCCGCTTCAGATCCTCCTGCGCCAGGGTGGAGCGCTGGGTCATCAGCGCCTCGACCTCGCGCTTCACGCCGTTCAGCCGCTGGATCTGCGTCCCGACCCGCGCTTCGGTGGCGGCGAGCACCGCTTCGGCCTCGCGCAGGCGGTTCTGGCGGCCGGACGTGTCGGCCTTCTGTTCGTCGATGGCGGCGCGCAGCAGCGGATCGGTGCAGTTCGGCGGCGCCAGAGCCACCGGCAGCGGCACCTCGGCCACGGGGGCGGCCACGGGGGAGGACACCGGCGCCGGGGCAGGCGCGGCTTCCGCCGCCTTCTGATCGGAGGCCTTCAGATCGGTCGCCCAGGGCCGTTCATGGCCGCCGAACTCGCGGTCGAACTGCTGGGCGATGACCGGGAAGCCGTCGACCAGGGCGCCGAGCTTCAGCGGCAGCACCATCAGCACGGCGACCAGGGTTATGGGCAGGATGCGTGGGATCATGCCGACACCTCCGACCCGACCGTGCGCAGCCGGGCATAGAAGGCGCTGGCGGCGGCCTTCGCCGGGCCGGAGGAGGACCCGGCGGGCGGGGCGGGTGCGGCGGTCTCCGCCGGCTGCCCCTCGCCCTTCTGTCCGGCCACCGTCTGTCCGACCACCGCGCGCAGCGCCGTTTCCAGTGCCCGGAACTCGCTCTTGTCCAATTCGCCCTTGTCCGCTTCCGCAATCTTCAGCGCCGACAGCAGCGGAGAGGGCGCTGCCGGTGCCGCATCCAGCGGCTTCGCCACGGTCCCGGCGCCGTCGGCCGCGTCCGGCCGTGTCCGGTTGCGGATGGCCTGCATGGCCCCTTCATCCAGGCGGCGCAGCAGGGCGCGGGCATGCTGGACCGACTCCTCCATGCGGGCGGTGGCCCGCTCGCAGGACCCGAGGATCAGCGCCATGTCCTCCTTCATGCCCTTGGCGCGGTCCAGCTCGTCGGACAGGCGGGCGGCGATCTCCGTCGCCGACGCCACCATGCGCTTCATCGAGGCGTCGGTGTCGTCGATCGACCGGGAGAAGGTCGACACCAGGGCGTTGATCTCGGACTGGCCGGTGCGCAGCAGTTTCAGCCGCTTGTTGACGATGACCAGATAGGCGGTCGCCGTGACCAGCATCACCGCCAGGGCCG
>NZ_BADK01000077.1 GCF_000333595.1 Azospirillum sp. B506
ATTTCGGCCCCCGGCTGTTTCGCCGACTCCACGCCCGAAGGCGCCGAGGTGATCGACCTCGCCGGCCAGTGCCTCGCCCCCGGCCTCGTCGACATGCGCGTGCTGATCGGCGAACCGGGCGAGGAGGAAAAGGACACGATCAAGAGCGCGTCNCGCGCCGCGGCGGCCGGCGGCATCACCGCCATGGCGCTTCTGCCCAACACCGACCCGGTGCTGGACGAGGTCGCCGGGTTGGAGTTCATCGCGCGGCGCGCCCGCGAGGTGAAGCTGGTCAAGGTCTTCGCCTACGGCTCCGCCACCCGCGGCACCGAAGGCAACGAGATCACCGAGATGGGCCTTCTGGGCCAGGCCGGTGCAGTCGCCTTCACCGACGGCACCAAGGCCATCGCCAGCGCCAAGACCATGCGCCGGGCGCTGAGCTATGCCAAGACCTTCGGCAAGCCGATCGTGCAGCACCCGGAGGAGCCGTCGCTTGCGTCGGGCGGCATGATGAATTCCGGTGAGATCGCCACCCGCCTCGGCCTTGTTGGCATCCCGCGCGAAGCCGAGATCATCATGATCGAGCGCGACCTGCGGTTGGCTGAGCTGACCGGTGGTCGCCTGCATTTCGCCCACATCACCACCGGTGAGTCGGTCGACCTGATCCGCCGCGCCAAGGCGCGTGGGCTGAAGGTGACCTGCGACACCGCCCCGCATTACTTCGCCCTGACCGAGACCGACGTTGGCGATTACCGCACCTATGCCAAGGTGTCGCCGCCGTTGCGCGGCGAAATGGACCGCCGCGCCATCGTCGAGGGACTGGCTGACGGCACCATCGACGCCATCGCGTCCGACCATGTGCCGCAGGACCAGGACCAGAAGCGCCTCCCCTTCGCCCAGGCCGCCCCTGGCGTCATCGGGCTGGAGACGCTGTTCCCGCTGACTCTGGAACTGGTGCACAAGGGCAAGATGCCCCTCTTGAAGGCACTGGCCTGCGTCACCGCCAATCCGGCGGCAATTCTCGACCTGTCCCTCGGCCGGATCGTCAAGGGCGGGCCGGCGGATCTGGTCGTGTTCGACGCCGACGTGCCGTGGCAGATCGACGTCAGCCGCTTCAAGTCGAAGTCGAAGAACTCGCCTTTCGAGAACCGGCCGGTCCAAGGCCGGCCACTGCGCACCATCGTCGACGGCCGCACCGTCTGGCAGGCGGAGGACTGAACCGGTGCTGACTCTCGTGCTTGCCGCCCTGCTGGGCTATCTGCTGGGCTCGATCCCCTTCGGGCTGGTGCTGACCCGGATGGCCGGTCTGGGCGATATCCGCCAGATCGGCTCCGGCAACATCGGCGCCACCAACGTGCTGCGCACCGGCAACAAGCCGCTGGCGCTGGCGACCCTGCTGCTCGACAGTGGCAAGGGGGCCATCGCGGCTTTGCTGGCCCTGTGGTGGGCCGGGCCGGAAGCGGCGGTGCTGGCCGCCGGCGGCGCCATGCTGGGCCACAGCTTCCCGGTCTGGCTGGGCTTCAAGGGAGGCAAGGGCGTCGCCACGGCGCTGGGCGTGCTGCTGGCGGTGTCCTGGCCGGTCGGGCTGCTGGCCTGCCTGACCTGGATCGTCATGGCGGCGCTGTTCCGCATCTCCTCGTTGTCGGCGCTGACGGCGATCGCCATCAGCCCGCTGACCGGCTGGTATTTCGGCGGACCGCTGGTCGGCGGTCTCTGCCTGTTCATCGCCGTGCTGGTCTTCATCCGACACGAGGCGAACATCCGCCGCCTGCTGAAGGGCGAGGAGCCGAAGATCGGATCGGGCAAGAAGAAAGCCGCCTGAACGAGCGGACCGACAGGCTGGATCGAAGATCGGGCGGGAAGGAAACTTCCCGCTTTTTTTTTTATGCATCGCCCTTGATTCGTTACCCTTGGCCCTGCCTGCCCTCATCCGCTCCCC
>NZ_BADK01000076.1 GCF_000333595.1 Azospirillum sp. B506
CGCTCTCCGCCGCCTTCGCTTCGGTCATCGCTCAGCCCCGCCAGAACGGCTTTTCCGCTTCATGGTCGGCATCGGCACGGGAGATGCCGATGTCCGACAGCAGATGGTCGGGCAGAGCCTCCAGTGCGCGGCGCTGGCGCCGGCGCTCGTTCCAGGTGGCGAGCCGGTCGAAGAGCGACACCAGGCGGTCGCCCAGCCCCTCTCCCTTGCGTGCCGGCTTGCGGACGAACAGTTCCGCACCGGAAAACTGTGAGTGCGTTCCCTTTGCCATGATCCGATGTCCTTCGCTGGATGGGGAGCGGGGCCGCCGCCTCGCCGCTCCGTTCAGTGTGATCGCTTGTGCAACTGAGAATGGGGCAGAGGGCGCTTGCCGACAAACGACGCTTTCTCATAGAATCGATTAGCTTTGCTAATCCGAATCCAGCCACGGATCCCTCCTCCGCCATGTCCCGCCGCCTGCCCCCACTGAACGCGCTGCGCGCCTTCGAGGCCGCCGCCCGCCATCTTTCCTTCACAAAGGCGGCCGACGAGCTGCATGTGACACAGGCCGCCGTCAGCCATCAGATCAAGGCGCTGGAAGAATGGCTCGGATTACCGCTGTTTCGCCGAATGAACCGCGCGCTGGCACTGACCGAGGCCGGGCAGAGCTACCTGCCACCGGTGCGCGAGGCGATGGACACGCTGTCCCAGGCAACCGACCGGCTGATCCGCGCCGACAGCAGCGGCACGCTGACCATCTCCACCATGCCCAGCTTCGCCTCCAAATGGCTGGTGCCGCGGCTCGTCCGTTTCCAGAAGCGCCACCCCGAAATGGACGTGCGGGTGCACAGCACGGCGCAGGTGGTCGATTTCGCCCGCCACGACGTCGATCTGGCGATCCGCTTCGGCAACGGGCTATGGCCGGACCTGCGGGTCGAACGGCTGCTGACCGAGGACATCTTCCCGGTCGGTCATCCGTCGCTGCTGTCCGGCGACCGGCCGCTGGTGAACCCGGACGATCTGCGCCACCACACCCTGCTGCACGACGACTACAACATTTCCTGGGCGGTGTGGTGCCGGGCGGCGGGCATCGAGGGGGTAGATACCGAACGCGGCCTGCGGTTCGACGATTCGTCCTTCACCCTGCAGGCGGCGATCAACGGCCACGGCATCGCGCTGGCGCGCGGCGTGCTGGTGGCCGACGACATCGCCGCCGGACGGCTGGTCCGGCTGTTCGAGGTGCGGCTGCCGGGAAGCCTCGCCTATTATGTGGTGGCGCCGCAGCATTACTTTTCCCGGCCCAAGGTGATGGCCTTCCACGAGTGGTTGTTCGAGGAGGCGGAAGCGGTCTGAAAAGCGCCGTATAGAGCGGCTTGCGGGCGTAACGGACCGCTCCTATAGTCCGCGCCCATGAGCGCGAACCCGCCCCCCGATACGGTCTTCCCGCACCGCCATCTCCTCGGAATCGAGGGGCTGCGGGCCGGCGAGATCACCCAGATCCTCGACCTCGCCGATGGCTATGTCGAGCAGAACCGCCGCCCCGTGAAGAAGTCCGACCTGTTGGACGGCCGCACGCAGGTGAACCTGTTCTTCGAGAACTCCACCCGCACCCGCACCAGCTTCGAGCTGGCCGGCAAACGGCTGGGGGCCGACGTCATCAACATGTCGACCGACAGCAGCTCGGTGAAGAAGGGCGAGACCCTGATCGACACGGCGATGACGCTGAACGCCATGCACCTGGACGCGCTGGTGGTCCGCCATGCCGATTCCGGCGCGGTGAAGCTGCTGGGCGACAGGTCAACTGCTCGGTCATCAATGCCGG
>NZ_BADK01000075.1 GCF_000333595.1 Azospirillum sp. B506
AGGCGCATGCCTTCCTGGCGGCCGGCGGCGCGGTGGAAGGGGTGGCGGCGATCCGGCGCCCCGGCCCGGTGGCGGTTCCCGACGGTGCCGCGGTCGGCCGCGCCTTCCTTGCGGCGCTGGCGATCTACGCGGTGGCCTACGTCGTCTTCGGCGCGCTGTTCGGCTTCGCCGCCAAGCCGCCGCAGGCCGTAGCACTGGGCGCCATCCTGATCTTCGGCGTCGCCTATCTGCTGGCGCAGGGGTTGGCCGGTGCAGCCCCGGCCTTTCTGACGCGGCGCACCGCGCTCTACGCCGTCGCCGCCTCCACCGCCTATTTCGCGCTGCAGAGCGTCGCCGAATGGGCGTTGACCGGGCCGCTGCCCGAGACGCCGGCCCCCGGCCCCCTGGAATGGGCGCTGCTGGTGCTGGTGGTGGTCAGCTTCGGCCTCGTCGCCATCGCCCAGTCGATGTTCCCGCTGTGGGCCTACCACCCGGCCGCCGCCGGTCTGCGGGTCCACCTGTCCAACGGCCTCTACGCCAACGCCGTCTTCGACCGGCTGCTCGGCGGCTGGTCCGTGCGCAAGATTTCCTGATCCCGGAAGGACGATCCAGATGAACACCCAGCCCATCGACGCCGCCGCGGCCCGCACCCCCGCGCTTGCCGCCGTCGCCGCTGCCGCGGTGCGCGCGATCCCGCCGGTCTGGCCGCTGGCCTCCAGCGTCGCCGTCAACCCATTCCTGGGACAGGGCGGGGAAAGCCTCGCCCAGACCGCCGCCCGCCTCGGCCGGGTCGCCGGCATCGCCGTGACCATGCCGCGCTCCTGGTATCAGGACCGGATCGCCTCCGGCGCCATCACCGACGACGATCTTGCCGGGGCCCTGGCGGCGTCGCCCCATGCCAAACGACCGGCCTCCCTGGCCGCCCTGAAGACCGCCGCCATCACCGCCGGACCCTCCCCGAAGGCGCTGCCGACCGTCGCCGATCTGGCGGCGGAGGCGTCCGGCACCGATTGGCCCGGCCTGATCGCCGAGCGGTTCGGCGGCTGGGCCGCCGGCTATTTCGACGCCGGACAGGCTCTGTGGGCGGCACCGCAGGGCAAATCCGCCTATGGCGCGTGGCGGGCCGTCGCCACCCATGACCTGACCCCGGAAATCCTCGGCCTGGCGGGCTTCGCCACCCAGGTCGCCGAGGGACCGGAGACCGCAGGGCAGGCGCTCGCCGCAGCCGTCGCCCGGCTCGGCCTGCCGACGGCCGCCTGCGAGACCTATTTCCACCAGTTGCTGACCAGCCTCGGCGGCTGGGCGCAAGTCGCCCGCCATCGGCTCTGGCAAGCGGAACTGGCCGGCGGTTTCGACAGCACGTTGACCGATTTCCTGGCGATCCGTCTGGTCTGGGAACAGGCGCTCTACGACCGCTACGAACAGCGGATCGCCGACCGCTGGCGGGCGGCCTGCGCCGCCCATGCCGAGCCGGTGGTCCCCACGGCGGACCAGATCGTCGACGCCATCCTCCAGGACGCCGCCGACCGCGCCGCCCAGCGGGTCCTGGCCGACAGATTCGCGCAGGTGCCGCCGGTCAGCCCGTCGCCGGAACGGCCCCTCCTGCAGGCCGCCTTCTGCATCGACGTGCGGTCGGAGGTGTTCCGGCGTGCCCTGGAATCGGTCGATCCCGGCATCGAGACCATCGGCTTCGCCGGCTTCTTCGGTCTCGCCCTGTCACACCGGCGCTTCGCATCGGATGTCGACGAGGCGCGCTGCCCGGTTCTGCTGACCCCGAAGGCCGGATCGCGGACCACGGATTGCTGCCAACATCATGAGCATGGTCATGACCACCACAGCGCCGGCGACGCCAAGGCGCGTCTGACCGCGCGGGCCGCGCGCGCCTGGGGCCGGTTCAAGCTCGCCGCCGTTTCGTCCTTCGCCTTCGTCGAGGCGATGGGACCGGTCTATGCCGGCAAGCTGCTGCGGGATGCCTTCGCTCTTGCGGGAACCAAGGCTCCCGACGACCCGGCGCCACGGCTCGACCCGGCGCTGCCGGTGGCCGAGCGGGCCGCCATGGCCGCGACCATCCTGCGGGCGATGTCGCTGACCGAGGGCTTCGCCCGCATCGTCCTGCTCGCCGGCCATGGCGCCACCACCGTCAACAACCCGCACGCCAGCGCCCTGCAATGCGGCGCCTGCGGCGGCTATTCGGGGGAGGTGAACGCCCGGCTGCTCGCCGGCCTGCTCAACGATCCGGATGTGCGGGACGCCCTCGCCGGCCAGGGCATCGCCATCCCGGCAGACACGCTGTTCGTCGGCGCGCTGCACGACACCGCCACCGACGCGGTGACGCTCTATGACGGCGACAGCCCCTCCCCCACCCACACCGCCGACCTGATGCGGGTGCGGGGCTGGCTTGCCGCAGCCGGAGCCATCGCCCGCGGAGAGCGCGCTCTCCGCCTGCCGCGGGCGGCCGGTGCGGACGACATCGCCCGGCGCAGCCGCGACTGGGCGGAGATCCGGCCGGAATGGGGCCTTGCCGGTTGCCGGGCCTTCATCGCCGCGCCGCGGAGCCGCACCGCCGGCCGCGACCTGCAGGGCACCAGCTTCCTGCACAGCTACGACTGGCGGCAGGACGAGGGCTTCCGCGTGCTGGAACTGATCCTGACCGCGCCGGTGGTGGTGGCGAGCTGGATCAGCCTGCAATATTACGGCTCCACCGTGGCGCCGACGCTGTTTGGTGCCGGCAACAAGCTGCTGCACAACGTCACCGGCGGAATCGGCGTGGTGGAGGGCAATGGCGGCCTGCTGCGTGTCGGCCTGCCCTGGCAGTCGGTCCATGACGGCGACCGCCACATGCATGACCCATTGCGGCTGTCGGTGGTGGTCGAGGCACCGCAGGAGGCGATCAACGACGTCCTGGCCCGCCATCCCGACCTGCGCGCACTGTTCGACAATGGCTGGCTCCACCTGTTCCGCCTGAACGAGCAGGGCTGCATGGCGAACCGCTATGTCCAGTCCCTGCAATGGACCGACCTCGACGCGGCTCCGGCCCTGGAGGAGCATCTGCTGGCCACCGGCTGAGCTGCAAGACGCCCAAGACATCGTGCCGATCGGAAGCCCCGCCTCCCCTGGGGATGGCGGGGCTTCCCTGTTCTTTCAGTGAAGTTTTCAAACAGGCAGTCCGATGCCTGCCGCTATGGTGGCCGGAATGAGGATCACAACGCGCCAGCCCCCCACGGTATCCAGGAGCCGATCCAGCCGGACACGGTCCCGGTGGCGGTCGCGAACCATCCCTTCGCCTCATCCGCCAACGGCGGAGCCTTGTCCTTCCACTGCTTGATCCATTCGACGGTCGGCTGCATGTCGTCCTCGACCGACTTCAACCGGTCGCTGAATTTCCCGAATTCCTCGCGCTGCTCATTCAGCCGGGTCGAAGCCTGTTCCTGCAAGGCGGACAGGGTCTCCATCATTCCCTTGGCCAAATCCATGGTGGAGTTCAGCGTTTCCATCCTGGACGCATCTCCGGCACCACGGTCCACGAGGGCCTGAAGGTCTGGCATCGCCGCCAGCTTCCGTTCGATCTCGTCCAGGCGGGCCTGGAGCTTGTCCAACCGCTCCAGCAGGGCCGGATCGGCCGGTGCGGGCGCAGGGACGGGAGGCGCGGCCGCGGGAACCGGCGTGGAGACGGGAACCGGTGCGTTCGCCGGGCTGGAGGCACCGCCGGTCGCCGGAGCAGCCGCGCGCAGCAGGTCGGCCGACACGAAACCGTTCCTGCCGCTCTGCGTCACCACGCTGTACCAGGGGGCGTCGGCCACCTTTCCGGTCACCCGCAGGCGGCTTCCACCATCGACCAGCTCGATGCGGGGCGCTCGGGAGGAGGGCTGCTCGCGCACATTGATCCGGGTGGTCGCCACGAAATCCCCGTCAAGCGGTGTGACCTGCGCCGGGGGCGTGTCGCGGGCAGTCTGCGCCCCGGCCGCCAGCGGAGAGGCCAGGACGACCAGGGCCAATGCGGCCAGGGGAAGCGGACGACGAGCCGGACGGTTCGAGTTCATGGTTTCGCGCTTTCCTCATTCACAAAGTCACTGGCTCTGATCAGCCGGTCGATTTCCGCCTCTTCGCGGGCGAGCTGGGCCTCCAGCTCCGGGCTGACCGTCCGGTTGCTCCAGAATGCGTCCTGGTAAAAGGTATCGTACCAATTCTGCAGCGTGTTCATGCCCACGTCCATGGCGATGCCGCCGAGCAGCGACGCGGTGACGACCAGGACGGTCAGGGAGGTCGGCTCCATGATGCTGTCTCCTCGTGGATCAGAAGGTCTCGCTGGCGAGGTCGCCCTCGGCCACCACGCGCAGCCGCTCCAGCGCCGCCTGGCCGAAGCACTGGAACAGCACCGGGGTGGTCAGCGTGTCCAGCAGGGTGGAGCTGATCAGCCCGCCGAAGATGGCGACCGCCACCGGATGCAGGATTTCCGTCCCCGGCATGTCGGACGAGAACAGCAGCGGGATCAGCGCCAGCCCGGCCGACAGCGCGGTCATCAGCACCGGCGTCAGCCGCTCCTCGCAACCGCGCATGATCAGCAGGCGGCCGGTCGGAACCCCCTCATGCAGGGCGAGGTTGATGAAATGGCTGATCTTGAGCACGCCGTTGCGCACCGCGACACCGGTCACCGCGATGAAGCCGATCATGGCGGCAAGGCTCAGATCCTGGCCGAAAACGACGAGCGCGCCGACGCAGCCGATCAGGGCGAGCGGGATGTTCGCCATCACGATCAGGCTCAGCACCACCGAACGGTAGCGCTGGTACAGGACCAGGAACACCAGCGCGATGGAAACCGCGCACAGCCCGGCCATCACCGGCCGGCTCTCCTCCTCCTGGCGGAAGCTGCCTTCCAGCAGCGTGTTGTAGCCGGGCGGCAACGGGGTGGCGGCGATCTTCGCCCGCATCTGCGCGACGATGGCCGACATGTCCGACCCGTCGGTGTTGGCGGTCAGCACGATGCGGCGCATGCCGGCTTCGCGCATGATCTGGTTCGGGCCGGCGGCGTTGACGATGGTGGCGACGGAGGACAGCGGCACATAGCCGGCCGGGGTCTCCATCCGCATCTGGGCCAGGGTCTCCGGCGTGCGGTCGGCATCCGACAGGCGCAGCACCACGTCGAAGCGCTTGCCGCCGTCGATAACCTGCGACACCGTACGGCCGTTCGACAGGCTTTCCAGCGCCTGCGCCAGCTGCGCCGGCGTCACGCCGAACAGCTTGGCCCGCTCGTAGTCGAGCGTGATGCGAATCTGCGGAACCTGGACCTGCTGCTCGACCAGAAGGTCGCGCAGCCCCGGAATCTCGTCGAATTTCTCGCGGAAGCGGCCTGCCAGCATGCGGAGCGTGCCGAGATCCTCGCCGAAGATCTTCATGACGATGGCCGCGCGCACGCCGTTCTGCGCCACCTCCATGCGCGAGGTCAGAAACTGGGTCACCGTGAGATCGAACGGCAGCACCGACAGGCGGTCGCGCAGATCCTCGATGAACTCGGCGCCGCTGCGGCCGTCCAGCCCGACGCGGATCCGGAACTCGCTGCTGTTCACCGGATCGGGGTCCTCGTCGTCCTCGTTGCGGCCGGTGCGGCGGGCGACGCTGACCACTTCGGGCACCTGCAGGATGATCTGTTCGGCCATCGCCCCGACACGGCTCGATTCGGCCAGCGAGATGCCGGGCCGGTTCAGCAGCTGGACATAGAGCGTCCCTTCGTTGAAGGGGGGCAGGAACGAGCGCGGCAGCAGCGGCAGGGCCAGCGCCGACAGCACGACAAGCCCGGCGGCGGCGGCCAGCAGCGCCCGCGGATTGTCGAGCGCCCATCCCAGCGCCCGGCCGTTCAGCCGCTTCAGCCAGCGGATCAGCCGACCATCATGCGACTCCTCCAGATGCTTCATGTTGGGCAGCAGATAGGCGCAGAGCGCCGGCGTCACCGTCAGCGACACCAGCAGGCTGGCGAAGATCGACACGATGTAGGCGATGCCGAGCGGGCCGAACAGCCGCCCCTGTTCCCCCGGCAGGGCGAACAGCGGCAGGAAGACCAGCAGGATGATCGCGGTGGCGTAGATGATGCCCGACCGCACCTCCTGCGAGGCGCGCATGATGACCTCGATCACCTCCAGCGGCCGGTGCCGCCGCCGGTTGTCGCCCAGCCGGCGCAAGGTGTTCTCGACATAGACCACCGAATCGTCCACCAGCTGGCCGATGCCGATGGCGATGCCGCCCAGCGTCATGGTGTTGATGGTGGAACCCATCAGCTTCAGGGTGATGATGGTGAGAATCAGCGACACCGGAATCGCCAGCAATGAAATGGCGGTGGTGCGCGCGCTCCACAGGAAGGCGGCCAGCACGACGGCGACGATGACGATGGCGTCGCGCAGCACATCC
>NZ_BADK01000074.1 GCF_000333595.1 Azospirillum sp. B506
CGACCTTCATGGCGGCCGGCGGCTCGCCCATCGGCCGCGATGCCTGGCGGTTCGAGCCGGTGCCGGACGAGCCTGCCCGCTTCGTCTGCCGCGGTCAGGTGATCCCCGACGCCAGCCACCATCTGGTCTACGAAGTCTTCGTCGAGGAGATCGAGGACGGCCCCACCCCCATCGTCCGCGCCGCCCTGCTATGCAGCGCCGACGGCTTCAAGGTCTTCCACTGCCGCGCCTTCGCACTGCGGCTGGTGCCCGACTGGCCGCTCGGTCAGGGCCGGCACGCCCTGCCGGCACGGCTGGAGGCGCCGCGCATCGTCGGCACCCGCGGCGACGTGCGCGGCGATCACGAGGCGCTGCTGGCCTGCGCCTGGGGGGCGCCGTCCGCCGCCTTCGGCAGCATGTATGCCCGCTTCGACGCCGGCCGGGTGCCGCGCCTGCCCGGTCCGCCCTATCACTTCATGACCAGCGTGGTGTCGGTGAACTGCCCGGCCGGGGAGCCGACCGTCGGCGGCACCATCCTGGTCGACTATGCGGTGGAGCCTGGGGCCTGGTACTTCGCCGAGAACGCCGCCCCGGTGATGCCCTTCTGCGTGCTGATGGAGGTGCTGCTCCAGCCCTGCGGCTGGCTGGCGTCCTATATGGGCTTCGCGCTCGGCTCCACCGAGGATCTGGCGATCCGCAATCTCGACGGCGACGCCGCGCGCGTGTTCGCCGAGGTGACGCCCGCCGATGCCCGTGTCCGCACCGAGGCGGCGCTGACCCGCTTCTCCCGTGCCGGCGGCATCACCCTGATCGCCTTCAAGGTCCGCGCCTGGGTCGACGACCGGCCGCTGATGGAACTGGAGACCGCCTTCGGCTTCTTCGCCTCCGCCGCCTTGGCGAAGCAGACCGGCCTGCCGCCTCTGCCCGCCGACGACGCACGCGGGATCCCGCCGGCGCGGCCGGCGGCCGAACCCCGCCGAACCAAGGTCGCGGAGGGCATGCTGCGCATGGTGGACGAGATCACCGGCTGGTGGCCGCAGGGCGGTGCCGCCGGCCTGGGTCTCGCCCGCGGACGGCAGGCGGTGGACCCGGAATCCTGGTACTTCAAGGCCCATTTCTTCCAGGATCCGGTCCAACCCGGCTCGCTCGGCGTCGAGGCGCTGCTGCAGTTGCTGGAACGCGCCATGCTGCTCGCCGGGTTCGACGGCGAACTGCCCTCGCCCCGCTTCGAGGGCGCCGCGCTCGACGAGCCCCTGCGCTGGAAATACCGCGGTCAGGTCGTCCCCACCAACCGCACCGTCGCCACCGAAATCGAGATTGTGCGGATCGAGCGGGATGAACGCGGCATTCTCGCCGTCGCCCGCGGCAGCCTGTGGGCCGACGATCTGCGCATCTACGAGGTCGAGGGGCTGGCGGCGCGTCTGGTGCCGGGCGCTCCCGGAGACGGTTATAGCGCCGATGGCCGCAAGGGCGGCGGCATCCGCTTCGATCTGGACAGTGCCCCCTGGCTCGGCGACCATCGCCCCACCCACACCGTCCCGGCGGTCCCGCTCACCTGCCTCGCCGATGCCATCGCCGCAGCCGTTCCGGGCGGCACGCTCGTCGCCCTTGAGGATGTGCGGGTCCAGCGCTGGGTGACGGTGCCGGCGACACTGCTCCCGGAAACGGCGCCCGATGGCCGCGTCACGCTGCGGCAGGGCGGCGAGACCGTCGCCAGCGGCCGGGTCGTTCGGGCGGCGGATCGCGAAGCGGGCTGGCCGGACCCGCCCCCGCCCTTCCCCCCGTTGGACAACCCTCGCCCCACCCCCTGCCCTTATGGCGCCGGCGAGCTGTTCCACGGTCCCGCCTTCCAGATCCTGAGCGACCTGCGCACCGGTTCCCAAGGCGCCACCGCCATGCTCGACGCGGCCAGGGCGGCACGGGTGCCCGGACCGATCGGCCCGGCGCTGCTCGATGCCGGCCTCCACGCCATGCCGCGCCATGCGCCGGAACTCTGGTGGGGCGACGGAGCGGCGGGGATGCTCGCCTACCCCAGCAGCATCGAACGGCTGCGCTTCTTCGGCCCGACGCCGCGTGACGGCATGGTCCGCATCGAGGTGCGCGCCCTGCCGCTCGACCCGCAGGGCCGCGCCCGCTCCCGCCTGCAATGGCTGACCGGCGACCGGGTCTGGGCCGAGATGGAGCTGGCCGACGTGCTGTTCCCCAAGGGTGCCCTCGGCAAGGCGCCGGCCCTGGCCCGCCGGGCCTTCCTGCGCGACCGCAAGGCCGCCCCCGGCGTGCGCCTGTCCCGCTTCGACACCGGCACCTCGCGCCTGAACGCCCGTGAGGTGGCGGCCAGCAACTGGCTGCCGGGAACGCTGGAAAGCATCTATGCGGTGTCGGGCACCCCGGCCGGGATGGCCCGCGCCATCGCCGCCAAGGAACATGCCGCGGAGCAGTTCGGCGTTCATCCGGGAAGCGTGACGGTCGAGGGCGACACCGCCCGCTGCCCCGCCGCGCCCCTCACCCCCATCCCGCTGTCGATTGTGCAGGAGGGCGCCGACTGGCTGGTGACCGGCAGGGCCCCTGCCGCTCCTGATCTTGCCCCGCTGCAGCGCTTCTGGCGGTCGCATCTGGGCACCGGCGACTGGGCGGTGGAGGATCTGTTCCTGGCACTGGCCAGCGAATTCATCGGGCAGGTCCGTGTCGCCGAACCCGACCAGCTCGCCCGCATCCGCCAGCGCGGCGCGCTGTTCCTCGGCAATCATCAGGTGGCGGTGGAATCCCTGACCTTCGCGCTGGTCGGCGCCGCCCTGACCGACCGGCCGATCCTGACCGTCGCCAAGGCCGAACATCGTGACACCTGGCTCGGCAGCCTGCTGACGCTGTGCGGCAAGTCTCCGGAGCTGCGCCTGCCCCGCATGATGATGCTGTTCGACCGCGAGGATCCGGCCGCCATGCTGGGGCTGATCGAACAGGCGCGCGACGCGGTGACGCGGGACGGACTTTCGATCATGGTGCATGCGGAGGGGACGCGCTCGCTGTCCTGCCGGACGCCGGTCACCCGGCTGTCGGGGGTCTTCCTCGATCTGGCCGCGAAGCTGGGGATCCCCATCGTTCCCATCCGCTTCGCCGGCGCCCTGCCGGTCGATCCAGCACCCGAGCGTCTGGACTTCCCCCTCGGCTTCGCCCGCCAGGACATCCACATCGGCCGGCCGCTCTGGCCGGAGGAGCTGGCCAGCCTGCCATTGGCGGAGCGCAAGAAGACGGTGCTCGACGCCATCAACAGCGCCGGCCCCGCCGCGGCCGACGAGGGTCCCAACGAGCCGCGTCCCGCGTTCGAAGCCTCGGCAAAGGCGCTGGCAACGACCCGCGGACTGTCCCAGCCCAGTGCGGCGACGGTTCAGGCGATTTTGAACGCGATCCCGCCGGACCGCCCACTGGCCCACCTCGCCCGCCGGATCGCGGCAGGCGAAGCGACCGATGCAAGCGACCCGTGGCTGTCCGCGCTCGCCGGATGGTTTCTTGCGGAATAGCCGGGGCTTCAGAAGACGGGAATGCCGACGATCATCAGCCCGAAGACGCCCAGGATGGCATGGGACACGCTGCTGCCGACCAGCGATCCCTGCCGGGCGAAGATCCAGCCCCAGTAGAGACCGAAGGGAAACACCGCCAGCGCCAGGATGATGGACACATGCAGGTGGGTGGCGCTGAACAGCATGTTCGACAGGACGATGGCTTCCAGCGTCTTGTGCTTGCTGGTCAGGAACAGCTGGAACGACGCCTGGGTGCCGCGGGCGATGGTCTCCTGGATCGGCGTGAAGGCGCCAAAGGCGCTGCCGTTCAAAAGATCTTCCCCGCCGAAAAGACCGGTGGAGCGGGGAAAGTCGAACACCGCTGCCCCCTGCAGGGCCGGGATGAAAGTCACGCCGATCCATTTCAGCAGCACGACCAGCAGCGCGACGGGAATGAACAGCACCGCACCTTCCAGCGCGTTGCCCCGCCAGTTCTCCAAGGTGAAACCATAGGTGCTGGGCGGCCAGGGGCTGGTCTTGACGGTGCGCCAGACGCCGAAGGCAAAGCCGACCAGGATCGGCAGGCTGATCAGCGAGGTGTCGGGAACCACCTTGCTGAGCGCCGTGGTGACGCCCAGCGCGAACATGTAGAAACACAGGCCGACCAGCAGGCGGTAGATGAACTTGCTCATCTCCACCCGGCTTTCCGCCTCGCTCAACTGGCGGCGCAGGGTCTCCACCGTCACTTCGTTGGTGCGGCGCAGGCGGGCGGCCAGTTCATAGGCCATGTTGATCTTCAGCCGGCTGTCGATGCCGAGATGCGGATCGGGCTGCTCGCGCAGGCGGGCGATCGGAACCGCCACGACCTCGCTGTCCTCGACCGCACGCACCGCACCGGAACGCGGACCGCTGTCCAGCAGCGAGACCTCGCCGATGGATTGTCCAGCCGTCAGCAGGGCCAGCCGGTGAAGGGCGCTTCCACCGCCGTCACGCTTCAGAACCTCGAAACCGCCGGACAGGATGAAATAGAGGGTGTCGCCCGGCGCTCCCTCCTCGAACAGGAGCCTGCCCTGCGGGATCCTGATGGGGCCGTCCATGATGGAGGCCAGCTGCCGGATGTTCTCATCGGAAAAGCCGGACAACAGGGGCGCCCTGCTCAAACGCTCCCCCAAATGTTCATCGATTGTGAGATGCCGCGCGTCCGATGGCGCGCCACCAAGCTCCACCATGTCATGCTCTCCGGGGAAACGAACTTCTGGAAACGGACGCGGATATTATAGAGCGCTTCAACTTTTAATAAAAGCTGTGCACCACGAATAATAGTGGCATCGCCTTATTCGAAGCAACTTATCGACGCCGCCACGGGCGCTTCCGTTTTCCGGCGATGTGGAGAGAAAGCGACCGGCCGTCAGTCCGGTTCCACCGTCGGACTGCCGGCCTGCAACAGGGCACGCAGCAGCGCGTTGGGAAACCGGCGCCGCACGGTGACGGCATAGAAGGTCTCGGTGATGCCGGGAAGCACGTCGGCGGCGTGCAGCAGGCCGGACGCCAGCTCATCCTTGACGACGATGGGCGGCAGCACGGCAAGCCCGACATCCTCGCGGGCCAGCAGTCGCATCATCGCCATGTCATCCACCTCGGCGGCGATCTGCGGGCGGATGCCGATGCGGTCGGCCAGCGCATCGAAAGCGGTGCGCACACTGCTGTCCGCGGTCGGCAGGATCATCGGATGACCGCTCAGAAGTTCCGCGATGGTGCCGCCGCCGGCGGCCCGCCGCGGTGTTCCCACCAGAGTGACCGGCTGTTCCGCCAGCCTGTGGGCGACGAAGGGGGAAGCCGCATCGCCGGCCGGCGGCCGGTTCATCAGCACCACATCCAGGTTCAGCGCCTCCAGCGCCTGCAACAGCTCCGCCGGGCTGCCCGAGCGCAGGATGACGTCGACATCCTCCTGACCGAGGACCGGACGCAGGAAGCCGATCTGGAAATTGCGCGACAGCGTGGCCTGCGCCCCCACCCGCAAGGCCCGCCGGGTCCGGCCGGCGTCCTTCAGCGTGCCCACCAGCTCCTCGCCCAGGGCAAAAATCGAATCGGCATGGTCGAGCGCGATCCGCCCCGCCTCGGTCAGGCGAAGCTGACGGCCCTCGCGCTCGAACAGCGCATGGCCAAGCCGCTCCTCCAGTTTGCGGATCTGCACCGACAGGGCCGACTGGGTCAGGTTCAGCCGCGCCGCCGTGCGCGTCAGGTTCCCGTCATGGGCGACGGCCCGGAAATAGAAGAGATGATGGTAGTTCAGCTCGCGCATCGTTCGATTTTACCGAACGATACCACGAGAACAATGAATTTTTTTTCAGTCCGTGACGCTGCTAGATCGAAGGGATAGGCTCCTCACGCATTTCCGGAGAGACCGCGTTGTCCACTCATCTCCTGCCGCTCCTCGCACCTCTGGCCCTTCTGCTGGCCGCCTTTGCCGGGTTCCGCGATCCTGGACGACGCCCCGCCTCCGTCCCCCGTGCGGCAGAGGCGGCAGCGCTGACCGCCGTCATCGTCGCCCTGCTGTCGGCCGGACTGCTTGCCCTTGCCGGCGCCGGCACCAGCCCGCTGATCGGCGCCCACGGCATCGGCCTGTCGGTGCGGCTCGACGCGGTGAGTGCGACGATGCTGGTCCTGGTGTCCTTCGTCGGCTGGACCGTCGTCCGCTACACCGCCACCTATCTGGATGGCGAGGACCGGCAAGGCGCCTTCACCGGCTGGCTGTGCGCCACCTTGGCATCGGTCCTGCTGCTGGTGCAGGCCGGCAACCTCACCCATTTCGTCATGGCCTGGATCGCCACCAGCCTGTTCCTGCACCGGCTGCTGCTGTTCTACCCGGACCGGCCCACCGCGCGGCGGGCGGCACGCAAGAAGGCGGTCACCGCGCGGGCCGGTGACGCCGCCCTGATCGGTGCGGCGATCCTGCTGGCGGTCGGCTATCGCACTTCCGACATCGCCACCATCGCGGAGGTGGCCCGCGCCGGCCAAGCTGTCCTCCAGGGCAGTGCGCTGGCCGTCTGCACCGCCGGGCTGATCGCGCTGGCCGCCCTGCTGAAGTCGGCACAGTTCCCCACCCATGGCTGGGTGACCGAGGTGATGGAGACGCCCACCCCGGTGTCGGCCCTGCTGCATGCCGGCGTCATCAACGGCGGCGGCTTCCTGCTGATCCGCTTCGCCGACCCGATGCTGCTGGCGCCCGGCGTGCTGTCGGTGCT
>NZ_BADK01000073.1 GCF_000333595.1 Azospirillum sp. B506
CGACGGCCAGGCGCGGCAAGCTGCACCGCCACATCTGGCTGCATGGCCTGCCCTTCAAGATGCGGTTCCAGCGCTCCAAGCTGTATATCTCCGCCCTGTTGCCGGCGGGGATCGGTGCGGTCGGCGGCATGCTGGTGGCGATCATGGGCATCGGCGGCGGGTTTCTTCTGGTGCCGGCGATGATCTATCTGCTGAACATGCCGGCCGGGCTGGTCGCGCCACCGGAACGGCGGTGGGCGATGCCACCGAAATCGCCAGCATGGGGCGGGTCTTCGCCGGCTGTGAGGGCGTCCCCATCGGGTCGCTGAAATCCAACCTGGGCCATCTGATCGCCGCCGCCGGTCTGGCCGGCATGGTCAAGGTGGTCCAGGCGATGGCGGCCGGCATCCGCCCACCCACCCTGCACGCCGACGCCGCGCCGCTGGACGGGATCGCCGGCTCCCCGTTCCGCCTGCTCGGCCGGGCGGAGCCGTGGGAGACGGACGGCCCCCGCCGCGCGGGCATCAGCGCCTTCGGTTTCGGCGGCAACAACGCGCATCTGGTCCTGGAGGAATGGCAGCCCTCCCCTTCGACGATCCAGGTGGTGGCCGCATCCCCGCCGCCTCTGCGCGTGGCCGTCGTCGGGCTGTCGGTCGTCACCGCCGCCGCCACCGGCTGTGACGATTTCGCCGCGGCACTGGCCGCCCCGCCAACCCCGGACGCCCCGCGCGCCCTGGACGGCATCACGCTGGACCTCGCCGCCACCCGCGTTCCTCCGGCAGACCTTCACCATGCCCTGCCGCAGCAACTGCTGGCGATGACGGCCGTGGGGCAGGCGGTCGCCGACTGCCCCGCCCTGCCGGCCGCCACCACCGGCGTGCTGATGGGCATGGGCTGCGATGCCGAGGTGGCACGGCGCGGCCTGGGCGTGCGTCTCGCCGACCTCTGCGGCCCCGACGCCCGCGTCGATCTCGGCCCGCCGCTGAACGCGGCCGGCGTCATCGGCACCATGCCCAACATCGTCGCCAACCGCTTCAACGCCCAGTTCGACTGGCGCGGCCCGAGCCATTCGGTGTCGGCCGAGGAGCTGTCGGGCATCGCGTCCCTGCGGATCGCCGCCCGCGCCCTGGTGACCGGCGAGCTGGATGCGGCGGTCGTCGGCGCCGTCGACCTGTCCTGCGAACCGGTCCACCGCAGCGCCCTGGCCGCACTGCGCCCCGACCTTGCCACGCCCAGCGATGCCGCGGTGGCCCTGGTCCTGCGCCGCGTGGGAGACGCCTCGGCCGCCGACGAGACGATCCACGCCATCCTCGACCTTTCGGCCGATGGGGAATCGGAGTTCACCATCGCCGGCCCGAAGGACGGTCCGCAGGGCGCCAGCCCGGTCACCGGCCGCTTCGGCCACGCCCACGCGGCGTCCGGCCTGCTGCATGTCGCCGCCGCCATCGTCGCCTGCCGCGGACGCCTGCAACCCTCCAGCGGCCCAGCCCGCCCCCGGTTGAGCGCCGGCCCCTTGCGCGCCCGCGTCACCGTCGAAGCCCTGGGCGGAGCGGCCGATGCGCTTCTCGTCGAAAGCGGCACCGCCGTCCACCCCGCCCTGCCGCCGCCCCCGGTGCGCCTGCGCTGGTTCGCCGCCGCCACCCGCATCGAGCTGTGCGAACGCATCCGGCGTGGCGCGGATGGTGGGCAAGGCCCTGTCCGCCTGTCCTTCGCCTGCGAGGCCGACAAGGAAGCTGACACCCTGTCCCGCGCGCTCTCCCTTGCCGAAGGGCGCACGGCCGCCGCCGACGGCATCCGGTTCCGCGAACGGCCGCTCGGCGGCGCGCTCGCGCTTGTCTTCACCGGCGCTGCCGCGGCTTACGAGGGCATGGGCCGCGAGCTGCTCCTGTCGATGCCGGACATCGGCCGGGCCGTCACCGAACGCTTTCCCATCCTGGCCCGTGCGGCGGAGCGTCTCTACGGGTCCGCCGCCCCGCTCGACGCGATGGCCCAGTTGCAGAGCTGTGCGCTGATCTGCCAGACCCATGCGGAGGTCAGCCGCAGCGTTCTCGGCCTGCGGCCCCAGGCGGTGCTCGGCCTGTCCTCCGGCGAGACCAACGCGCTGTTCGCCGCCGGTGTCTGGAGCGACATGGGCGCGATGTTCGCGGAGATCGCCGCCTCCGGCATCTATGGCCGCCATCTGACCGGCGACTGCCTCGCCGCGGCCCAGTTCTGGGGGCAGCCGGGCACCGCCGACTGGCGCAACTGGCGCCTGCTCGCCCCCGTCGGCGAGGTGGAGGCGGCGCTGGCCGGCCTCTCCCGCGTGTCGATCACCATCGTCAACGCGCCGCAGGACTGCGTGATCGGCGGTGATGCCGGGGCCTGCCGGCATGCGATCTCCCGCATCGGGGCGCACCGCGCCCTGCCGCTCGGCCAGGATATGGTGGTGCATTGCGCCGAGCTGGAACCCTGCGCCCCGCTCTGGCGCCGCATCCACAGCCGCGAGACCACGCCGGCCACGGGCATCGCCGTCTATGCAAACGCTTTCGGCCGGTCCTACACGCCCTCCACCGCATTGTGCGCGGAGGCTCTGACCCGTCAGGCGCTGGAGCGGGTGGATTTCCCCCGCACCATCCGCCGCGCCCATGACGACGGCGTGCGGATCTTCGTCGAGCATGGCCCGCGCAATGCCCTGTCCCGCGCCATTGCCGCAACCCTGTCCGGCCACGAGCATCTGGCGGTCAGCCTGGACCATCCCGGCCGCGCGCCCCTGGAGCAGCTGGCCCACGTCGCAGCAGACCTGTTCACCGCCGGACTCGACCCCGCCATGGCCGAGGTCGCCCGCCGCCTGGAGCGCCGCACCACGCCGCCGCCGGCCCTGCCCCTGACCTTCGCCGCCCATGCCGCCCCGGTGGTGGTGACCCTGGGACAACCGATGCCCCCGGCACCGCCGCTGCCGCCGGTCGCCGGCCTGCCGCCCGCCGATCTGGCCGCCCGCCGCCCGCAGGACGAAGCGCCGGAGCCGGTGGCATCCGAAGCGGCATCGGCGCCGGCCCCGACGACCGACAGTCCGATCGCCCGCATCCTCGCCCGGACGGCGGAGCTTCACACCGGCTACCTGAAGACCGCATCGGACCTGCACAGAACCTACTTGAACGGCTTCGGCATACCGGGGCTGTCCGTCCTCCCTCTCCCCGAGGGGGAGAGGAGACTTTCCCCCCTCTGGGATCGCACCCAGCTGGAAATCCTCGCCTCCGGCAAAATATCCGACATCTTCGGCCCGCTGTTCGCGCAGCAGGACGGCTATGCCCGTCAGGTCCGCATGCCGGAGCCGCCCCTGCTGCTGGTCGACCGCGTCGTCTCCATCGCCGGCGAGCCGGGCAGCATGGGGCTGGGCTCCATCGTCACCGAAACGGACGTGACGCCCGATGCCTGGTATCTGCACAACGGCCGCATGCCGGTGGGTCTCGCCATCGAATCCGGGCAGGCCGACCTGCTGCTGATCTCCTGGCTCGGCGCCGATTTGCGCAACAGGGGCGAGCGCGTCTACCGCCTGCTGGGTTGCGAGATGACCTGCCATGAGGGTGGCCTCCCCCGCGTCGGCGACACGCTGCGCTACGACATCCACATCGACGGCCATGCCCGCATGGGCGAGGTCGGGCTGTTCTTCTTCCATTACGACTGCCGCATCGGCGACCGGCTGGTCCTGTCGGTCCGCAACGGTCAGGCCGGATTCTTCACCGACCGCGAACTCGCCAACTCCGGCGGCGTGCTGTGGAGCGCCGAGGAGGATCGGCCGAAGGCCGGCGCCCGCCTCGACCCGCTGCCCTGCCCGTCACGCCACCGCGCCTTCACCGCCGAACAGCTCGATCTCTGGACCGCCGGCCGCGCCTTCGCCTGCTTCGGCGATGGGTTCGAGCTGGCCGGCTGCCACCAGCGCACCCCGGCCATCCCCCAGGGCCGCTTGCGCCTGATCGACAGCGTGAGCGTGTTCGACCCGCAGGGCGGTCCCTGGGGGCGCGGCTATCTGCGTGCCG
>NZ_BADK01000072.1 GCF_000333595.1 Azospirillum sp. B506
TGCTTCTGGAGGAATGGACCGCTGGCCCGTGCCCACCGCGTCAGCTTCCGCAGCAGCGGCCTGGGGGATATCGGCACGATGCTGCTGTCGGGATCGTCCTGGGCGATCAACGCCTCGGACGAATGCCGGATCCTGCATGCGGAGTCGTGAGACCGCCTCCGCCCGCGATGGCGGGGCGCAGATCAGCCACGCGGCCGGCGCGCCCCGGCGCCGATTGACCGGCCCGGCGGCGCCCGTCTAGCCTTCCGACCATTCGAGATGGGCGTGACGGTGCAGGTGATGAAGCGGGGCACCCTGTTCCCCTTCCGCGCCCAGCGCCTGTACGAGCTGTATTGCCGCCACACCGGCCTGGACGACCTCCCCGCCGGCGAGCGCGCGATGCTGGAGAAGGACGTCTTCCAGGCCCCGCTGGAGGAGATCTGGCGCCAGACCCGCGAGCATTTCGCCGTCCGCGACCCGGCGGAACTGGCCCGGGCCGAGGCCGATCCCCGTCACCGCATGGCGCTGGTCTTCCGCTGGTATCTGTTCAACGCCGCCCGCTGGCCGATGCTGGACGACTCCACGCGGCGCCATGACTTCCAGGTCTGGTGCGGCCCCGCCATGGGCGCCTTCAACGACTGGGTGAAGGGCAGCTTCCTGGAAGCGGCGGAGAACCGCACGGTCGAACAGATCGCCCGCAACCTGCTGGAGGGTGCCGCCGTGGTGACCCGCGCCCAGCAGATGCGCACGGCCGGACTGCCGGTTCCGGCCGCCGCCTTCACCTGGGTTCCGCGCCGGCTGGCCTGATCCGCCGGCACGCCCCTTCCGCTCCACTCCCCCTCCGAACCTCCGAGACGGCCTTGAAGAACCGCCACCCCATCGCGATCGTCGGCATCGGCGCCATGTTCCCCGGCTCCGGCACCACGCACGGCTTCTGGCGCGACATCCTGACTGGCCGGGATTGCATCGGCGACATCCCGGCCAGCCATTGGCTGGTGGAGGATTATTACGACCCCGACCCGACCGCGCGGGACAAGACCTATTGCCGCCGCGGCGCCTTCCTGCCGCCGGCCACGCTGGACCCGCTGGAGTTCGGTATCCCGCCCCAGGCGCTGAGCGCCACCGACACCGCGCAGCTTCTGGCGCTGATCGTCGCCAAGGAAGTGCTGGACGAGGCCTGCCGCACGCAGTTCCGCGACATCGACCGCAGCCGGACCAGCATCGTCCTCGGTGTGGCGTCCGCCACCGAGCTGGTCGGCACCATGGGCGCGCGGCTGCAGCGGCCGGTCTGGGTCAAGGCCCTGCGCGAAGCCGGCCTGCCGGAAGAGGAGGTGACCGCCGTCTGCGACCGCATCGCGTCCCATTATGTGGAATGGCAGGAAAGCAGCTTCCCCGGCGTGCTCGGCAATGTGGTGGCGGGACGCATCGCCAACCGGCTCGACCTCGGCGGCACCAACTGCGTGGTGGACGCCGCCTGCGCCAGTTCGCTGTCGGCCCTGCTGATGGCGGTGAACGAGCTGGAGCTGGGCCATTCCGACATGGTCATCAGCGGCGGCGTCGACGCGCTGAACGACATCTTCATGTACATGTGTTTCAGCAAGACGCCGGCCCTGTCCAGGAGCGGCGATTGCCGACCCTTCTCCGATGCCTCCGACGGCACCATCGTCGGCGAGGGGCTTGGCCTGTTCGCCCTGCGCCGGCTGGAGGACGCCGAGCGCGACGGCAACCGGATCTATGCCGTCATCCGCGGCATCGGCTCCTCCTCCGACGGCCGCGCCACCAGCGTCTATGCGCCCCGCCCCGAGGGACAGGCGGTCGCCCTGCGCCGCGCCTATGCCGATGCCGGTTACGACCCGCGCAGCGTCGAGCTGGTGGAGGCCCACGGCACCGGCACCCGCGCCGGCGATCTGGCGGAGGTCACCGCCCTGACCCGGGTGTTCCGCGAAGCCGATGCGGATGCCGGCTCCTGGTGCGCCATCGGCTCGATCAAATCGCAGATCGGCCACACCAAGGCCGCCGCCGGGTCCGCCGGTCTGCTGAAGGCCGCCCTGTCGCTGCATCAGAAGGTTCTGCCGCCCACCATCAAGGTCGAGCGGCCCGACAGCCGCCTCGATCTGGACAGCAGCCCCTTCTACCTCAACACCCGTGCGCGGCCCTGGGTGAAGGCGGATGGCCCTGGCCGCGCACTCCGCCGTGCCTCCGTCAGTTCCTTCGGCTTCGGCGGCAGCAACTATCATGTGGCGCTGGAGGAATATGCCGGCCCGCAAGCCGCCTCCCGCCTGTGGGCCGGCGGGGCGCTGGTGCTGGTCGGCGGTGCCGATGCGCGCTCCGTCGCGGACGCTGCCCGCCTCCTCGCCGACCGTGTCCGGTCGGAGGGTCTGGAGAGGGTCGCCCGCGACAGCCAGATCGCCTTCGATCCCGGCGCCCGGCACCGGCTCGCCATCGTCGCCGCCGATGCCGCACAGTTCGAGGCGCGGCTGGCGACAGCGCTGAAACAGTCCGCGCCCTTCTCCACGCCCTTCTCCACTCTGGGCATCCATCTGGCGGTGGGTGAAGCCATCGGTGGCAGGATCGCCTTCCTGTTCCCCGGCCAGGGAAGCCAGTATTTGGCGATGGGCGCCGACCTCGCCGTCGCCTTCGACGAGGCCCGTGCCGTTTGGGACCGCCAAGCCGCGCTGCCCGAAGCGGCGGGCCGGCCGCCGCTGCACCGCCTGGTCTTCCCGCCGCCCGCCTTCGCCCCGGAAGACGCGGCGGCGCAGGAAGCCGAACTGACCCGCATGATCCACGCCCAGCCGGCCATCGGAACGGCGAGCCTCGCCCTGCTGGCGGTGCTGGAGCGCGCCGGCCTTCGCGCCGATGCCGTCGCCGGCCATTCCTTCGGCGAGATCACCGCGCTGTGCGCCGCCGGCGCCATCGACCGCGACACCGCCCTGACCCTGGCCTTCGAGCGCGCCCGCTGCATGGAGGAGGCCGCAGCCGGCACCGACGGCGCCATGATCGCGGTTGCCGCCGGACGCGACCGTGTCGCCCCGCTCCTGCCGGGGCTGGAGGTGGTTCTCGCCAATGACAACGGGCCGGATCAGGTGGTGCTCTCCGGTGCCCGCGCCGCGGTCGAGAAAGCCGCCGCCCTGCTGGAAGGCGAAGGACTGCGGGTGGTCCGGCTGAAGGTCGCCAGCGCCTTCCATTCCCCGGTGGTCGCGCAAGCGTCGAAGACCTTCCGCGCCGTCCTGGAGAACACGCGCTTCCGCCCCCCCGCCGTCCCGGTCTACGCCAACCTCACCGCCGCCGCCTACAGCGAAACCGAGACCCGCGACCTGCTGGCCGGACAGATCGCCGGCACGGTCCGTTTCCGCGAGACGGTCGAAGCGCTCCATGCCGACGGGGTCCGGGCCTTCGTCGAGGTCGGTCCCGGTGCCGTGCTGACCGATCTGGTCGGGCAATGCCTGGGCGACCGCCCGCATCTGGCGGTGGCGCTGGACCGTCGTGGCGCCAACGGCGTCGCCAGCCTGCTGGACGGATTGGCCGCATTGGCCGTCCATGGCGTGAACATCGACTTCGACGCGCTGTGGGCCGGCTTCGCCGAGGAGCGCAGGCCCAAGACGCCGTCGCCGGCCGCAGTCCGGATCTCCGGCGCCAATTTCGGCAAGATCTATCCGCCGCCGGGCGGCGCCTCCGCCCTGCCCAGGCCCAATCCGCCGCGTCCCGTGCCTGCCCCGCCGGCCCCGCCCCCTCCTGTGCCGGTTCAATCCGCGCCTGTTCCGCCCCGCCCGGCCCCGTCCACGTCCAGCAAAGAAACTCCGATCATGGTCACGACCTCCCCTTCCCAGCAGCCGGCGCCCACCCCCGTCGCGGCGGCGTCGGTGGAGACGATCTATCACCATGTCGCCGATGCCCATGCCGCCTTCCAGCGCGCCATCGCCGAAAGCCATCAGGCCTTCCTGGCTGTCGCCGGTCAGGCGATCCAGAGCCTGAGCGGCGTTCCGGCCCATCAGGCCGGCATGTCTGCGCCGGCCCTGCCGATCCAGGCTGCCACGCCGCCCGCCCCGCCGGTGCAAAGGCAGGCGCCGGCCCCCATGGCGCCGCAACCCGTCGCTCCGTCCAGGCTGCCGCCCGTGGCAGTCCCCGCCCCCACTCCCGTCGTCACCACGCCCGTCGCCGCCCCGCCCGCGGCCAACGCCCGCGACATCGTTCTGGCCGTGATCGCCGACAAGACCGGCTACCCGGTGGACATGCTGAGCGCGGAGATGGAGCTTGAGGCCGGTCTCGGCATCGATTCCATCAAGCAGGTCGAGATTTTCTCGACCCTGCAGGACCGCATCCCGGCGCTCGGCAACGCCGACATGCGTGAACTCAACGCGCTGAAGACCATCGGCCAGATCCTCGCCATGGCCGACAGCCGCGCCGCCACTCCGGCGCCGTCTCCCATTGTCCCGGAACCCCCGGCCGCCAAGCCAGCCGCTCCCGCCATCGATGTCGGCGCGCTGTTCATGGGTCTGGTCGCCGAGAAGACCGGCTACCCCATCGAGATGCTCAGCCCGGAGATGGAGCTGGAAGCCGGTCTCGGCATCGATTCCATCAAACAGGTGGAGATCTTCTCCGCCCTGGTCGAACGCCTGCCGGACCTCGCCGCGGTCGAGATGCGCGAACTGACGGCGCTTAAGACCGTCGGCGCGGTGATCGACCGTATCGAGGGCGGCACGCCCGCCGCACAGGCGCCGGCCCCTCAAACGCAGACCCTGCCCGCGTTATCGGCCGGCACCATCCGCAGCCGCCCGGTGCTGGAGGACCGGAAGGCCCCCGGCGCCGACATGCTGCGCGGCCTGACCAGTGTCGCCGTGATTCCCGATGCCGCCGGCGTCGCCGCCGAACTGGTGGCGCTGCTGTCGGCCAGGGGACTGTCCGCCCGCATCGCCGAACAGCCGGACGACCGGGACGACGCGGTGCTGTTCCTGGCCGGTCTCGACGGCGCCGATGCCGCCTCGACCGCCGACCTGCACTGGCGTGCCCTTGCCGCCGCCAAGGCCGCCGCTCCCCGCTTCGGCGAGACCGGCGGCGCCTTCGTCACCGTCCAGACCGGCGACAATGCTTGGCTGGGGCTTGGCGGACTCGTCCTGACGGCCGCCCATGAGTGGCCGGCGGCGCGGCTCAAGGCCATCGATGTGGAACGGGGCAGCCGCTCCGCCGCCGAACTGGCCCGGCTCCTGGCCGCCGAGATCGCCGGCGGTGACGGCGACGCCGAGGTCCGCCTGACCGCCGACGGCAGGCGCCTCGTCCGTACCCTCCGCCAGGAGGATGCGGCGGACGGTCCGCTGCCATTGCCGGAGGGCGCGGTGATCGTTGTCTCCGGCGGCGCGCGCGGCGTGACCGCCGTGGCGTTGGAACAGCTGTCGCGCCGCATCCGTCCCACCCTGGTCATTCTCGGCCGCAGCGACCCGAGCGCCGCACCGGTCCTGCCTGGCCTTGCCGAGGATGCCGACGAGGCGACCGTGCGCCGGGCGGTGATCGCAAGCCACAGCACTGCCGGAAGCGCCGGCAGGTCGCCGCGCGAGATCGAGGCGACGGTCAAGGCCATCCTCTCCGCCAACGAGGCCCGCGCCACGCTGCGCCGGCTGGAAGCGGCCGGTGCCCGCGTCCGCTACTGCCGCGCCGACGTGCGCGACACCGCCTCCGTCGCCCAGGCGCTGGCCACGGTCCGTGCCGAGGCCGGCCCGATCTCCGGCATCGTCCATGGCGCCGGGGTGCTGGCCGACAAGCGGATCGGCGACAAGACGCGCGAGCAGTTCGACGCCGTCTTCCGCACCAAGGTGGACGGCATCGCCAACCTGCTGGACGCCACCCGCCAGGACCCGCTGCGAATCATCTGCCTGTTCTCCTCCATCGCCTCGCTGCACGGCAATGCCGGGCAGTGCGACTACGCCATGGCGAACGGCGTGCTCAATGCCGTGGCACGGGCCGAGGCGGCACGCCGGCCGGACTGCACGGTCAAGGCCATCGCCTGGGGGCCCTGGGACGGCGGCATGGTCGGACCGGCGCTGAAGCAGCATTTCCGCCGCATGGCGGTCGACCTGATCGCCCCGGCCGACGGCGCCGCGTTCATGCTGCGCGAACTGGCCCAGGCGCCGGCCGCCACCGACGACAGAAGTGACTCGGTCGTCTCCTGCATCGGCCGTTCGGCATGAGCCCCGTCCCGCCCATCGCCATCGTCGGCCATGGCTGCGTGCTGCCCGGCGCCCTCAGCCCGGCGGAGCTGTGGCGGGCCGTCGTCGAGGGGCGGGATCTGTTGCGCCCGGTGCCGCCCGGCGTCTGGCGCGTCGATCCGGCGCGGGCGCTGTCGCCCCAGGCGCCCGAACGCTCGGCGACCGACCGCGGCGGCTATGTCCAGGGCTTCGAGTCCATTTTCGACCCCGGTGGCTTCGCCTGCCCGGCGGAGGAACTGGCCGGGCTCGACCCGCTGGTGCTCTGGCTGGTCCACTGTGGGCGCGAGGCGCTGCGCGAAGCCGGGCTGGACGTCGCCCCACCCCGGCGCTGCGGCCTGATCGCCGGAAACCTGTCCTATCCCACCGCCAGCCTCACCGCCTATGCCGAGGCGGTCTGGCTGGACCGGGAGCGGCCGAACCCGGCCAACCGCTTCTCCTCCGGCCTGCCCGCCCGGCTGGCCGCCCGCGCGCTCGGCCTCGACGGCCCCGCCTTCTGCCTGGACGCCGCCTGCGCCTCCTCGCTCTACGCGGTCAAGCTGGCCTGCGACCAGCTCCGCGACGGCCATGCCGACCTGATGATCGCCGCCGGTGTCAATCGTGGCGACGACCTGTTCCTCCACATGGGCTTCACCGCCCTGAACGCCCTCAGCCCCACCGGCCGCAGCCGCCCCTTCCACCGCGAGGCCGATGGGCTGATCCCCGCCGAGGGAGCCGCCTGCGTGGTGCTGAAACGGCTGGAGGATGCCGTCCGCGACGGCGACCGCATCCTCGGCGTCATCCGCGGCATCGGCCTGTCCAACGACGGGCGCAGCCGCGGCATCCTGGTTCCCGATGCGGGCGGACAGGTGCGCGCATGC
>NZ_BADK01000071.1 GCF_000333595.1 Azospirillum sp. B506
GCGGAGTCGGTGCCGTCATCGCTGACGATCACCGCCTCCCACCCCTTAAGGCCTGCTCCAGCAGGCTTTGCACCGCACGGGCAATGGTGTCGTGGGCGCGATGGGCCGCGATGATGACCGAAACGCCCTGCTTCGCACCGCTTTCGGACATTCCACCGCACCCCCTGCCCAACTGCACTCAGTGTTCGGCGGTGAAGTGTGGCGGTGCGACACCGGAAGCGCAACCGGCTCCATCGATTTTGGCCCGCCGGACGTTGAACATGAAGCCCGGACGGGCTATGTGGTGAAGCAGGCAAGGCGCATGCGGCAGCGGGACAGCAGTCGGGGCATTCCTCCGGCGGCGAATCCCGGTCCCGATACCCCGCTTCCGATACCAGGGAGAAGAACATCAATGGCGCAGGTCGGATACACCCGGTTCGACGACGAACCCGAAAAGGAACCGGACGAGAAGTCGAAGGAAAGCGCCCAGCCGCAGTTCGCCGCCGTGCAGCAGAGCCTGTTCAAGGCGCGCACGGTCCTGATCTTCGGTCAGATCGACATGAAGCTGGCGCAGGTCGTGTCGGCTCAGCTGCTGGCGCTCGCGCATGAGAGCGACGACGACATCACCGTCGTGGTCAATTCGCCGGGCGGCCATGTCGAGGCGGGCGACACCATCCACGACATGATCCGCTTCATCAAGCCGCGGGTGAAGATGCTGGGCACGGGCTGGGTCGCCAGCGCCGGCTGCCACATCTATCTGGCGGCGAACAAGGAAGACCGCTTCTGCCTGCCCAACACCCGCTTCCTGATCCATCAGCCGCTGGGCGGAACGGGCGGCCGGGCGACGGACATCGCCATCGAGGCGAAGGAAATCATCCGCATGCGCGAGCGTCTGAACAAGATCATCGCGCGTGAGACCGGGCAGCCGTTCGAAAAAGTCGCCAAGGACACGGACCGCAACTATTGGATGCTGGCCGACGAGGCCAAGGAATACGGCATCGTCAGCCAGGTCATCGACACGATGGACGAGCTGAAGTAATAGTTCCCAGCCCGGCCGGGTTAAACAGGGCCTTTCTCCGGAATGGGAGGAAGGCCCTGTTTATTTTGGGAAATGGGAAATGCATCGGCCGGCAAAAGCGTGGATCCGCCGCGCCGCTTGCGGCCTTTCCCCTGATCGGGAGGATGGTTGCTTCGGTTTGCCTAGACTGACAGGTTCAGCAGCGAGCCGCGCGGCTGGTAGCCCTGGCCATTCACCCGCGCACCGAGCGCTCCGGCGGCGGTATCGATGGACTGGTTGCCCTGGGTTGCGGTGCGGGCGTCGCGGGTATGGTCGGACTTGCCGGCCGCCTGGGGGGCGGTTGCCGTCTGCGTGCGCACCGACGGGGCGGTCTGTTGCGCCGCCTGAACCGCCGGCGACATGGCGACCTGCGCCGCGGGCGTCAGCTGCGGGGTTGGCTTCAACGTCTGGTAGGACGGTATGGCCGGGTTGACTTGCATGGTCGAATTATGCGCTCACCCGCCGCAGGATTCAAGACGCCCAGCCGTAGCAGAGCCTCCGTTCAGGGCGTTTCCGGCACCGCAGCGGCGGATGGAGCAGCCGGCTGCCTGACCGGCTGCCGGCGGACCCGCCGCCGCTCCAGCACCAGCGCAAGCGCCAGCAGCACGGCCGTCCCGACCAGATTCACCGTCAGGACCATCGGAGCACTCCTCTCGACCACCAGCAGGGCGGAGCCGGCAATGGACAACACCACACCGACACAGAAGACCGGCAGCGAATGGCGGCCGCAGGCGACCAGCAGGCGGGCGGGGGCGGAGCGCAGCCATCCCGCATCCCGCGGCACCAGCAGTGCCGCCGCGCAGGCCAGCGCCAGGAAATGCACCAGCCGCATCGGTCCCAGCGTGTCCTTGTCGGTCCAGGGGATCGTCTCGTCCGGCAGCCAGTCCCGCAGCGCCACCGGCGTCAGCGCCTCACCGAGGTCGGATGCCGCGAACTTCCACAGCGCCATGCCGCCCAACAACGCCAGCACCCCGCCCAGCAGCCAGCGCGACCGCGGCAGCCGGACCCGGCCGCTGCGCACCGCCAGGGCCAAGCTGGTGCCGAGGAAGAACACGCATTGCCAGGCCAGCGGGCTGAAGTTCCAGTCCTCGTCCCACAGGTTGGGCGGGATCAGCCCGGGGGTGGCCTGGGCGACCAGATAAAGTACCACCGACAGTGCGACTGCCGCATAGCCGAAGCGCGCATGGGCCCACAGGAACAGCGGTGCCACCGCCACCAGCAGGATGTAGAGCGCCAGGATGTCGAAGGCGAAAGGCAGATACATCAGCACCAGAGTCCACGCCATCGCCGTGACCGGGGTGTCGAACAGCGGTGCGAAGCTCTGCAACCGGTTCGATGCCTCCATCGGCAAATCGCCGACATGGACGGCAAGCGCCACCACCAGCGCACTGACCAGCATGGTCAGGATGTTGGCCACCCACAGCTGACGGCAGCGGTCGAGCGCCTTGCGCTGGCAGGCGGCGAAGCCGCGCTCCGCCAGGACCGGCCCATAAGCCAGCGCGATGGCGTAGCCGGAGATGAAGACGAAGATCTCGGCCGAATCCGATGGACCGAACCGGGCGGGCATCAATTTGGCCAGCGGATTCCCGCCGACATGGTTGATGAAGATGATCAGAAGTGCCACGCCCTGAAAAGAT
>NZ_BADK01000070.1 GCF_000333595.1 Azospirillum sp. B506
GCGGCCGCACCAGATAGATGAAGGCCAGCGCCAGGATGAAGACGAAGTAGAGACCGGTGGCGGATTCCCGGAACTCGCGGCTCTGGCCGGCATAGTCGGTCTGGGCGGTGGCCGGCAGAACCTTGTTCGCCGCCGCCTGCATGACCGCCAGCGCCTCGCCCAGCGAGGTTCCCGGCGCCAGCGTCGCGGTGATGGTGGCGGAGCGCAGCTTGTTGAAGTGGTTCAACTCCTTGGGCGCCACCCGCTCCTCGACCTTCACCAGATTGGCGAGCGAGATCATCTGCCCGGCTCCCCCCGTGGCGGAGGTGCCGCCGCGGACATAGATGCCGGCGATGTCGTCCGGGTTGCGGCGGTCGACGTTCGCCACCTGGACGATCACGTCATACTGCTTGCCGTCCTTCTTGAAGCGCGTCACCTGCCGGCCGCCCAGCAGGGTTTCCAGCGTGCGGCCGACGGTGTCGACATCCACCCCCAGGTCCGCCGCCTTGTCGCGGTCCAGCGACACCCGCAGCTCCGGCTTGTTCAGCTTCAGGTCGGTGTCGAGGTTGGTCAGACCGGGGAAATTGCGGGCCTCCGCCATCATGGCGTTGACCATCGCCTGCAGTTCCTCGAAGGGCAGCGAGGTCTGGATGACGAAGTTCACCGGCTTGTCGATCGGGCTCTGGCCCAGCGAGGGCGGGTTGGTGACGAAGCCGAGGATGCCGGGAATGCCGAACATCTTGGGGAAAAGCTGGGCGGTGATCGCCTGCTGTTTCACCTCGCGCTGGTCCCAGTCGATCAGGCGGACAAAGGCGATGCCCTGGTTCACCACCGGAAAGCCGACGACGACGAAGAACTTCTCCAGCACCGGGATCTGGCGGAATAGCGCCTCCATCCGCTGGGCATAACCCATGGTGTAGTCCAGCGTGGAGCCTTCCGGCGCGATGGCGATGCCGACGATGGTGCCGCGGTCCTCGACCGGCGACAGCTCCGACTTCAGGCCGGTGAACAGGACATAGCTGGCGGCGGCGACGCCGAGACCGACCAGCAGCACCAGCGGCCGCGCCCGCAAGGACAGGCGCAGCAGCCGGCGGTAGCCGTCGGTCATCCCCTCCAGGAAGCGCTCGATGGCGCGGTAGAACAGGCCGTGCTTCGTCTCGTGCTTCAGCAGCTTGGAACACATCATCGGCGACAGGGTCAGCGCCACGAAGCCGGACACGATCACCGCACCGGCCAGCGTCAGCGCGAATTCGGTGAACAGTCGCCCAGTACGCCCGGTCATGAAGCCGATCGGCGCGTACACCGCCGCCAGCGTAATCGTCATGGCGATGACGGCGAAGCCGATCTCGCGCGATCCCTTCAGTGCCGCCTGGAAGGGGTTCATCCCCTCTTCCACATAGCGGAAGATGTTCTCCAGCATGACGATGGCGTCGTCGACGACGAGGCCGATGGCCAACACCATCGACAGCAGGGTCAACGTGTTGATGGAGAAGCCCAGCGCATACATCTGGGCGAAGCCGCCGATCAGCGACACCGGGATGGTCACCAGCGGGACCAGCGTCGCCCGCAGCGAGCGCAGGAAGAAGAAGATGACCAGAACGACGAGAACGATCGCCTCGAAGATGGTATGGAACACCGCGTCGATCGACTTGGCGATGAAGACGGAGCTGTCATAGGCGACGTCCACCCCCATGCCGTCGGGCAGGGCGGCGGTGATCTTCGGCAGCGCGTCGTTGACCGCCTTCGACACGTCCAGCGGGTTGGCGGTGGACTGCTTCACCACGCCGATGGCGACGGCGCCGCGGCCGTTGAAGCGGGCGCTGACCCGCTCGTCCAGCGCACCCAGCTCCGCCCGGCCGACGTCGCGCAGCCGGACCAGATAGCCGGCATCGTCGCGCAGGATGATGGCCTCGAACTCCGGCGGGGTGCGCAGGTCGGTTTCCGACACCACGGTGAACTCGCGCGCCACGCTCTCGACGCGGCCGGCCGGAATCTCGACATTCTGCCGGCGCAGCGCGTTCTCGACATCCTGCGGCGTCACCCGGTAGGCCGCCATCCGCTGCGGATCGAGCCACAGCCGCATGGCGAAGCGGCGTTCGCCGAAGATGCGGACCTGCGCCACCCCAGGCAGGTTCTGCAGCCGGTCCTTGACATACCTGTCGGCGAAATCGGTCACCTCCAGCGGCGAATGACGGTCGGAGGAGAAGGCAAGATAGATGATCGGCTGGGCGTCGGCCTCAACCTTGGCGATCACCGGCTCGTCGATCTCGCTGGGAAGCTGGGCGCGGACACGGCCCACCCGGTCGCGCACGTCGCTGGCGGCGACATCGACGTTGCGGTCCAGCCGGAAGCGCAGGGTGATCTGCGACTTCTCCGCCCGGCTGATCGAGGACATGACGTCGATGCCCTCGATGCCGGCCAGGCTGTCCTCCAGCGTCTGGGTGACCTGGCTTTCGATGATCTGGGCCGAGGCGCCCTTGTAGGTCGTCTCCACCGTGACGACCGGCTCGTCGATCTTGGGATATTCGCGCACCGACAGGCGCTGGTACGACACGATGCCGATCAGCATCAGGGCGAGGCTCATCACCGTCGCCAGGACGGGGCGGCGGATGGAAATGTCGGACAGGACCATGACGCCTCAGCTCCCGGCTTTGGTCGGGAGCACCGTCACCGGCACACCGTCGCGGATCTTCAGCTGGCCGGCGGTGACCACCATGTCGCCGGGGGCGAGGCCCTTGGCGATCTCCACCTCCGCGTTGCGGCGTTCGCCCAGCACGACGCGGGTCTGGGCGACCTTGCCGTCCACCACCTTGAAGACGAACTGGTCCTTGCCGAAGGCGACGATGGCCTGTTCGGGGATCAGCACCGCGTCCGGCACCGTGGTCAGCGTCAGCGACACGCGGGCGAACAGTCCGGGGCGCAGCGAGCCGTCGGGATTGGGCACACGGGCGCGGATCGCCAGCGCGCGGCCGTTCACATCCACCAGCGGGTCGATGGCGTACACCGTGCCGTCGAAACTGCGCCCGCCGAAGGCATCCACCGCCACCTTCACTGTCTGCCCGACCTTCACCGCCGGCAGGAACATCTCCGGCACGCGGAAGTCCAGCTTCAGCGTATCGATGTCCTCAAGGTTGACGATGTCCTTGCCAGCCTGGACGAAGTCGCCGACCGACGCCTTGCGCAGGCCCAGCACCCCGTCGAAGGGGGCAGTGACGACCTGCTTGTCGAGCTGCGCCTTGGCCAGCTGCACCGCCGCCTCGTCGGCCAGAAGCTTGGCGGCGGCCTGTTCGCGGTTGCGCAGCGGGCCGGTGTTCTGGCGGACCAGCTGGTCGGCGCGCGACAGCTCGGCCCGGGAGAAGGCGATGCTCGCCTGGGCCTGGGCCAGGGTGGCACGAGCGATGGCGTCGTCCAGCCGGACCAGCACCGTGCCCTTGGTGACGCGCTGGCCCTCCTTGAAGGCGATCTCGCTGATGCGGCCGGCGATCTCGGGCCGGACGACCACCGATTCGTTGGACAGCAGCGAACCGACGGCGGTCACCGTCCGCTCGACCGTTCCGATGCGGACCTGGGTAGCCTCCACCGGCATCGGCGGTGCGCCCCCCGGCGGTTTGGCTCCCCCGGCTCCGCCAGCGGAGGCGCCCCCCGGGGCCTGCACACCGCCGGACAGCGCGCCGTTCACCATGGCGGTCAAACCGGCAACGGTCCCGCCCTGCTTCACGAAATACCAGTAGGCTCCGCCCGTGAGTGCCGCCAGAACGAGGAGCGCGACGATGCGAAGCGTGTGACGCATGGAACCGGGATCCGTACGGGTTTCGCTTTGCCGCAGCGCAACCGACAGAGGCACCGGGCAAGCCGAACTATATCGTTCAGTTCACATCCGGAGTCGAGAAGGTTCAACGGACCGAACCGTCCATGTCCACCGCGTTTCCGTGATCCCTGTCATCCCCGGCTTTTGCGATCTCAAGCTTTCCCGCCCGCATCGGCACCGTCCGGCCGCCGCACAGCGTCACCCACAGATCGGCCGGAGCACCGGCCATCACCGGAGCATCGGCGTCCATCCGTCGCACCCCGCCACCGTCAAGGTCGAGTCCCGGCGCGCAGCAGGGCGACTCGCCGGCCGGGACCAGGGCGCGGATCCGGCCACTCTCGATCCTGATATCGCATAACCCGTCAGCAACCCGCGCGTTCTTCAACCAGAACTTGCCATTGGCAGGAATGCGGGCGAGGCAGCAGGTCGGGGCATTCATGGGAGTTACCCGTGTCCGGTCCGGCGATGTGCGACGCACCAAAGCTGACACAGAATGGTAAAGAAAAACCAGCAGGGGCTTGGCCTCCCGGGCCTTACCCGTCCGCCTGCGCTCCCTCCAGCGCCAGGAATTCCTGGAAATTGGCGCAGCGTCCGGCCTTGAAGGCGGCCTGAAAGGCAGCGTTGCGGGCGCGCTTGGCGGCGATCGCCCGGGTGAAGCGGTGGCGCAGGGCCTCGTTGCGGATGCCCAGCCCGTCGTCGGCCAGCCGGTCCAGCACATGGCGGTAGCAGCGTTCCGCCCGCTCCCCGCTGTCGGCGGAAAAGGTGATGGAACCGGCGCGCTGGCGGTATTCATAGAAAGGCGTCGCCACCAGCGGCACCGGGCCGCTGGCATCGAGCAGCCGGACGTTGAAGACCACATCGTCGCAGAAATTCACGTCCTGGTCCCAGCCCGGCACCAGATCGCGCCGCACCACCGGAAACATCGGCACCGAGGTCGCCAGGAACCGCTCTCCATCCAGCAGGGCCGGGGCTTGCCCGTCCTCATACAGGCGCAGCAGGGGCGAATCGTCCTCGTCGCGGACCACGGCGACATTGTCGAAGGCGGCGCCATGCGCCAGGGCCAGCGGCGCCAGGGCGGACAGCCGGCCGGGGCGGAAACGGTCGTCGGCATCCAGCGGCGCCACCAGCCCCAGCCGCGCCGCCGCCAGTCCGGCATTGCGCGCGGCCGGCGCCCCGGCTCCCACCCGCCGGGTCGGGTGAAGACCAGCCGCGGATCCTCGAGTCCGGCAACCCGCAGCGTCTGGCGGTAGTCGGTGCCGTCAT
>NZ_BADK01000069.1 GCF_000333595.1 Azospirillum sp. B506
CTCCGTCGTCCGGTCCGGACAGACCGCGCAGGCTATCGCGAACCTGCTCCCAGGGGGGTGAACTCTCCGGCGACAGCGCCGGCGGCTCGAACACCTCCACCTCGCTTTCGGCGATCACGGAAAAGCTGCGATGCGGCTCCTGCACGGCGACATAGGTGACGGTGTTGCCGAAATAATCGACACGCTCCGTTCTTACCGCCGGGACCGGATCGATGGTCAGTTGACTGCGCCGGATGCGCTGGCGCGGGTGCGGCCGGGCCGTCAGGTGCAGCAGGTGATGGGAGATCGGCACATCCTCGCCATAGTCATAGGCTGTGGCGTGGCGCACGCGATAGCGCGTCGACAGGCTGGTGTCGCCGGAGGCGGGAGCGGGGGACGGAGGCGTCATCGCGTCAGGCCGATCGTGCGAAGGCATGGCTGAAATAGGCATGTGCCAGGAAATTGGATACGTCCGGCAGTGACATCGCCAAACTGTCCAGCAGGGTGCGCAAGGCCTCGCTGGACGCCATTGCGTCGGTGCGCTCCAGGGCGTTGCGCGCAGCGGCGACGATTGCCAGGGCTCCACCGGTTGGATCGGTGCCGGTACCGACGCCCTGTTTGGGCAACGCCCGCATATGCCGGTCCAGTGCCGCCAGCTGGAAAGCCAATGCGCGGGGGTTGGCCTCCTCCCCCATCAGCAGGTCGAGAACGGGGGTGCGCAGAACACTGGTCAGGTGGCGCGCGCGATAGGTCATCACGCTCTCGCCCAACTCCAGCAGGACGGCCAGAGTGGCGGCCTGCATCGGTTCCTCCAGCCGGTCGAGATCGGCGACATGAACGCCGCGCATCAACGCAACCATGTGCAGCGACCGTTCGATCCGCCGGCCGATGTCAAGAAAGCGCCAGCCGGCCCCCCGCGTCATGCTCTCCTGCTCAAGGCCGGAGAAGGCCGCAAGCGTGATCATCACGTCGTCCAGCCGCAGCAGAAGCGACGCGGCGTCCATGCGCGCTTTCGGGGTTTGGGTCTGCCGGTCGATGGCCGATACCACGCGCCACATGTCCATCGACAGTCGGTCGCGCACCGAATAGGCGGTGCGGTGCAGGCGCAGAACCTGGGAGCGCAGGCTGTTGGGGTGGTCGGGATCGGTGACCGCCGCGTGCAGCGCCTCGCGCAGGCCGCGGCTGGC
>NZ_BADK01000068.1 GCF_000333595.1 Azospirillum sp. B506
GGTTCGGCTGTTCGCCGATTAAAGTGGTACGTGAGCTGGGTTTAGAACGTCGTGAGACAGTTCGGTCCCTATCTGCCGTGGGTGTCGGAGTTTTGCGAGGATCTGTCCCTAGTACGAGAGGACCGGGATGGACATACCTCTGGTGCACCGGTTGTCACGCCAGTGGCATGGCCGGGTAGCTAAGTATGGACGGGATAACCGCTGAAAGCATCTAAGCGGGAAACCCACCTCTAAACCAGAGCTCCCTTGAGAGCCGTGACAGACCATCACGTCGATAGGAGGCATGTGGACGGGCAGCAATGTCTGAAGCTAAGCCTTACTAATCGCTCGATCGGCTTGATCTCGACCCCACAAACCGCGCCATGCGCAGCAGCAAGCCTGCTCAAAACAGCAGCTTGACAGCATGCGCCGCAGTTCGATACTCCTCACATCACTTGCACTGAACAAGCATATGCGCTTTTGGGAATGAGCGTCGGTCTTATGCCTTGGTGACCTGGTGGTCATGGCGAGGTGTCAAACACCCGATCCCATCCCGAACTCGGCCGTGAAAAGCCTCCGCGCCAATGGTACTGCGTCTTAAGACGTGGGAGAGTAGGTCGCCGCCAGGTCACTCAGGCATAAGAGACGCTCAAACAAAACGCTCATGCTTGCATCTTCATCAAGCACACAGAAACGCCCCGGCTCCAAAAAGCCGGGGCGTTTCTGTTTTGCTCCTCGCGTCTGAAGTTTGAAGTGGACCCCGTTTCCCCGTCATCGGGTCCGTCCTTCTTCCTGGGCGAACCAAGCTTAGCCGACTGTCCGGGAAATGGGGGCCACTTCAAAAAGCATGAATGTCTTCAGGCGATTCCCATGCATTTCCCCCAGGTTCGCGACGACCTCAAACCTTCATCTGGTTGTATTTTTCTGTCAATAATATCGCATTTATGGCAAATTTCGCGGGATAATGCAACCTAAATGCATCCATATGCATTTTTTGTTTCCTAAAAACGTGTTTGACTGAAATATTTTATCTATGATAAAGAGATTTCATACGGCGAACTCAATTTTAGGTCAGTGGTCCCGTTTTCTTCTATCCTCATGCCGCGTTTTGCGGCTTCCGGAAAGGATCCCGCCATGCCTGATGCCGCACCAGCGCTGCAAAACGTGGTAGAGCACTTCACGGCCCGTGCTGGCCGCTATGACGGTTCTAGCCATTGGTGCAACGATCCCGCCCTGATGGAGCGCGTACTGGCGCTAGCCGCGCCGACGGCCGGTGATCGTGTCCTGGATGTTGCCTGCGGAACGGGCCTTGTTTCGAAAGCGTTCCGCCCGCTTGCTGGGGAGATAGTCGGTGTCGACATCACACCGGCGATGGCGTCTCAGGCCGCACCCTTCCTCGACTCCTTCGTTCTCGCTCAGGCTGAGGATTTACCCTTCGAGGATGGCGAGTTCGACATCACCGTCTGCCGCCAGGGAATTCAGTTCATGGACGCTGCCCCAGCCGCGTGTGAGATGGTTCGCGTGACACGCAAGGGCGGGCGTGTGCTCCTGGTCAACCTGTGCGCCTACGGTGAGGAGGACCGCGAGGAGTATTTCGAGATCCTGCGCCTGCGCAATCCGGTGCGGCGCAATTTCTTCCTGCCCGACGATCTGTCGGGCCTGCTCCGCGCCGCCGGCTGTCGCGAGGTGCAGGCTCACAACCATGTCAGCGAAGAGGATGTCGACCTCTGGTCGGACAACGGCGCCATCCCGGAAGCAAATCGGGAGCATATTCGCGCGCTCTACCGCGCCGCCTCGCCCGGCTTCCAAAAGCATCATGAGGTCCGCCTTGCCGGTGACGGAAGGATCGTCGACCGAATGCTGTTCACCATCGCGGTGGGGATCCCGTAAATGCCGGCGCTGTTCCCTGATGAACCGCCGAGTGACCCGATCTTCATCATCGGGACGGAGCGGTCAGGGTCCAACCTGCTTCGGCTCATCCTCAACGCCCATTCGGCGATCACGGTCCCGCACCCCCCGCATATCATGGCTTACTTCGCACCGCTCGAAGGGCTTTACGGCCTGTTGGAGGAGGATGCCAATTTCGTGCGACTGGCCGATGATGTGCTGACTCACGTCCAGCGCCACATCCATCCCTGGCCGATGATCCCGGACCGCGAAACGCTGATCCGCGATGCGCGTCCCCGCGATATCTTCGGCCTTTATGCCGGCATTTACGATCAGTACCGCGTGGCGACAGGCAAACGCCGTTGGGGGTGCAAAAGTACCTTCATGATCCATCACACCGATCGCATCCGGGCGCGCTATCCCGGTGCCCGGCTGATCTGGCTGGTCCGCGATCCGCGTGACGTCGCCCTCTCGTCCCGCAGCTCGGTCTTCAACCCGTTTCATCCCTTCTTCACGGCGCGCCTGTGGGCTGCCCAGCAGGGCCTCGGCCTGCGCCTGGAGGAAAGCCTCGCTCCGGCCAACCTGCTGCGCGTCCATTACGAAGCCCTGGTTACCGCCCCGACCACCGAGGTCGGTCGAATCTGCGACTTCATTGGCGAACGGTTTGAACCGACGATGCTGCGCTTCTTCGAGACCGACGACGCTCGCATGGCGGCCGGGCTGGCCGGCGACTGGCGCAACACCGTCCGGCCGATCCTGGCCGACAATGTTAGCAGGTTTCGCGGCCGGCTGTCGGCGCGCGACACCGCAGCGGTGGAGGCGGCAGCAGGGCCGGTGATGCGCCGGCTGGGTTACGAGCCGGTGTCGCCCGAAGGCGCCAGAATCTGGCCGGGGGTGGTTCGCCGGCTCCGCTACCGTCTTTCGAATGAGGTTCTCCGGCTGCTGGCGGAATGCCGCTCCCTGAGGGAGGACCGTAACCGTGGCCTGCGCTGGGCGCGGCGTGTCCGCATGGCGCTGCTTACGACCCGGCTCAGGCTCAGCCTACGTTGAAGCGTTTTGACGGCCATCGGGACACGCCGAGGCCGGCGACCACGGGTTTCCAGACGTTGCTTTCCGGCTTCGTGTAGCCGGCACAAGGGAGGTCGATCGATGCCGAAGACTGCCTCGTTGGCTCCGTTCCTCTACACCACCTCCAACACCCCCATGGACATTGCGCTAATGGATCGGATGCGCCAGCAGGACATCACGCCTGTCCGCACCGATCCGTCCCTGCCACGCTTCTCGATCGTTGTTGGGCCATCGCCCTTCAGCATGCCGCGGGGCTGGGAGTTCTTCCTGACCTCGCCCTACGAGGGGGTCACCTACATCGCCACGGTCGCGCACAATGCCGGTTATCCGGTACGGATCATCGACGTGCGCTACGAGTTGGACCCGGTGCGGGCCGCCTACGACCAGCTCATCGACTCCACGGACGTCGTCGGGATTGCTACCTTCGAGGACAATTTTCCGTTCGTCGAGCAGCTGACGGCGGCTATCAAGGCATCACGTCCCCGCCTTCCCATCATCCTCGGCGGGTCGCTGGTGACCTCCGTGCCCCATGTCTTCATGGAGCACACCGCTGCCGACGTCGCCGTCATCAGCGAGGGCGAGCTGACAATCCTGGAACTGCTGGACAGTTTCGCCTGCGGGCTGTGGCCGCGTAAGTTGTCAGAGATCAACGGGATCTGGTACCGAGACGCCGATGGCCGGGCGTGTGCCACCAGACCGCGCGGCCAGATGCCCGACCTCGACAGCCTTCCCCGCATGCGCCTTGACCTGTGGCCGCAATCCCAAGGGCCGGGCGGGCTTCAGCCGCAGATTATCGCCTCCTATAGCCGCGGCTGCAAGATGGACTGCTCGTTCTGCTACCGCACGACGCCGCAGGAACGGGTCAAGTCGCCCGAGGTGTTCGACCGCGACCTGCGGCACTTGCGCGAGCAGTACGGCACCGAGTTCATCTTTTTCGTCGATCTCACCTTCACCGCGCACAAGGCGCAGACACTGGGCTATCTCGATGTGCTCGACCAGCATGGTCTGTCCTGGACTTGCCTGACGCGCTGCGCCGATGTCGATCCCGAGGTGCTGGGACGGATGAAGGGGGCAGGCTGCGACATCATCCTGTTCGGGGTGGAATCGCTTGGCACCAACATCCTGAAGACGGCGCGCAAGGGCAATTCCGAAAACGTCACCAACCGGACCATGTGGCAGAGCTGGGACGCCGGCGTCCGTTTCAGCGGCCTGCTGATCCTCGGACTGCCCGGCGAGACCGAAGAGTCACTCGACCACGCGTGCCGATGGGCAGAGGAGCACAAGCACATCACGCGCGTGAAATACCTATCGGCCATGCCTGGCACGACCGTCTATCAGCAGGGCGTGCAGAGCGGCATCATCCGCAGCGAGGTCGACCATCTGCGCTGGCTCTCCATTGAGCAGGCCCTCGTCCAAGATGAATTCCTGAACTACAACGGCCTGCCCGAAGCGGTGATGCGGCGTTCCTACCAGCGGATATATGACAGCTACACGCCAGGACCGGTGCTGGATTTTCACCATTACCCGCAACATTTCCAGTACTTCTACCCGAACAACAATCCAGGAAACGCGCGCAACACCGATTACCGCGACTATCGTGGGGTGGGCGGTACGGACTGGCGTGCCGGTCACAGCTCGGCCGCACCATTGCTTCTGCCCGGATCCGAGGACTTCACGCTTGCGAAGGTCGGCTCCGACCGTCAGGCGGGTTTCAACCGCGCCACGCCGCGCCATGCTAACGGGCTGCCGGCGTCGATGACGGTGTCGAACGTCCTTGCTGCCACCGCCGGGGCTGGGACGGACGTTCCGGGCGTCGCCCCATGATCGCTGGCCGGCAACCGACCGTCCGGCTGCCGGAGCCGGGCGCCTTCCGGCGGGGCGTTCTGGCGCAGGTTCTGGAACGCGTCGATGCATCGTTCCGCCGGGGGCCTCCCGAACCCGTTGGCTTTCTTGAGGCGGTCCGTGCGGTGATCGTCGTCGCCAGTGCCTCGCGGTCCGGGTCGAGCCTGTTCGTAGAACTGCTCAAGGGTGCCGGCGGGCTTCTCCATCTGTCGGGTGAACTCAACCCCTTCCTGCGGTTGGCCGGGCTGGGATGGCCGGATTCCGGGTGCGATTCCGACACGCTCCATGCGGCCCATTGCACGGACGCGGCACTCCGCATCCTTCGGCAGCATCTCGCGGCGGAGGTTGGCTTCATCGGTGACGAGATCGATCCGGTTGCGCCGCTCGACGATGTATTCCTGGAGCGGCTGTATCGTCGGCTCTGCCTGCAATGGCCCTACGAGGCCTTCGCCATCGACTCGGTCAGGCGGTCGGCGCGGTGCGCGGTCGGCGCGGTGGCGTCGACCACTGGGCGACCCTTAGACTGGACACGCGACCTGTCGTCCTTCCATCTTTTCCTGCTTGCCGAGCTGAGGACCGCCCACCCGACGATCAACCCTTATTACTACGACCTCGACCGTTCGCTGATCGGCCGCATTTGGCCGGACCTGCCGGTGCCGTCGGGGCCACCGTCGCCGGTCGTCGTCGAGGAACCGCCCTTCGTGCTCATCCATCCCTGGCGGCGCTGCTCTGTCGCGGACCTGCGTGCGCGCGCCCTTGTCGTCAAGGCGCCAAGCAACGCCTACCGGCCGGATTTTCTGCGTCGGCTGTTCCCTTCCGCCAGCTTCCGCACCCTTCATCTGACCCGCAATCCGGCCGCCTCCATTAACGGCATCCATGATGGCTGGCGCCATTGGGGCTTCCACTCCCACTACATCGGATCGGAACTCCGGCTGCGGGGATACGCGAGGCCCGGCGAGCCTGATCATGGATGGTGGAAGTTCGACCTGCCGCCGGCTTGGCAGGCCTACCGCGAGGCGCCGCTGGAGCGCGTCTGCGGATTCCAGTGGTGCGCCGCCCATCAGGCGATTCTGCAGCGCTATGCGACAGAGGGCGGTGACCGCCTGCGTGTGCGTTTCGAGGATGTGCTGACCGGTTTTACGGCACGCCCCGACGACTTGCATATCCTGCGCGCCTGGGTCGGCGACGACGGCCTGCTGGCGCGGGGGCTTGGCGGCGTGCAGCCGGTGATGAGCACGCAACCGCCGCGGGCGGGTCGCTGGCGCGAAAAGACCGCGCTGCTGCGCGGTGTCCTGAACGAAGAGGCCGTCCGTCAGATGGCCTTGCAACTCGGCTACGAGGATGAGGCAGAATGGATCTAGGCAAGGAGGGGGAGCTGTCCGCAGCCGCCGCGCCGCAGGCGGCGGCCCGGCAATCGACCTTGGACAATCTGGTCGATGTCTTCGCCCGCGATGCGCAGACGTTCGTCCGCTACCGCTGTTTCGCCAGCACAGCGAAGCACGAGGGGTTGCCCGGCGCGGCCGCCCTGTTCGAACGGTTGGCCCAGGCCCAGGCCGTGGTGGTCGAGGGGCATTTCGATTTCCTCCGCCAACTCGGCGACCCGCTGACCAACCTGCCTGTCGGGGCGACGCAGGACAATCTGCGCGCGGCGCTCACCGCCGAGCGGGAGGAGGCGGAGGAACTCTGCCGAGCCGTCGCGACGGTGGCGGAGGCCGAGGGATTTCCGTCGGTCGCAAGCTGGTTCCATAGTGTGGCGGCGCTGAAGAGAAGCCACCTGTTGCGCATCGAAGGACTGCTGGCGGTTGCCGATGTCGCCGGCCGACCGGAAGAGGGAGGGTACGACCATGCCGCATCAGCAGATTGAATCGGGAGCGGAGACGCTCCCCTACGATGTCGACAGTATCGTCGTGCTGTCCGGTGTCGACGCCGTGCGCAAGCGGCCGGCGCTCTATGTTGGCTCGACGGGAGCCGAGGGACTTCACCATCTCGCCTTCGAGTTGGTCGAGAACGCGGTGGACGAATTCCTGGCGGGTGCCTGCCACGCAATCGACGTGGAGTTGTTCGAGGACGGCTCCTGCGCCGTGTCCGACGACGGCCGCGGCATTCCGGTGTCGCTCCACCCTGTGGAAGGGCGCCCGACCGTGGAGGTCCTGCTGACGCATCTTCATTCCGGGGGCAAGTTTTCGGGCACCGCCTACGGCTTCAGCGGTGGACTCCACGGCGTCGGCCTGACCTGCGTAAATGCGCTGTCGGAGTGGCTGGTGCTGGAGGTCTGGCGCGACGGCCGACTTTACCGCCAGGACTACCGACGCGGCCGGCCGGTCGAGCCGCTGCGCGATGCCGGCCCGGCAGTGCGGCGGGGGACACGCATCCAGGTCCGACCCGACCCGACGATCTTCACCGACGGGATGGGCTTCTCTCCCGGCTTCTCCTACGACCTTATCGCCGCTCGGCTGCGTGAGCTGGCATTCCTTAATCCCGGTTTGACCCTCAGGATCGCCGACGCGCGCGACGGCCGCCACGATACCTTCCGCTTCGCCGACGGCCTCCGGGGGCTGGTCCTCGACCTCAACCGCAACCGGCCAGCAGCCCTCCATGACGATCCGGTGGTCTGCCAGGGCGGCCGGAACGGCATCGGTGTCCAGATCGCCCTGCAATGGACCACCTCCTACGCGGACGAGATCATCAGCTTCGTGAACAGCGTCCGCACGGTCGAAGGTGGCTCGCATGTCGACGGTCTCAAACAGGCGCTGGCCCAGACCATCTCCGGGTATATGCGGTCGGCAGGTCTGTTGACGGAGGAGGAGCGGCACGAGGCTATCACCGCCGGTGACGTCCTGGAAGGGCTGACCGCGGTGTTGGCGGTCGAGCTGTCGGATGCCCAGTTCGCAAGCCAGACCAAGGCGCAACTGGTGACACGCGCGGTGTCGGGCGTGGTTGGGCAGGTTCTGGCCGAGGGGGCGGCCCGTTTCTTCGCCGAGCGGCCGGAGGCGGCGCGTGCCATCGCCGGTAAGGTGCTGGAGGCGCAGCGGACCCGGATCGCCGCCCGCCGCCCGAGCCTCGGCGTGCGCTATTTCCGGCAGGAGATGGCGCGGTCGCTCGAAGTCTACCGCAAGCAGTTCGGCACGCGCGCGAAGAACTGGCACGATTCCTGTGTCTGGCTGACCGACGGCGGGCTGCTCCAGGCCCATGTCGATATGCTCGACGTCGGACCGGAGGCGCGGATGCTCGATGTTTGCTGCGGCAGCGGCGTCGTCGGGGCATCCTTTGGAAACCGTGTCGCCCACAAGACCGGGCTGGACATCACGCCGGAGATGCGCGCTATGGCGCGGACACGGCTCGACGCCGTCGAGGAGGGGTCGGTCTACGCAATGCCCTTTCCCGATGCCTCCTTCGACGTTGTGGTTACCCGCGAGGTGTTGCACCTGCTACCCGATCCACAGCGGCCGCTGGGAGAGATCCTGCGCGTGCTGCGGCCGGGTGGCCAGTTCATCTTCGGCCAGACCGTGCCCTATGGGGCGGTCGACGCCGCTTGGTCCTTCCGCATCTTCAAGAAGAAGCAGCCTCTCTTCTGCAACAATTTTCTGGCGGAGGACCTGGACGTGTTGCTGGCGCGGGTCGGTTTCGAGCGGATCGCACGCACCGAACACCGGCTGTGGGAACCGATCGACCTGTGGATCGACACCCACGAGACGACCGCCCTGCACCGGCAGGAGATCCGCGAGCTTTACCACCATGCCCCCCTTGACGTTCGGGAGATCCACCCTTTTGAAATTGCCCCGGACGGTAGAATCCGGGATCTGTGGCGCTGGTGCGTTTTCTCAGCGAGGCGACCGCTATGACCGCCGGCCAGCCAGCCACTTATGGCGGCGCCGGTTGGCGGCCGCGCGGCGGTAGCCACCGGGAAGATGTTGCCGGCGGGCGGCTGTGGCACCGCTGCGGCGTCGCGTCGGAGGTGGCGCCTCTGGAAGAGGTCATGCTCGCCTGGCCCGATGGCTTGCTTCCTGGAGGGGGCGAGCCGAACGACTCGCTGTTCCTTGAATGGCCTGATCCGGAACGGCTGCGCTTCCAGGCGGTGGCCCTCCACGACTTCTATGAATCACAGGGCGTGCGCGTGCGCTGGGCGAAGGCCACCTCCGCGATGCCCAACTACCTGTTCCAGCGCGACCTGTTTTTTATGACGCCGGAAGGGGCGGTGCTGGCCCGGCCGGGGTCGGACCAGCGTGCGGGAGAGGCGCGCTGCGCGGCCTTGGCGCTTGCCGGTCTCGGTGTCCCCATCCTCGCCACCCCGCGGGGCGACGGGCTCTTCGAGGGGGCGGACGCGCTCTGGCTCGACCGGCGTACCGTGCTGATCGGTATCGGGTTGCGCACCAACGACGCCGGCGCGGCCTGCGTCGGCCGGCTGCTTCGCGACATGGGGATCGACGCTATTCCGATCCACCTGCCGCTGGGGGTGCAGCATCTACTGGGAGTGGTCAATTTCATCGACCGCAACCTTGCCGCGGTGCGCATCGCCAAGGCGTCGGGGGCGCTGCTCGACCGGCTTCGCGCGGCGTCGGTGGAGATCATTCACTGCGATGAGGGCGTGGAGACGACCGGGCGTTTCGCCATGAACTTTGTCACGTTGGCTCCGCGCCAAATCGTCATTCCGGCTGGCTGCCCATCCTTCCGTCAACGCCTGATCGACGCGGGCGTCCGGGTCTATGAGATGGACGTCAGTGAATACGGTAAGGGCGCCGGCGGCCTCGGCTGCCTGACCGGAATCCTCGCACGGCGGGACGCCGCCTGACCGGGGCGTCGCCGGGCCTCTCCCTGCCTTTTATCAGGCGCGGTACTCTGCCCAGGTCTTGGGCGTCTCGCTCACCCGCACGGCCGCTACCTCCGGCCAGCGGGCGTGGCACCAGGTGAAGAACCAGCGCGCCAACTCCTCCGCGGTCGTGCGGTCATGCCCCAGCACGTCGTTGAGATGCCGGTGGTCGACCGTCTCGTCCAGGAAGTGCTTGAAGTCGCCGAGATCGCGGTAATCACGGACGAAGCCCACCTCGTTCAGCTCAGGTGCGTACAGGACGACCTCGACCGTATAATTGTGCCCGTGCAGATTGCTGCAGGGATGGCTTGTCGGCAGCCCGCCGATCCGGTGGGAGGCGGAGAAGGCGAAGCTCTTGGTGATCGTGTACATGGTGTCCTCCCCGTGTTCTCACTTGCGTCCAGCCGTCTCTCTGCGTTGGCGGCGGTTCGGCATTCGCGCCAGTCTCAGTATTCGACCCAATCGTGGTGACGGTCATCCTCTGCCAGAATGCCGATCCGTTGCCCTTCCTGCTTGCCGCGCTTGGTGTAGGGCTCCGTCCGGGCGTGAAAGCTGAAGATCGATAGGGTGCGGTGCGCCTGCTCCAGGTTGCGGGCCACGATGAACAGCTTGGCCCGCCGGTTCGCGGCCATGGCTGCTTCCAGCAACGCAGGGTTCGGCCGCTCCGATTCGATAAGGACCGAGAATTCCCCGAACGCGTCCAACGGGAAGCGGACGCGGCCTACCGGGAAGCCCTGTCGGGCGAGGGCGGCCGACATGAGGATCTCGTTTTGCAGCTTCATCAGGGTCAGCCCGCTTTCCTTGCCGCAGAACAGCCCGAGGTAATGAGCGTCCGGGCGCCGCAGCACTGTCTCGACCCGGACCACCGGGCTGGAGGTTGGGGCCGCATAGTAGCCCTTGAATTCGCCGAAGGGTGCTTCCCGCCCGTTGTCCGCAGTGATGCGACCGAGGATCACGATCTCCGCGTCCGCCGGGACCGGGGGATGGCCGTCCCCGAAGTCGGCCAGGGTCAGCGTTTCCCCGGAGAGCCGTGCCGCCGCCCCGTGGCTGTCCAGTCCAGGCGGCAGCGCGGCGGCAGCGGCGAGGCTGGTTGCCGGATGTCCACCGTTGAACAGGCTGATCGGCGTCTCCTCGCCACGCTGCCGACAGCGCTCGACGATCGACCAGCCGTCGGTGCGCTGGTCAAGGAACAGCACCAGCCGGTACGGGCCGTCGACCAGCGCCCGATAATAACCGAGATTCACGGTTCCGTTGTCGGGATCGCGCAGCGCCGCCACAAAGGAGGTGAGGTAGGGGCCGGCCTCCCGTGGTTGGTGGCGCAGCACCGGCAGGTCGGTCAGCGCGCACTCCACGCTGGCCAGAAGGGGGCCGGTGACAAGGGTTCCGCTCTCCGGCGATTCCAGCCGCCGGGCCAGTCGACCTGCTGCGTCGCTGGTGTCCGGGAGGGCGAGTCGGGTCAGCAGGGCGCGTTCCGTGAACAGGTTCATCACCACCGGCAGAACGGACCGCCGCTTTTCCCCCCCAATGGTGACGTTGCGGAAGAGGAAGGTCGGCTCCCAGCCGTGGCGGCGGATCCAGGAGGCGACATAGCCGGTAACGCCGAGGTCGGCCGCCAGCTGCCGGTCGACCAGGAACAGCTTGGCGGCGTTCAGGGCTTGGCGCATGCGTCCTCCTCCTGCGGGTGGTGCTCCCAGGGAAAAGCGACCCAGCCGTGGACGCTTGCCGCGACATGCTCGGCCAGAGCGGCGAGGTCGCGTGTTCCCAGGTTGTCCTGGTTGACGACCAGGGCGACGCAGGTCATCGCCCGAGCCCGCGGGGTCAGCCACCGCCGTGCCATCGCCATCGTCTCCCCCGATCCGACGATGTCATCGACGACGAGCAAGCGGCGCCCGTCGAGGAGGCCCTCGTTCAGCACGCCGCGCATCTCCGGTGGGCGTTTAGGGGCGTTGGCGCCCTCGGTGGCGGTGCGCGGGATGTCGAGGATGGCGAAGTCGCGCACGCCCAGACGGTGTGACAGCATTACCGCCGGGATCAGGCCGGAGCGCGAAATCCCGACCACGCTGTCGAACGGCCGCTCGCGCAGGGACTCGGCCAGGAGGTCGATCAGCCCATCGATTTCCGCCCAGGAAAAGATGTGCATCGGACGGCCCTCCACTCAGCCAGCCGCGTCGCGCGCGAAGTCGAGCGCGAGCTGGGGCGCTCGGCCGAGCACATGCGGTCCGTTCTCCGCCCGCCCCGCCGCGGTGATGCGGATGAAGCGGGCCTTCATCCGCAGTTCGTCCAGCGACAGCGCACCACTGTAGCTACAGCCAGATGCGACGCCGCCCATCAGCTGGAGCAGCGTATCGGCGACCGGACCGGTCGCCTGGAACGTCGCCTCGACTCCCTCGGGGACGTAGCGCCGCAACTCGTCGGCGTTGACCGGCTCACCCGTCAACCGCTTCTGCATGAGCGCCATGCCGAAGGTGACGAAGCCCGTGGTGGTCTTCACCATCCGTCCGTCCGCCTCGACGGGCAGGGCGGAGCTTTCATTGGCACCGGCCAGCAGGGAACCGAGCATCACCGTCTCGGCCCCCGCGGCCAGCGCCTTCACGATGTCACCCGAACTGCGGATGCCTCCGTCGGCAATGACGGGCACGCCATGAGGGCGGGCGGCCTGAGCGCAGGCGAAGATTGCCGTCAATTGGGGAACCCCGGCGGCGGTGACAAGGCGCGTGGTGCAGACCCCACCTGGGCCGATGCCAACCTTGACCGCGTCGGCGCCCGCCTCTATGAGGTCGGTGGTCCCCGCCGCCGTTGCGACGTTGCCAGCGACGATGGGGGTGTCGGGAAAGGCGGCCTTCAGCGCGACCACTGTTTCCAGAGTGTGGTCGGCATGGCCGTGGGCGACATCGACGACCAGCAGGTCGACACCGGCGGCAACCAGCCGCTCCGCGCGTTCGCTTGCATCGCGCGCCACGCCGACCGATGCCCCGACCCGCGGGCGACCGGCGGCGTCGATCGTCGCCTGTGGCCAGCGCTCCGGGTCGAGCCGGGTTCCCTTCACTTTGTGAACCTCCTCCACCTCCTCCGCAATGGTCGCCACCCGGTGAATGAAGCCGATTCCGCCGGACGCGGCCATGGCCACGGCCATTGCCGCACCGGTACACCAGGCCGTGTTCGCCGACACCACCGGGCAGGTCAGCCGGATGTTCCGGGTCAGGCGGGCTGACAGGTTGACATCCTGGCGGCTGCGCGCGCGTGTCCGCTGCGGTTCCAGAAGGACGTCATCGAAGGACAGTGCAGTTGAGAAAGAGGCTTCGAGATCTATCACGGGACCCTCCAGGGGTGACCGGCGCGCGGGATCACATAGGCGCTTTTGCAACCGTTACACCATAATTGATACGTACTACAAGACATAAAATATTATTTCATGCATCAATAACCCTCATCCGTTGCAAAACATAAAGACAGGGTGTATATAGTCCTCGACCTTGTTTCGAATAGGATCAAGGTAGTGCCGAGGTTACGATTGTAGGCATTTCCTTAACGCCCCCCAAAAACGGGGATGCGCTTTGCTTGCGTTTGCTGCTAGTCATGATTTTTCCATAACTCTCTCTGTTTTAAATTAAAAAACTCGAGCATAGCGTCGGAATCCGGCCTCGTAATCGGAAATCTCGGTGCGTTTGCTTTGTAAATCCCGAATGTTATGGTTCAATAAGGAGGTGAAGCATGACTGATTACTTTTCCCGGCGCGCCAAAGCGCTGAAGAGCGTCAATGATACCTTCTCCAAGCTGAAGAGTGCGGTCGAGGCTGAAGTCGCGGCCGGCGCCACGTCGCTGGAAGTTGCCGAGGTCGCCCAGAAGGTCGGCATCAGCATCGCCGAGCGGGACCTCGGCGCCCTCGGCATCCCGCCAGTGGTGGACGTCCTGACCTTCGTGCCCTGGAACGTCTGGTTCCCCTGGCAGGCCCTCTACGATCACTATCTGGGCGAGGTTCTGCCGGCGAGTCCCGCTGTGGCGTCTAAGCGAGCCGCCGCCGCGGGTAGGACTCTGGCGGCTGCCGTCAGTGTTCCCATGCCTTGACCGCGGGCGGGCCGGGGCTTGCCGTCCCGGCCCGCACCACGTCGCAAAGGCCGATTTCGGGTCCATGTTCCGGGAGCATGCCAATGGCGGATGGCCATAATCACGCCTCGCCGCTCATGCGTGAGCGGCTGGAGGGGTTGCGGCAAACTTGGCGTTATGCGCTTGCGCATTCCCCCTATTATCGCGACCGTCTGCCCCGTATCGATCCCGACCGGATCACCGCCGGGGATCTCGCCGCCGTCCCGGTGTGCAGCCGGCAAGACCTCGCCGACCAACCAATGGCCTTTCGCTGCGAAACGGGGATTCCCGCCTTCACGGTCTTCACCGGCGGGACGTCCGGCCAGCCCCGCATCATCTTCGGGACTGAGGAGGAACTGGACGCCCGCCAGCCGCCGCGGGAGTCCGCTCCCGGCGCGGAGCCGGCGATGCTGGTCCTCGCCACCGACGCCGGCCATCATGGCTTCGTTCCATTGGTGCCCGGCCGGCGTGGCTGCTTCCAGGTCCCGCTGCGCAACCGCAAGAACTACCGTTGGGCGCTCGACCTGCTCGCCGGCTCCTACGACTTCGTCGGCTACGGACCACGCATCACGCTCGCCATGCTGCCGCTACCGGCAGTCAAGAAGCTGGTTCATTACGTGCTGGAGCAGGGGAGTGACGTCTCGCGCCTCGCGCTCGAATACATCGGCACCTACGCCTGGTATCTATCACCCAACTGGCGCCGGTTCATCGAGAGCACGTTGAACGTGACGCTTCTCAACCATTTCGGTTTTTCGGAGATCCCGATCGCGGTGGCACGGGAATGCTTGGTCTGCGGGGCGTTCCACTATGGGCCGCAGGTGATGTGGAACATCGCTGACCCACTCACCGGGGATATCCTGCCGGCCGGTGTCGGCAAGCTCCAGGCGACCTCCCTCTATCCCTACACCCGCGATCATATCATTTTCCGCTACGAGCCAGGTGACCTTGTCGAGGTCGGGGACTATTGCTCCGAGGCAGGGGAGGCCGGCTTCTATTTTCGCGGACGGGTCGAACACAGCGTCGTCCTGCCGGACGGGGATGGGCGGCGCCAGTGGCTGTTGTTCCCAGTCGACGTCCAGCGTCATCTCGACTTCGACCCCACAGTCGCGCGGATGGAGGAAGCGCGCTTTACCGGCGTGACGAGCACGGGTGACGATTCCTTCGCCAAATGGTGCATCCTGCGGTCGAACCGCTCCGACGGCCGCCCGGTGATCACCGTGGTCGTCGAGATGAAATACAGTCCTGCGCTGTTTCGTGCGGAATGGAACCGCTTCAGCGGCCACCTGAGGGCAGCGCTGCTGGCCGAGCGCCCTCCGCTGCGCACCTTCGTCGAGTCGGGCCTGGCCGACCTTGTCATCGAGGGGCGACCACCGGGAGGTCTGCCCGATGAGCAGGTGTTCCAGTGCTGAGCGGAGGCGCTCCAGGCGAATGGCACCGGTTCACCGGGTGCCGAGTCCGTTCCATCCCGTAAGGACGGGCACCATCCCTCCGCCGTCCGCTTGTCCCGCGGGGGGGGCCGGGTGAAACCATACGGCCGGAATGCCGCAGGCGCCGGCGCCGTGCACGTCGTCCTCCAGGCTGTCGCCCACAACCACTGCGTCCGCCGGGACGGCGCCGAAATGCGAAAGGGCGGCTCGGAAGATGGCGGCATCGGGTTTGGCGACGCCGAAGGGCGCCGAGGCGATGACAAGATCGAATCGGTCGGCGAGTCCAAACCCCCGCAGCAGCCCAAAGAGCCGCGAATCCCAGTTGGAGACGACCGCCAACCGGCGCCCGCCATCGGCAAGCCGGACCAGGGCTTCCGCGACACCGGGAAAGAGGCGCCAGTGGTCCGAATCGCCGTGGATGGCGAAGAAGCCGTCCAGAAAGGCCGTGGTGTCACCGCCCCCGATCCAGCCCCCGTCAATTTGCCCGCTACCGGCCCGGTCGAGCACGGCGCGGCCGAGCCGATCCCAGCGGGCACGGTCCTCGCGCGGGGTGGTCGGCCCGCTCAGCGGATGCTCCCGGCGCTCTTCCGCCCAACAGGCGCGGAAGACCGTTTCCAGCCGGTCGGCTGGCAGGTCCAGCCCGGCCGCCGCCGCCGCCTCGCGGATCAGGGAGCCCATAGCCGCCCGCGGGTGGAACAGGGTTCCCGCGGCGTCGACCAGCACCAGCCGGGCGGTGTGGATGAGGGCGACGGCGTTGGCGTCGGTTCTGGTCATGGGGAGGGATGCTCGATCACGTCCACGAGGGCGAGGTCGTCGTCGTAGCGGAAGGTCGCGTGATAGACGCCCGGTGCCGAACCGAGTACATGCGGCAGGAAGATGCGGTCCGATTCCGGAAGCAGCAGGTTGCCGAGGTCGCCGGGCGCCCACCAACTGAGTTCGCCTTCGCGCCCGTCCCCGGCCACGGCGCCGGACAGCGCGTGGGCGCGGAACAGGAAGATCAGCCATTGCCAATCGGGTCGCGTCGAGACCTCGCGTACGATACCACGTAGGCTGAGTGCTCCGGCCAGCAGACCGGTTTCCTCCTGCAATTCGCGTCGGGCGCCGTCATAGGGCGATTCATGGGACTCCACCTTGCCGCCCGGTGCCACCCAATGGCCGGCGAACGGCGGCCGGCGCCGTTTCATCAGCAGCATCTTCCCGTCCCGCACGACGTAGACAAGCGTCACCAGGACGGGAGGCATCGCAGTGTGATTGATCTCCATCATCGTCGGTCGTCCCCTCGCAGTCGTACCGCGCGCCCCGATGTGTCATACTGGCGGCGCGTGATCACATCCGTGGAGCAGCGGCACCTGCAAAACCCGACAGATCAATGCGATTGCCTTGATCGGGGTACGGATCCGCTTCAAACATGATAGCCCATCGCCGCCAGCCGGGCCCCGACCTCCGCGGGGACGCCTGACATTGCCTGGCCGTTCCGCCGCATGCGGTTGTAGGCATTCAGCATTTCGCCCAGGCTCTCCGCGACCTCGGGGGCGTCGCAGGGACTGTGGGCGCCGTCGCGCGCATAGCGCTCCAACCGCTTGGTGTAGGGCGCTCCGACGGAATCGTACCAGCGTTCAAGACGGCAGCCTCCGTCGATCACCACCTCGCGGGTCAAGGTGTGGGGCAGCGAGCCGGACTTGCGGTCGCGGCGCAACATGCGGTCCTGGTAGCTGACGTAGGCCGCGGTGTCCGCCACATAGGCCTGCGCGAAGGCTGGCCTCTCGGCGTAGGGGGCGCGGTCGAGCAGGGTAGGGGCGAGCGACACGCCGTCCATCCCCGCCGGGAACGGTCCTCCGAAACCCAGCAGTTCGGCCAGCGTGGGGGCTAGGTCGATGGTGCGGACGAGGCGCGCCGCGTGGCCCCGCGCGATGTCCGGTCCGTGCAGGATCAGCGGAACGGTCAGCACGCCGTCGGCCACCGTGTTGAAATGGCCGCAGGATTCCTCGTCATACTCTTCGCCGTGGTCGCCGAAGACGACGAGCAGGGTGCGCTGTCCGGCGAGGCGGTCTATCAGCCGTTCGAGGAAGGGGGCGAACACCCGGTCCAGGAAGAGGTCTATCCCCTCCAAGTAGAGGTCGAAGATCCGTGCATAGGCTTCTTCGCGGTAGAGGTGTTGAACGGCGTTCTTGTAGCGGACCAACAGGTCCAGATCCTCCGCATCGCGGTAGGTCTCGACCAGCCGGTCGGCAGCGGCTGGCGCGTGGCGTGGCAGCCCGGCCTCAAGATCGCGGACCTTGGCGCGGTAGGCATCGCCGCCGCTGCGCAGGTTGTGGAAGCCGTAGGGCAGGTGGATCCCGCCGAAATGGACGAAGCTGACACTGCGTCGAGCGGGATCGAGGGCGGCAAGGAACGCATCGTCGTCTTCGACGATATAAAGATCGGCGTCCCGGTCGAACCCGAGATGACGGCCGAGGATGATCGGGAAATCGACCTTGAACAGCGTGCGAAAACCATGTCGCCGCGCCGCTCCGAACAGCGTGCCGCCTCGGAGTCTGCGGTTGAAGAATTCGAAGACACCATGCCGTACAGGCCATTTTCCCGTGAACAGGCTGGCGTGAGAGGCCGAGGTGTAGGGGGCCGCGCTCTTGCAATTGCTGAAGAAAAAGCCCTCATCGGCGAGGTGTCGCAGCGCCTCCGCGCGGACGGTGCGCGTCAGGCCGTATTTGGCTGGCCATTGTGGGGCGGGGTGGAAGGGCAGGGCGTCGCTGCGCAGCGTGTCGAGGGAGATGAGGACGAGGTGGTCATACATCGGCGTTATCGGCGTTGTCGTCATCGCGCTCCGTCTCCCTGGTCTCATGGCGGTGAGGGGGTCCTGCCGGCAAGTGCCTTGCAAAAAAGCACCGGGCGCCGGAGCGTCAGCGTTGCCCCGACCGGCCAGGTTGGGGGCAAGGGCGGACCGGGGTTGGCGCACTCCGTGCCTGTGGGATCGGCTTCCGCCAGAACGGTGATGTGTGGGTGGTAGCCCGGTCCGACGAAGACCCCCGGCGTGAACCAGGGATAGCGGTCGCGGCAGGTGCGGAGGATCGCATCGTGCAGCGCGAGGAGCGCCGGCGACGGGGTGACCGAGGCGCACAGGTTCTGTGCCGTCCCGTCACGCGACAGGCGCTCGGGCGGTCCCAGCGTTATGTCAGCCGCCGCCGCCTCAAATTGACGCAGTGTCTGCCATAGGTCGAGGAGTTGCGTTCCGTTCATCCAACCCAGGTAGATCAGCGTCAGATGCGGTTCGAGCTGGAATTCGGCCGGCGCCTGCACTCCCCATTGCCGGCGCGCTCGGCGGATATCGGCCGCCAGGCTTGCAGGCAGGCGGAAGGCCAGCGCGGCCTCATACGTGCCGGCCGGGTCGATCCAGGACAGCACCGCGACGCCGGTGAGCGTCGGGTCTTCCGCGTCGCCGCCAGAGTCGCGGTCGATCATGGCGCGCCTTCCATGGACTGCCGCCACAATGGCTCACGGGCGAGCAGGTCGGCCATGCGGTCCAGCGCCGCTGGCGCGTCGGCCGCGCGCAGCGTCCGGTAGAGCGTCATCTGGGCGGCCAGCGCAGCCACCAGCCCGTGACGCCCGGGTACACCAGGATAGGTCCGGTGCAGCGATGCCAGATCATCGGAAGACAACAGGTCCTCCAACCAGCGGAATCCCTCCGCCTTCAACCCGCGACGGTGGCGAAGAACGGGAACCAACACGTTCCGTCGCATGACGTCGAGCGCATCGGTGGCCTCCATCAGCTCGCCACGGGCGATTTTGGTGAAGCTGTACCAGCACCAGCCTGTGAATTTCTCATCGAGTTCCGCCTCGTCGATTGGCTCCGCCGTGGCGTCGCTTCCCGGCGTCCCCGTCGCGATGCCGGACGGGTCGTGGATGACGCGGTAGCCCGCCAGCTGGCCGATCGCGCCCTGTGGAAGCACCATGCAATCGACCTTCACCACCTCTCCATCTATCTCGCAAAAGGTGACGATCAGGTTCGGCAGCCCGATGTGGTTGGCCGGGAACTGGGACAACCGTCTGCCGATCGCACCAAGCCGCCCGGCCACCCAGCTGCACAACGGGCCAGGGTCGGTTCCAGGGGCGGCGAGGACGGCGAAGTCAAGGTCGGAGAAACGGTCGACCGTTCCTCGTGCCAGTGATCCGCCGACCGCGATCGCCATGTCTTCGCGCGACGTTAGCTCGGTCATAGACCGTCGAAACCCTGATAAAAGCACCGGCCAGGGCCTCAGAAGCCCAGTAATGCTGTCGAGTTCCATGGAGTTCGCCATCCGATCAATGCATCCATATGTAATCACCGGAACGATAGTGACTTGCAATGAACGCTACCATTTGTTTATATCATTGAACGTGACCAGGGTTTAGGGGAAATGTGATAGCGCACGATGCATTTTTTGATTGCGCGTGCGGTCCCGGGTATGGCTTGGGGAATGGGGAGTGGTCGGCTGCGGCGACATCTTGAAAACCAATGCCGTTCTGATGCGTTCGACGATGCTGTCGGGCATGTCTTTGGTCTTCTTGCAATCAAGGCCAACGTGGCGGCCTGCCGGGGTAGCGCGGTGACGGTCAACGGGATGGTCGGCTTCTCTGACCTCAAGATCGAGCGCCAAAGGCGCTGGTCCCGGTCCATGGCAGTGTGAGGAAGCATGAGCTACTCCATCAAGGAGCTGTTCTACACCTTGCAGGGAGAGGGCGCGCAGGCTGGTCGGCCGGCGGTCTTCTGTCGGTTCTCCGGATGTAACCTGTGGTCCGGTTTGGAGCGGGACCGGTCAACCGCCCGCTGCCGCTTCTGCGATACCGATTTCGTCGGCATGGACGGGCCGGGCGGTGGCCGCTACCCTGACGCGCCGACGCTGGCCGCGGCTGTGGCGGCCCTTTGGCCGGCGGACAGCGGCGGGAAGCCTTTGGTCGTCTGCACCGGAGGGGAACCCCTGCTGCAACTCGACGGGCCGCTGATCGAGGCCCTGCACGCGCAAGGCTTCGCAGTGGCTGTCGAGAGCAACGGGACGCAGCCGGCACCGGCCGGTCTCGACTGGTTGTGCGTTAGCCCAAAGGCCGGGGCGCCGCTGGTGACGGTGCGTGGGGACGAACTTAAGCTGGTCTACCCACAGGACGGTCTGGATCCGGCGGGATTCCTCAACCTTGATTTCCGCCACTTCATCCTTCAGCCCAAGGACGATGGCGAGCGTGCAGCTAACCTTCGCCTTACGGTGGCATACTGCCTCGACCACCCGCGCTGGCGGCTCGGCCTGCAAATGCATAAAGCCATCGGGCTGCCTTGACGCGCGGCGGGCTGCCCCTGGCGGGGCGCACGAGAGACGGGGCAAGAGATCCAGGAGAAAAAACCGAGTGGCCAAGCGTAGACTGTCACCACCGACGCGCGAAAGCGCCGGCCACGCCCCCCTGTGGCGTATTGCGCTGCTGGCTCTTGGGCTGGCGCTTGCCGGCGCGCTCCAGCCCGCGTCGGCCGATCCGCTGCGGTTGGGTTGGCAGGAGTCCTGGGCTACTCAGGGACAGTTGGTAATGGGGCTGAAGCACAGCGACATCATGGAGCGGCTTGGCCTCGATCTGGCTTTCGTCGGTTTTTCCTATGGGGCACCGCTGAACAGCGCGGCGATGGCCAACGAGGTCGACGTCCTGCTGACTGCCGACCAGCCGGCGCTGACCCTGCTTGCCAACCGCCCCGGCTTCAGGATCGTGGCGCGGCTGATGCACAACCGGGCCTGCCTCTACGTTCCCCCCGCCTCGGCCATCACGGCGCTGTCGCAGCTGGCTGGCCGCAACGTCATGGGGCCGGTCGGGGCGGCGGCCGAACGGGTGGCCATCACCGCCCTCGCCGGGGCAGGCGTCACCACGGACTCGGTGCGCTTCGGCAACCTCGACATGGCGCAGCAGACGGCGTTCCTGCGGCGGTCGGCTGGGCAGTCGTCCTGGAACGGCGTCGATGCCCTCTACGGCTTCGACCCATTCCCCGCGCTGTTCGAGAAAAGCGACCTCGCACGCATCCTTGCTTGTGGCCGGATCCTTTCCGTGGTCGTTGCGTCCGACCGTGCGCTTGAAAGGCGGCGTGCCGATGTCGAGCGCTTTCTCACCGGGCTGGCATTGAGCTGGTGGGTCTATGCGCAGCACCCTTGGTGGGCGAACGCTTGGTTTGCTGCCGAATCCCAGCTCGAGGTCGGCAACGCAGCGCTCGATGCCGCCGCCGCGGTGGAGCCGAACCGGGCGGCCGCGCGCTTCGAGGCTATAAGGCTGGACCTCACCGGGGAGGATGAGACGATGCTCGCCGCAGCGGCGTCCTTCCTGCGTGAGCGGGGAACGCTCCGCCAGCCGCTTGATGTGGCGGCGCTGATCGATCGCTCCCTTCTGCGCGAGGCGTTGTCCCGCCCCGACCTCCCGGCGCTCGCCCGGCGGGTCGGGCCGCGGGACGACCCGCCGCGCTGAGGCCGCCACCGATGCTGGCGATGCTCGCCCGACAGGTGTGGCCGCTGCTCGGCTGTGCGCTCCTCGTCGTGCTTTGGGCGCTTGCGGCCCGCGGTGCGCCGACGCTGCTGCCGCCGCCCGGCGACGTCGCGCTTGCCCTGGTCGATCTGGCGCAGCAGGGGCGGCTCGCGGCCGACGCCTGGGCCAGCGTCAGCCGCGTGCTGATGGGGCTGGCCGTCGCCGTCGCGGCGACCCTGGTCCTGGCGGTTCCGGCCGCGGTCTGGCCAGCCTTCGGCGCCGTCGCCTCCGGGCCGATCGAGTTGGTCCGCCCGGTCCCTCCGATCGCCTGGGTGCCGCTGGCCATCATGGCCTTCGGCGTCGGAACAGGAGCCGCCGTGGCCATCGTCGCGCTCGGCGCTTTCCTTCCCTTGTGGCTCGCCACCGCCAAGGGGCTGCGGCTGGTCCGCCGGTCGCATCTCCTGGCTGCGCGCAGCCTGGGCGCTGGCTGGCGCCTCCTGCTGACCGACGTGGCCGTGCCGTCGGTGCTGCCGCATTTTCTGCACGGGTTGCGCCTTGGCGTCGGCCTTGGCTGGTTCAGCGTGGTCGCGGCGGAGATGATGGGGGTGCCGAGCGGGCTTGGCCAGGGCGTGCAGCGGTTCAGTCTGAACCTGGAGATGGCCCGGCTCTATGCCTACATCGTTGCGGTCGGTGCCATTGGCTTTGCCTGGAATGCCCTGTTGTTGCCGCTGGAGGGGCGGGCGTGCCACTGGCTGACGGACGGAGGCCCCGGCCGTGGCTGACTGGCTGTCCGCTCGGAATGTCTCCTTCTGCTACGGGCGGCGGCTGCTGTTCGACAGGCTCTCGCTGACCGTTCCCAACCGCAGTCCGGTCCTGACCATCGTCGGGGCGAGCGGGATCGGCAAGTCCACCCTGCTTGCTCTGCTGGCCGGGCACCACCTGTCCGAGGGCACCGTCCTGCTGTGCGGGGAGCTGGTGACTGGGCCGTCGCCGCGCCGTCCGATGGTGTTCCAGGACCACAATCTGTTCCCCTGGATGACGGTCCTCGACAATGTCGTGTTCGGTTTGAAGTGCCTGGGAGTGCCGCCGCGCGAACGACGGGAGCGGGGCCGGGCGCTGCTGGCGCGGATGCGCCTCGACCATGTGCTGGAGGATTATCCGGCGACCCTGTCTGGGGGCATGCGCCAGCGGGTCGGCCTGGCCCGGGCGCTGGCGGTTGAGCCGGCATGCCTGCTGCTCGACGAGGCATTCCACGCCCTCGACGTCGCGAACCGGGAGCAGCTCCGGGACGAAGTGGTCGGGCTGGCTGCTACGACGGGCCTGCGCGCCGTCGCCGTCACCCACGACCTGGAGGAGGCGGTGGTTATGGGGACCTCCGTACTCGTCTTGCAGGGACCCGGCGAGGCCACCTCCCTCGACCTCACGGCGTTGCCCTGGCCGCGCCCTGAAGGCTGGCGCGACACACCGGCCTGCCGCGACGCGGTGGCGGTCCTGCGCCGTCTCATCACCGCAGCCCCGGCGGAGCGCCGCCGTCCGCTTCCGATGCCGTCCGACGCCTGGAGGGAAACCGAATGACCGCCCCAATGAACGTTAAGCGCATCCTTCTCGTCAGCTATGATTGTGTGCGGGCGGACGTCGCCTATCTGTCGGATATGGCCGGCGTCGCGGGGCTGGCGTCCCGGGGGGTGCGTTTCACCTTCGCCCACGCCTCGGCGCCGCTGACGCCGGTGAGCCACGCGACTGTGTTCACCGGGCTACAGCCCTACGGGCATAAGCTGCGCCATCTGTTCCGAGAGCGGCTCGACCCCAGGGCGGATACGCTCGCGGCCCTTCTCCAGCGTGCCGGCTTCCTGACCGCGGCGATCGTGTCCTGCCCTGGCTTGAACCGCTGGTACGGCTTCGACCGCGGGTTCGACCATTACGATGATTGGCTGCCGCCACTTGCCAGCGGCGAGGATGCGCTGTCCTTGAAGGATGTCAAATACCGCGGACTGGCATTGAAGCGGGCCAATCTGGTCGTCGCTCGCGCGCAGGAGTGGCTGTCTCGGCGGCGGACGGAAGACTCCTGGTTCCTGTTCGTCCATTTCTTCGACGCGCACTGGCCCTACGAGCCGCCGACAGTCCACGGGGCGTCGGCCAACCCCTATGAGGGAGAGGTCCGCTATGCCGACCATCATTTTCAGCGGCTTCTCGGCTGGTTGAGGGAGCGTAACTGGCTCGATGACACGCTGGTCGTCCTGTTCGGCGACCATGGCGAGGACCTCGCCGGTTGGTACCCCAACGACAAGTCCGGCGCGGGCAGCGACCATCCTGAGGAGGAGGGGCACGGCTGCTTGCTGTTCCAGCAGACCCAGCATGTGCCACTGGTCTTCTCCCACTCGGCCATCGCGCCACGCGACGTGGACGCACCGGTCGGTCTGGTCGACATCCTGCCGACCGTCGCGACGCTGGCCGGGGTGCCGCGGCCGCGCTCGCTCCACGGCGTCGATCTTTCCCCTGTGCTGGCGGGAGATGCCGGCCCATCGGCGCGCCCGCTCTACGCGGAGACCCTTTATCCGCGCGAACTGGTGGAGAACACCGGCGCCTTCCCGACCATCGAGAATTTGCAGGCGGTCTGGCTGGACCGCAGGCGGAAGGTCATCCTGCCCTTCGGTGCCCCCGGCCGGGCACGCGCCTATGACCTTGCCGACGACCCGCTTGAACTGCACCCCGTGCCCCTGGCGGAGTCAGGTTGGACGCTCCCGCCGGGCGCGCTGCCCGCCGACTGAACCGATGGTGTGGCTGCCCCCTATCCTCGGCATTGGAGTATGCCAGGATTGATCTTGCCCTGTTTCGGTGGACACCACAGCTAGAGTGTCGTGCCTGAAACAGGAATCGGAGTTTCGCCGAGACTTTGGTTGTGATTCACCGTCTTTGGAGGTGGATCATGGGGCGCGGCTATTCATCGGACCTCCGTGTCCGGATTTACGGAGAGATCGAGTAAGGTGGGTCGCGTCGGGCAGCGGCCCAGCGCTTCGGTGTAAGCGCAAGCACGAGCATACGCCTTGCGCAGAGGCGGCGACCGGCTCGCTGGAGCCGGCTCGGCAAGGCCGCCCGCCGGGTGGCGGCAAGCTTGCCCCCTATGGCGAGCTTCTGAGCGGCTGGGTGGACGCGCAAGGTGACATCAACCATGCCCGAACTGGCGGCCAAGCTGAAAGCCGAGCGGGGCGTCTGATCGTTCTCGGCTACAGCGTCAAAAAAACGCTGCCGGCGACCGCACCATCGAAGAGCTGTGGAAGGCTGTCGGCTCCATCTGCGACCTCTACACACCCGACGAATGCTGGAACCACCTCAAGCACGCAGGATATGCGTCAGATTAAACGCTCGAAACTCTAAAAGATGGTTGACCAACATAGGAGCATCAATGCTCCAGTGGAGAGCTTCTTCCACACCCTCAAGGTCGAGTTGGTCCACTGCACTCGGTTCGAAACCCGTGACCAAGCCCGCCGGGAGGTGTTCGCCTACATCGAAACCTACGACAATCGCCAACGCCCTCACTCGGCCATCGGATACATCACCCCCGGAAAGGCCGAACCAAGATCTGCGTGAACCCGTGTCCACCGAAACAGGGCAAGATCATTGGCTGGCTGTCGGTCTGGGCAGATCCAGTATGATGTTGGTGCCGTCCGGACCGGAGACGATGTCAAGCCGGGCACCAATGGTCCGTGCCCGTCGCCGCATGTTGGCAAGCCCGTAGCCGCCGGGGCGGTCCGCCGCGCCGCCGCGTCCCTTGTCGGCGACCACCACGCGAATCCCGTCGTCGGTCGGCCGGATCTCGATCGTCACCCGATCCGCCCCCGAATGCCTGGCGGCGTTCATCGTCGCCTCCTGAAGCAGGCGAAACAGCTCCAGCGCGGTCGAAGACGACCAGCCGGCCCCCTCCGGCAGGGCGTGCATCTGCCAGTCCAGGGCGATGCCGAGCGTGCGGAGCTGGGGTTGGATGTGATCCCGGAAATTCGCCAGCATCATGCCGGGATCGTCCCCGACCTCGGCCATCGAGGCGATGACCAGACGCAGATCGACCAGCGCCCTGCGCGCCGCGGTGCCGAAGTCACCCACCTGCGCATCCGTCCGGCGGCTGAGCGCCACCATCGACACCAGCTGGCCGGCGATGCCGTCATGGAGGTCGCGGGTCAGGCGCGACCGTTCGGCTTCGAGCGCGATCGCCCTTTCCTGGGCCTGCTCGCGGGCAAGGCTGATGCGCAGCGCCGCCTCCGCATCGGCGATCTCCCGGCGCAGGTTGGCGTTGAACTGGTCCACCGCATTCAGCGCCGCCGCGAAGCGCCACATCAGGATGGTGCTGATGACGCTGAGAAGCATGAAGATGGGGATGGAGAACGGGTTGATGAACAACCGCTTGCCAACGGAGCCGTAGAGGATCGGCGCCTCATGGAGGATCATCAGCAAGGACAGCAGCGTGGCGCCCAGGACCATATGAGCACTGTTGCTGCCTCGCCGGAAGGCCGCGTAGGACAGCACGCCCAGCGCCCAGCAGGACAGGCCCCAGGCGACCGGCACCGCGACGTACCAGTTCAGGACATGAACGATCCCGGGAGGCAGCAGCAGGAATGCCGAGGTGACTCCCACCGGAAAGGCCGCGAACAGGACGCTGGCCCGCGGCGGGCGGCGGTTCACGAAGCTGAAGGCGAACGGCACCAGCATCGCCGTCACCCAGGAGAAGCTCAGGTTCGTAAGCTGCATGACCAGCGGTGACGCCAGAGGCTCCGGCAGGACGACGACGAGATTGCTGATCGAGTTGAAGAACAGAATGCCGGCATACAGGATATAGGACCATTCGGAGCGGCGAACCGCCCAGACGATCAGCAGCATCACGCTGAAGGCGAACTGCCAGCGAAAGAGCAGCTGCGGCAGGATGACCAGAAGGAAATGATGCTGCTGGTACACCGGGCGCAGCAGGCTGTCGGGTCCGGCATGGATGACGCTGAGATAGCTCTGCCGGCCGAACAGCATCACCGCGCTGATCTCCACGCTGTTGGTGCCGGCCTTCAGCAGCGGGGCCGGGATCGCGATGATGTCCGGCCAGATCAGGGTGACGATCTGGCCCGAATGCGTCCAGTCGCTGTCGTACAGCAGGGCACCGTTGACCCGGACCAGAATGCGTCCCGAATAGTTTGGAATCAGCACGGACCATTGCTCAGGGTCGTCCGGGGAATGATCGAACTCCAGCCGGTAGAGCCCGCCGCCGAACCGGCCCGCGCCGGGTACCCTGAAGCTGTGGGGCAGGGATACGGCGGCCTCCGGAACATCGGCCGGCCGGTCGAGGGTTTCCAGCGGCCGGAACATGGCGCGATCGAGTTCGATGCCGCCCTCCGGGGGCGACAGGGTGAACAGCGGCGTACCGATGCCCACCGCCAGAACGGTCAGGTAGAACAGGCCGATGACCGGGCGGCGCAACAGGCGCAGCCATCCGCGGCCTTCGAGGGCCTCGACGAGGCGCACGGCCACGGCCTCACTCTCCAAGCTGGATCAGCTTGCGCCCGATCGCCTCGTAGACCGCCTCCGACCGCGAATTCACCTCCAGCTTGCGGTAGATGTTCTTGATGTAGGACGGCACCGTCTGCCGCGACAGGCCCAAGCGGTCGGCGATGTCGTTGTAGGTGAAGCCTTTCGCGATCCCCCAGAGGATGTCTGTCTCGCGCGGGGTCAGCAGCGGCGCCGGCTTGCGGTCCTTGAACGAGCCGTCCTGGACCCGCCTTATGATGTAGCGGGCGATGGAGGCGGAGATGGGCGAACGCCCCTCGATCAGGCCATGGACGGCCTCCACCATGTCCACCGGCTCGGAATCCTTGAGGATGTAGCCGGACGCTCCGGCGCGGATCGCCGTCACCACGCTGTCCTCGTCGCCCAGCACCGAGATCACCATGATCTCGCTGGCCGGATAGCGGTCCCGAACCTCGCGGATCAGGTCGGTGCCGTGGCCGTCCGGCAATTGCAGGTCGGTGATCAGAACGGTGGGGAGGAAGCGTTCGCAGGCAGCCCGTGCCGCTTCCAGCGTATCGGCCGTGGCCAGAAGCGCGATGCCGTTGCAGGCGGTCAGGGTTTCCGCCAGATGATCGCGCGTCGGCGGGTCGTCCTCAACCAGAACGACCGTGAGCTGATGGGAACCGGCAAGCGGTCGGTCGTCCGGGCACGATGACATGAATTCCCTGCTGTCCTCGAACGGCATGGCTCGGGCGGGCTGCCGCCGCCACCCCCATGAGCGGGATGAACATACCGATCGACGATAATCGGCGTTCTCCGGGCCAACAACCCCTTATCGGTGAGCGCCCCGCCCCTTCCCCCATATTCATGGGGATGCGCCGACGCCCCCATGATCATGGGGTGCCGCACCGCCGGGCACCCCCTTATGGTCCGCAACATTGGGTGTTCCGAAGCGACGCGCTGCAACCTCTCATGATCGTCCCGCATCGTCAGGACGATCCCGCAGTGAGTGCAGCCGGTACAGGTGCGCCACCAAGCGGAACGACAGGGGTGCGTTGTGAGCGCGATGACGTGTCTTGCCAAGACTGCCCGTATTCCGGCACCGGCGGCATTCCACGATGCCATCCCCGGCCGGGAATCGTCCCGAGCACCATGGCACCCGGTGCCCCGGTGTTCCGGACGATCCATGGCCAAACTGTCGCTGTGGCTGATCGCCAGTGTCGCCCTGATGGAAAGCGCCATCGCACCGGCCTCGGCCCAGACCTTGCCGGCCGGTCCGTCGGTCGCCGCCGGGGCAGTGTCCATCGCCACCCCGTCGGGCACCAGCGTCATCATCGACCAGACCTCCCGGAACGCCGTCATCAACTGGAACAGCTTCTCCATCGGGTCGGGGAACAGTGTCGCCATCAACAATGGCGGTGGCGCGACGCTGAACCGCGTCACCGGCAACATCCCGTCGCGCATCGACGGTTCGCTGACCGCCACCGGATCGGTCTATCTGATCAACCCGGCCGGTGTGGCTGTGGGGCCGGGCGGAAAGGTGCTCACCGGCGGGTCCTTCACCGCCTCCACCCTCGACATTCCGGACGCGGCCTTCCTGAACGGCGGGGACAAGAGCTTTTCCGGTACGTCCAAGGCGACGGTGACCAACGCCGGGTCGATCGGTTCGCTGGGCGGCGACGTGGCGCTGATTGCGCGGGAGGTGACCAACACCGGCACCCTGACCGCCCCCAACGGCACAGTGGGCCTCGCCGCCGGCTATGAGGTGCTGGTGAAGGATAGCGCGGTCGAGGGCGGCAAGTTCCAGGTCAAGGTCGGCGGGAGCGACACCGCAGCCACGACCTCCGGGCGGATCGCCGCGGCGGCGGCGGAGATCCGCGCCAATGGCGGCAACGTCTATGCGCTGGCCGGGAACACCGGCGGCGTGATCGCCGCCACCGGCACCGCCAGCAGCGGGGGACGCATCTTCCTGACCGCCGGTGACGGCGGCACGGTGGAGGCGGGCGGGACCCTCGCCGCGACCCGGACGACGGAAACCGGTGCGGTCGAGGGTGGCGACATCCGGGTGTCCGGCGGCACGGCCACGGTGACCGGCACGCTGTCGGCCAGGGGATCGACCGGCAAAGGCAAGGAGGGAAAAGGCAAGGGTGGAAAGAGTGCCGCGGGCAAGGGCGGCACGGTGGCGGTCACCGGCACGGCGGTGAAAGTGACCGGCACGGCCACGATGGACGTCTCCGGCAGCCGCGGCGGGGCGATTGCGGTGGGCGGCGACTATCAGGGTGGCAAGGACGCCGCCCGCAAGACGCTGAAGGAGACTGTGGCGAACGCCAAATCGGCCACCGTCGCCGTCGGGGCACGGCTGTCCGCCGACGGTACCGACGGCGATGGCGGCAGCGTGGTCGTTTGGTCGGACGAGCATACCGACTTCGCCGGTACGATCACGGCGCGGGGGACCGGTGCGGGCGGCAAGGGCGGCGATGCCGAGGTGTCGGGCAAGGCAACCCTGTCCTTCCGCGGCACCGCGGACCTGAGCGCGGCGGAGGGCGCGTTCGGCACGCTGCTGCTCGACCCCTACAACCTGACGATCTCCGCGGAATCGGACAGCACCGTCTCCAACGCCTCCAACGTGTTTACCGCCGGCGGCAACGACAGCGTGCTCAGCGTCGCCACCCTGACCAACGCCCTGGCACTGGCCCACATCGCGGTGTCCACCGGGGCCACCGGGTCCAGCGGCAGCCAGGCCGGCACCATCACCGTGGCGGCGCCCGTGACATGGTCTAGCAGCTCCTCGCTGACGCTCAGCGCGACCGGCGACATCGTCATCAACGCCCCGATCACCGCGACGGGAGACGGTGCCTGGCTGACCCTGCAGTACGGCGTGGGCCGGGGCTATACGATCGCAAACAATGTGTCGGTCACGATGTCGGGTTCCGGCCCCCATCTGCGGATCGGCAAGACGGGAGCGCTCCAGACCTACCAGACGATCTCCAGCATGGCGGATCTGGCCTCCATCGACAGCGCCGGGGCAACGGGGTATTACGCGCTGGTCAAGAACCTGGACGCGGCGGGAACCACCTATACCGGCTCGTTGGTATCCCAAAGCTTCTCCGGCACCTTCGCCGGGCTGGGCAACACCATCTCCAACCTGACGGTCAGAGCGCCCGAGACGGACAATGTCGGTCTGTTCGCGACGATCGGCAGCGGCGGCATCGTCAGGGATTTCACCCTGACCGGCGCCACCCTGAGCGGCAAGGGCTTTGTCGGCGGTCTGGCCGGCAGCAACGCCGTAACCATCACCAAACCCACGTCACCGGGAGCGTGACCGGGACCGGCGGCAACGTCGGCGGTCTGGCCGGTAGCAACACCGGGACCATCGGCCAGTCCTATGCCACGGCGGCTGTGACGGGATCTGGTGGCAACGTCGGCGGTCTGGCCGGCACCAACACCGGGACCATCACCCAATCCTATGTCACGGGCAGCGTGACGGGCGGCGCCGGCTCGACCGGCGGTTTTGTCGGTCTCAACAATTTGAACGGCTCCATTACGGATTCCTACGCCACGGCAAGCGTCACCCAAGGCACGTTCGTCGGCGGTTTTGTCGGGATGAACGACGGCCATGCCACCATTGCGCGATCCTACGCCACGGGATCGATAGTGGGGCGGGGGACTGCCTACACGGGTGGATTCCTCGGCGTTGCGGCCGGCGGCACGGCCTCCTCCTCCTATTGGGACAAGGGCACGACAGGCCAGGACAGCACCGAAGGCATGGTCACTGGCTTGACCACAACGAGCGCCTTTTCCTCCGCGTCCTATACCGGCTTCGACTTCACCAACACCTGGTATATGGTCGACGGGTATACGCGGCCATTCCTGCGGTCCGAATATTCCACCGTCATCGGCAACGCCCATCAGCTTCAATTGATGGGGATGGACCCGTCCGCCGCCTACACGCTGGCCACCGACATCGACGCCCGGGACACCGGCGCCAGCAGCGCCGCCGGTATGTGGCGCATCAGCGGAAACCAGAGCGGTTTCGCACCGGTGGGGGATTCCCAGCAGCCCTTCACCGGCTCGCTCGACGGCGGCGGCCATGTCATCCGGGGGCTGACTTTCGCCTCCACGGATGGGGGC
>NZ_BADK01000067.1 GCF_000333595.1 Azospirillum sp. B506
CGCCAATGTGATCCGTTACAACGCGGCGGACATCCCGACCAAGCAGACGGCGTTCAGCCAGTATGACCGTCCGAAGGGCGTGGCGCGCTATGCGCAGATCGCCCGTCATCTGGAGCTGGGCGGCAGCCGCGACCATGAGCGGGTGGAGAAGCTGGTTGCCTGGGTGGAGGAGATGAAGCGGGCGCTGGACATCCCGGCCTCGATCCAGGCGGCGGGGGTGCCGGAGGCGGCGTTCCTCGCCAAGGTCGATGCGCTGGCCGAGGCCGCCTTCGACGACCAGTGCACCGGCGCCAACCCGCGCTATCCGCTCGTCGCCGAAATCAGGCAGCTCCTCATCGACAGCTACTATGGCCGCGCCTATGTCGAGCCGTCATCCCAGGATGCGGCGCCGGTCGAGGTGAAGTCTTCCGCAAAGACCGCCCGCAAGGAAGCGGCGCTGGCCAAGTAAAACAACCCTTCAGTCGAGGACCGGGATCATGAGCAAAGCGATCATGTGGGCCGAAGCCGATGCCCGCGGTTTTGAAACCGAATGTCTGTTCAACGAGGACAACCGCAGCTACGAGGTGCTGGTCTGCGCCAAGGGGCTGGGAATTGACCGGGCGGAGAGCTTCCCCGTGGTCGAGGACCCCGGCCTGGGCATGAGCCCCGCCGACCTGCACCAGTCGATCAAGCTGGCCGACCGGCTGGTATGGGAAATGGAGCGGTCGCTGGGCGACCTCTGACAGCGGACAGGGACGGAGCGTGGGGCGGGGTGCGACGGCATCCCGCCCCCGCTTTTTTCCATATGCAGGCCGCCAGGCTACCGCTTCACAGTCCGCAGGATCAAAGCCAGCGGCACCGCCGAGGCGGAGATCAGCATCAGCGCGAAGAACACGTCGATGTAGGCCCAATATGCGGTCTGCATCTGCACCTGCTGCCCGATGAAGGCCATCGCCCGTTCCCGTGCCCCCGCCTCCCCGCCGGCCATGGAGAAATAGCTCGTCGCCTGTTCGACGGTCCGCTGATAGGCCGGGTTGGACGGCACGATGTGCTCGACCAGACGGCTGTGGTGGAACTGCTCGCGGAAGGCCAGCACATTCTGGGCGATCGACACGCCGATGGAACCGCCGACATTGCGCGCGACGTTGATGAGGGCCGAGGCCTGATCGGTCTTGTCGCGCGGGATGCCGTCATAGGACGCCGTGGTGATCGGGATGAAGATCAGCGGCAGGCCGATGCCGATATAGATGCGCGACCAGGCGAAGAACCAGAAGGTGGAGTCCGGGTTCAGCCGCGTCAGATCCCACATCGCCAGCGCCACGATGGTTGCGCCGGTGGCGATCAGGTATTTCGGCTGGATCAGGCCCGACAGCCGCCCGACGATCAGCATCATCACCATGGTGACCATGCCGCCCGGCGACAGGGCAAGCCCGGCCCAGGTGGCGGTGAAGCCGTAATATTGCTGGAGAAGCTCCGGCAGGAACTGGGTGGTCGCGATCAGGATGGCGCCGGTCGCCAGCATCACCAGGAAGCAGGAGCCGAACTGCCGCGTCGCCACCATCCGCAGATCGAGGATGGGGTTCGCCCGCGTCATCTCCCACGGAATCATCAGGCAGAAGGATGCCGCGCAGATGATGGCGAAGGCGATGATGAAGCCCGACGCGAACCAGTCGTCGGTCTGGCCGCGGTCCAGCACCACCTCCAGCGACCCCAGGAAGGTCGCCACCAGCAGGAAGCCGACCACGTCCATGCGGATGCCCTGGCGCTTCAGCCGCCGCCGCTCCTCGATGGCCGATTTCGGCTCCTGCACCAGAAAGCTGACCAGGGCGAAGGCCATCAGCCCGACCGGCCCGTTGATCAGGAAGCACCAGTGCCAGGACAGATTGTCCGACAGCCAGCCGCCCAGCGTCGGCCCGACCACCGGCGCCACCACAACGGCGATGCCGAAGATGGCGAAGGCCTGCCCGCGCTTGGCCGGCGGGAAGCTGTCGGCCAGGATCGACTGCGAGATCGGCACCATGCCGCCGCCGGCGAAGCCCTGGAGCACCCGGAACAGCAGGAGCGATTCCAGATTCCAGGCGAAGCCGCAGGCCAGCGAGCTGGCGGTGAACAGCCCCAGGCAGGCCAGATAGAAGCGCTTGCGGCCATAGCGCTTGGCGATGAAGCTGCTGGCGGTCAGCACGATGGCATTCGCCACCAGATAGGAGGTGACGACCCACGACGCCTCGTCGGCGCTGACCGCCAGCGTGCCGGAGATGTAGCGCAGGGCAACGTTGGCGATGGTGGTGTCCAGAACCTCCATGAAGGTGGCGATGGAGACCACCACGGCGATCAGCCAGGGATTGCGGCCGCCGGCGGCACTCTGCGCCGCATCGAAACCGCCGCCGCCCTGCCCCGCTCCTTCGGCGGCGGCGCTCATCGCACCGTCACCCGCGGCACCACCGACATGCCGGGCCCGATGGAGACGCCGTCCGGCCACCGATCGACCACGATCTTCACAGGAATGCGCTGCACCACCTTCACATAGTTGCCGGTGGCATTCTCCGCCGGCAGCAGCGAGAAGGCGGTGCCGGAGCCGGGCTGCACGCTGTCGACATGGCCGGTGACCTTGCGGCCGGGATAGGCATCGATGCGGATCTCCACCGGCTGGCCCGGCCGCATGTCGGTGATCTGGGTTTCCTTGAAATTGGCGGTGACCCAGATGTCGTCGGGGACGAAGATGGCGAGACTCTGGCCGGCCTGGACGAATTGGCCGACCGCCCCGCTCAGCTGCACCACCCGGCCGGGCTGCGCCGCGGTGACGGTGGTGTAGGACAGGTTCAGCTGGGCCTGGGCCAGCTGCGCCTTCGCCCGCGCCAGGTCGGCCACGGCGCTGGTCCGCTGGGCCTGGAGCGCCCCGACCTGCCGTTCGGCGGCGATCACCGCGGCATTGGCGCTGGTCAGCTTGCCCTGCTGTTCCTGCAGGTTGGCGGTGGATTGCTGCGCCTGCTGGACCGTTCCGGCCCCGCGGGTCTGCAGGTCGCGATAGCGCGCCGCATCCTCCTTGGCGAAACCGACGGCGGCCTCGGCCTGCGAGACCTCTGCCCTGGCCTGATCGATCTGGGCGCGCTGGGCATCGATCTGGGCGTCGTAACCGGTGATCGCCGCCTGGGCGGAGTCGATCTGGGCCTGCGCCTGATCCAGCGCCGTCTGGTAGTCGCGCGTGTCGATGCGGAACAGCAGGTCGCCGGCATTCACATGCTGGTTGTCGCCGACCGCCACCGCCGTCACATAGCCGGCCACCTTCGGCGCCACCGGAAACTGGCGGGTGTCGATGAAGGCGTCATCGGTCGATTCATAGGGATGGATGTTGCGTTGCCAATAGATGGAACCGCCCACCGCCAGCAGGGCGACGACCGCCAGACCGGCAAGGATCGCCAGCGGATGGCGGCGGATGAAGCCGGGCCTCCTGCCGCCATCGCCTGCGGCCGGCTGTCCGCGTTCACTGCGGCCGGCATCCTCGCCGGCTTCCTGTTCGGTGAGATCGACGACATCCCTGCGATGCTGGTCGTCCGGCATGGTTTGACGCTCCTGACCGAAATGCCGGGCGAGCAGCAAAGGCCCGGTCGTTGTCGCGCGGGAGCAGCCCGCTCCCCAGCGCGAAACACCGCAAACCCCCATTGCGTTGCACAAGATCGGCGGAAAGCCGACGGACGTGTCCGCAGAACAGCCATGCCGCAGGTTGGGGGGTGGAGGACGGGCATCCGGGCGGACGGCCAAGACCGGGACGGCGGCAGCCCGTCGGAAAGTCACACCATCCGATCTGTCCATGACGCGGGAAATAATATCGGATCCAGCAGATCCAAATTCAGCCGCACGCGTAAAAAGAAGGCACCGAATCTCAAGTCACAATGACTGCCATTTCCATCCGTCATACATAGTATTTGGCTCTTGACAGAAAATCTTCCCGTAAACCGACCATGGAGTCGCCCCCATGACAGAGCTGAAGGAGACCAACGCCAGCGGAGCCATCCCGCAGGCCCTCGGCCGCGGCGGCCTGCCGTTCGACGACGAGGCGGCGCGGCTGGAGGCGCTGCGGCACACCGGGCTGCTCGACAGCGATCCCGAACCCGCCTTCGACGATCTGGTCTCCTGGGCCTGCGACCATTTCCGCGTGCCCATCGCGCTGGTGTCGCTGCTGGACGCCGACCGGCAATGGTTCAAGGCTCGCCGCGGCCTGGCCGTGCAGGAAACCCCGCGCGACGTCGCCTTCTGCCGCTTCACCATCCGCCAGAGCCTGCCGATGGTGGTGGAGGATGCCGCATGCGATCCGCGGTTCCACGACAGCCCGCTGGTGCTGGGCGAGCCGCACATCCGCTTCTATGCCGGTGCGCCGATCATCAACCGGCAGGGGCTGGCGCTGGGTTCGTTCTGCATGATCGATACCGTGCCGCGCCGCTTTGGCACCGTAGACCGCATGGTGTTGGCCCAGCTGTCGGTGAAGGCGCTGGCCGCCATCGAGAGATGGCAAGATTAGAAACGGCAGGTTGTTTTTGTGTTGCGGCGCACCATTCTGTCTGGCGTGCCGATGGATTTGGCCGCAGGATCGGTACCGGAATTGCTCAAAGCGACATTCGATTCAAGAAGCGATACTGCCCGACAGACGATGACGACCTCCACCACGCCCGCACATCGAATCCCGCCGATCCCGGCCCGCGAGGAGGACCGTCTTGCGGCGCTTCAGCGGTTTGAGCTGCTCGACACTCCGGCGGAGCCGGCCTTCGACCAGATCACGCGGCTTGCCGCCAAGCTGCTGAAGGTGCCGGTCGCGCTGATCTCGCTGGTCGACCGCGACCGCCAGTGGTTCAAGTCGCGGATTGGGTTGCCGGTGCAGGAGACACCGCGCGAGCATGCCTTCTGCGCCCATGCGCTGGAGTCCGACGCCCTGCTCGTGGTCGGCGACGCCCGGCAGGACGAACGGTTCGCGAACAACCCGCTGGTGACCGGCGATCCCAACATCCGCTTCTATGCCGGCGCACCGCTCCGCACGGCCGACGGGCTGGCGCTCGGCACCATCTGCGTGATCGACGACCAGCCGCGTCCCGCCCTGACACCGGAGGAGGAGGAGGCGCTGCGCGACCTGTCGGCGATGACGATGGCGCATATCGAGGCGCGCCGCGCCGTCGGCTATCTGCATCCGGTCACCTCGCTGTCGAACCGCTTCCGCTTCCTCGCCGATGTCGAGGCACTGATGGCCGATCCGGCCTCGGCCGCGATGACGGCGGCGGTCATCGACTGCGCGGCGTCCCAGCAATATGCGGAGTTGACCCGGGTGCTGGGGCAGGTCTGCGCCGACGCGTTCGAGATCGATTGTGCCCGCCGCATCGTTGCCTGTCTGCCGGACCACGCCCGGCTCTACCATGTGTCGCCGGCCCGCTTTGCTTTTCTTATGCCAGAAGGCGGGACGGCGGACGGCGAGTCAGCCGCTACCCTGCCCGCCGGTCTGGGACGCATCGATGGCGCGATCCGC
>NZ_BADK01000066.1 GCF_000333595.1 Azospirillum sp. B506
TGTCACCGCGAATCGTGGCGACATACTCGAACAATAATCCTGCGGTACGCTCTTCTCATCTGAAAACGCCGGGCACTCCGGCCATAGCGGATGGGAAGGGACGATGACGGAACCGAATACGGGATCGCAGACTTCATCCGGCGCCGCGGGCCTGCGGAACGCACCGCCGAACCATTCCGATTATCGCCCAGGCAACCTGACAACCTTGCGTACTGAGGCCACGATGCTGCATCATCATGACGTCATCTCCAGAGCCGTTTCGACCGACCGCGAGATCACTCTGGAGGCGCTTCGTGTGTTCACCTATCTGAGCCGGCGGCTCCACTTCGATCGCTCCGTTCCAGTGCTCCAGTCGGAACTGGCTGATGCGCTGGGCATGCAGCGGCCCAATGTGAACCGGGCCATCAAGCTGCTGGAAACCAAGCAGATTCTTCTGCGGGAATCCAAACTGGGGCGTGCGATCACGTTCCGGCTCAATCCGGGACTGGAGGGCGGCCGGGCCTGAGTGTTTGGTCAGGGATGGAATGATCGTCGAGACCCGTGAGCTGTTCTTTACCAATTCCGCCCTGAAAAAAGCGATTGCCTGGTACCAGAAGGCTCCCAATCAGGTGGATTTGCCGTTGGGAGTCGTCACCGGGGTGACGACGACGTCCGACGGCGGCCTGTCGGTGCAAATCCAGCAGAGCGGCGCCTCCAGATCGCGGGAGGTCCTGTTCACGCCCAGCAAGACGCTGGCGCTGCTTCTGCTGTTCTGCCGACGCCAGAAGGTGCCGATTCCGCGCGATGCCGCCAAGGAGATCGAGGCGGCAGACGATGGCCTGATCCTGATCGTGCGCGGTGAGACGCAGACGACCGCACCCAATCATTGACTTGGTTTTTATCACCGATCGGACCGCCTCGACCGATGAACTGCCGCGGCGCGTTTTGCGCGTGCGGCGTATTGTCATGTCCGCCATCTCAGTCCATGCGGATGATGACCGTAGGCCATACGGCACCGACACTCGCAATCGCGCCTGAAATTTTCGGTGGCGCTCTGAATCATATTTGCGCGTTCGTTCATGCTTCGCGCAGACCGCATTGACCCAATGGGCAAGTGATTATGATGATGGTCATAGTCGCCAAGGTGGATCGCGCCAAATTTCTTGACGTGCTAATGTTCCTGACGCTGGGAGGGCTAAGCTATAGTTCCAATCCCACAGCCGAACGGGGAAATGTGTGTCGATTTGCCAGTCGAACATTCGGATGGAATGGAAACCGACCTTTGCGGATCGGATGCGTCCCTCCGGACAGGTCGTCGTCTGTGCTTCTCCGTCACCACCAAGGATTCCACGCCGATGATCGCCACCCGCCTGCTGCCGCCGCTTTGGAAGGAGCTTCGGCATCGACTGCCGCGGGTTGATGCGCAACGGGGCCAGCTGCCGCAGGTCCAGCCGCCACAGGTCTGTCCAAGGCTCGCGTGAGCGGGCCGATGTCATCGCCGCAGAAGTCTCCGTCATTACTGCCCGTTGCCGCGGCCATCCACCGGATCGCCGCATCCCCGCGAATGCTGGTCGCGGTCCTGTGCGCCCTGCTGGCGCTGCTGGGGACGGCTTCCTGGGCTGCCGTCACGGCGCTCGACTACCGCGACACGCTTGAACGCGCCGGGGAGGATGCCCGGCAGGCCGCCAGTCTGTTCGACAGCCACGCGCATGGCGTGCTGGAGGCAAGCATCGCCCTCCTGGATCAGCTCGCCGGCCGGATGGACGGGCGCGGTCTGAAATCCTGGGCGGAGCGCACCCTGCCGGAAGCAATGGCCGTGGAGCGCAACGGTAATGTCAGTCTGCTCGGCGTCGATGGAACGGTGCAATATGGCCCCCCTGTCGCCTTCGCGGAGCCGGAAACCAGCGATGGGCTGTCTCTTCTGGTCCGCCCCTTGCCGCCCGAGGAGGAGCGCCGGATCCTGCCGGCCTTCGGGCATATGGCGGGACAGCCTGCCATTCTTCTTGCCCGCCGCATTCACAGCACAGCCGGCGTTTTCGACGGTGCTGTCCTGGTGGCGGTGCCGGTGGCGGCCCTGGCTCCGGTTTTGAAGGCATTCGACGACGGCGCCGCCCGCTCCATCGGCCTGTATCGTCCCGATGGCGTCCATCTTGCCGGACACGGCGCCATGTCGCTCGGCCCGCTGCCGCGGCTGGAGCCATCGGCCATCCGGGTCGATGCCAACCGAATGGTCGATGGCAGGGCATCGATCCTTGCGACGAAGCGGATGGACGCCCTGCCAATTCTGTCGGCGGTGACAATACCGCGCACGACCGTGCTCGCTCCCTGGTATGTCCGGATGGAACGCGGCCTCGTCGTCGTGATCGCCGGCGTTGCCGCCCTTGCCGGCCTGTCGCTGCTGGGGGCCGCGAGCCTGCGGCGCGAGGCGCTGGCGCGAGAGGCCCTGACAGACGCCAACGCGCGGCTCGAACAGGCCAACGTCCAGTTGGAGCAGCGGGTGGATGAGCGCACCGCCGCCCTCAGCGCGCTCAATGTGAAGCTCAGCCGCGCATTGGAGGAAAAGGAACGGGCCAATCAGGCGAAGGGCAGGTTCCTGTCGGCGGCCAACCATGATTTGCGCCAACCTTTCCAGGCCTTGCGGCTTTTCCATCACATTCTGATGGAACGGCTTGCCGGCACGCGCGACCATGCGATCGCCGAGAAGATGGGCGAAGCTCTGGATGCCGGCGAAAAGCTGCTGCACGCCCTGCTGGAGGTGGCGACGCTGGATGCCGGTGTGGTCCGGCCGCAGCTCGCCGATGTACCGCTTTCCGTTGTGTTCGAGGATCTGCTGGCCGAATTCCGCGGGATGGCACTGGAAAAAGGGCTGGTCCTGCGGGTGATGCCGACGCGCATGGTGATCCGATCCGATCGCATGTTGCTGAGCCGCATGCTGGGCGATCTGGTGCGCAACGCCATCCGCTTCACCGACCGGGGCCGTGTCACCATCGGCTGCCGCCATCACGGGCAGCGCCAGGGCCGCTGGCTGCGCATCGAGGTGTGGGATACCGGCGCCGGCATTCCAGCCGAACAGCTCGACAACATCTTCGAGGACTTCGTCCAGCTCGGCAATCCGGAGCGTGACCGCCGCCAGGGCCTCGGCCTCGGCCTCGCCAAGGTGCGGCGCAAGGCGGCGCTGCTGGGGCATGCGGTGGAGGTGCGGTCGCTCCAGGGGCACGGGTCCGTCTTCGCGATCAGCGTGCCGGTGGTTGGGAGCGAGCGGCCGCCGTCCCCCGTGCCCGTGCAAGAGACCGCCCCGGTGGCGACCGGTGACCGGCTGATCCTGGTGGTGGAGGACGACCCAGTCCAGCGTGACGCCGTGCGGCTGCTGCTGGAAAGCTGGGACTATCGCGTGATCGTGGCCGCCGAGGGGGAAAGCGCGCTGTCACTGTTTCGCGAGACCAGGGGATCGGCGGCGTCACAGGAAGCTCCGCTGTCCGGCATCCCTCCCTCCTCCATTGCCCATTCCTTCATGCCAAATCCCGATCTGATCGTCAGCGACTTCCGCCTGCCGGGCCGGCTGACCGGCGTGCAGACGGTGGCAGCGGTGTGCGATCGGCTGGGCCGTCCGGTGCCGGGGCTGATCCTGACCGGCGACACGGCGCCGGAACGCATCCGAGAGGCGGTGGCCACCGGTTGCCGGCTGCTGCACAAGCCGGTATCGCCGGAGGAACTGCGCGACTCCATCGCCTCCATCCTGTCCGAATGGCCGGGATGCCGTCCGGCGGACGGCGGCGAACAGGCTCTGGCGAGTGAGTCGGCGGCATGAATTAACCCTTTCTGAAGCCGGCGCGCTGCAGACTGGCGACGGATACGGAGTTCATGGGAACATGGTGCAGAATCGCACGCTCAAGCGTCTCGATCAGGCGCAGCTCGACCAGGCGGTGCGCAAGCATGAGATGTTCCGCAATGCCCGGGTCGGCGGTGCGCGCGCCAATCTGTCCTTCTGCGATCTGTCGGGGCTGGACCTCGCCGGGCGCGATCTGGCCCATGCCGATTTTGTCGGTGCCAGCCTGCGCGGGGCGAACCTGGGCGGCGCACGCCTCGACTGTGCCTCCTTTTTCGTCGCCGACCTGCGGCAGGCCAATTTCGACGGGGCCAGCCTGATCAAGGCCGATCTGCGCGGCGCCTGCCTGCGCGGGGCGATCCTCGTCGGCGCCAACCTGTTCGAGGCCGATCTGCGCGATGGCTCGCTGGCTGAAACCGACCGCTCCGGCCATCTCCATATGGTGCAGGTCGAGTCCACCCCGGCCGAGGCCGACGGCGCCGACCTGTCGGGGGCCAACCTGACCAACGCCCGGATGTCGGGCATCATGGCGGTTCACACCGACTTCTCCGATGCGGTGATGCGCGGCTGCAAGCTGGTGCGGGCGACCATGCGCGGCGCCAACTTCACCGGCTCGAACCTGGAGGGGGCGGATCTGTCAGGCGCTGACCTGCGCGGTGCCTGCCTGCGTGGCGCCGTGCTGACCGGCGCCACCATGGTGATGACAGACCTCACCGATGCCGATGTGGAGGAGGCGCTGACCGACAAGCCGGTCGGCCGGGTGGTGGCCGAACTGGGGCGGTCGCTGCAGGATTTGTTGGAAGATCACATGGTCTGGGTCGGGTCGAGCGGAGCGCAGGGCCAGATGCTGGACCTGTCCGGTTTCGATCTGCGCCACGCCCCGTCGCTCGCCCACCTGTGCCTGACCATGCTGCGCGCGGCCGACGCGACGCTCTACGGCCTGGATCTGTCCGGCGTGCAGATGCAGGCCGCCCTGCTCGACCGGGCCGACCTGCGCGGGGCGACGCTGGCGGATGGCGACCTGCGCGGCATCAGCCTGAGGAACGCGAAGCTGAACAACGCCAACCTGCGCAACGTCAACCTCCGCCCCCTGGTGTTCGACGAGCACCGGTCCCGCCCGGCCGACTTGTCGGGGGCGAGGCTACGCTATGCCGATCTCAGCGGCGCCTGCCTGCGGGCGGTCAATCTCGGCAATGCCGACCTGTCCTTCGCCAACCTGCGCGGTTGCGATCTGGCCAGGACCGACCTGACCGGCGCCAAGCTGTTCGGCGCGAAGCTGGAACGCCGCGCCCTGGCCGAAGGGGCGATCCTGGACGGCGTCGCCGGACTGAAGGTTTAAGCGGTCGTCTGCGCCGCCTTCCGGAGCAAACGACGCAGATCGAGGGCGGCGCGGTCGGCAATGCGCTGCGCCTCCACCAGCACGCCGGTGAGATCGCCCACCTCGGGCGCGATCTCGCCGGCGGCGTCGGACATCGCATCCAATTCGGCCGCAGCCTTCTCGATCAGTCCGGTCACCACGCCGGCAGGACCGGCGGCGCTGTCGAAACCAGCCATCGAAAACCCCTCCATGAAGTGTGGTTATCGTCAGTGTGTCGCAATCCGCCACATTGCGCAATGGCTTACGCTGCGTCGCACAATTGGTTTGCCGGCAGCGGCCGCTTGCGCGGTCCATGCCGGCGGCGGTACACACGGGGAAGCTGTCTGGAGTGGAAAGGGCTCAAAATGCCGGAAACGGTTCCGTCCGACCGCGTAACCGCGGCTGCCGCCGCTCTGATGGTCTATCTGACCGACAGGCAGATCAACGCCGACAAGCTCAACCAGTTCAGCGCGCTCTGCGATGAAATCCGGCGCAGTTTCGATTTCGACAGCAGGATGGATCTGGCGGAACGGCTGGAACGGGACGCGCCGGCGACCGACACGATCCGGCTGCGTTCCGTCCTGTTCCTGCTGACCGGCGATCTCTACCACTATGAACGCATTCTCCATTACCTGATCCTGGGTGGCGACAGCGCCGATCCGGCGGCGTTGCACTACACCCACTGGTGCATCTCGCGGCAACTGTTCCTGGGGGCGGCAAGCGGCGAGAAGATGGCGACCTTCGTCGCCTGCGACCTGTTCCGCTACTACACGGCGATGGTCCGCCAAATCGCGCGTCGATGGGACCTGAAGCCGGCACGGGCGGCCTTGCGCGACGGGCCGATCCGGCGCATCGCGGTGGTGACCAACCAGTTCACCAACCAGGGGCATCAGCCGACCCGCGACTGTTTCGATTTCGCCTCGCGGCTTCAGGATGTGTTCGGGCTGGATGTCGCCATCATCAACGTCAACGGCCTGCCGGGCCGGGTGGAGAACGTCTTCATTCCGCCGATGGTGGCGGAGGTCACGGCCGACCTTGAAGGGGTCTATGCG
>NZ_BADK01000065.1 GCF_000333595.1 Azospirillum sp. B506
CTGTCCTGCCGCTGTCGCCTGAGACGGCGGTGGGGCCATTCGGCGATGCGGACGGCGGCGATGGCGTACGCATCAGGGCCGCGGTCTACATCGTCGATCCGGCCGCGGTGACGCCGGGGGTGGGAAAGCGGCTGGGCGCGCTGTTCGGCCTGACTCCGGTTGAGGCCGGCCTGGTCGCCGATCTGCTGGCCGACCTGACCCCGGCGGAAATCGGCGGGCGCCGCGGTGTGGCGATCAGCACCGTGCGCAGCCAGCTGCGCAACATCTTTGCCAAAACCGGAACCACCCGCCAGAGCGAGCTGATGAATCTGGTGAACCGCTGTTTGATGCTGCCGGAAGGGCCGTGACGGTCAGGACAGCGCCGACACCAGCAGGAGACCGAGATAGATGCCGATGAACAGGCCCAGCACGATGCCGTAATCCGCCTGAATCGCCGGGCCTGACCTCCTGCCTCGCCATCGCCGACACGGTCGCGGCGGAGCTTGGCGAGATGCCCGAGATCATCGAGCGTCCGCTTAACCGCCCCCCGGCCTCACAGGGTTCTTGACCGCAGCCACGGCTCTCCCAATCTATAGGCATGGTGGCGCCGGCCGATGCTGGGCCACCGCCCCGCCGGGCGCCGGAAACGGGCCCATCTTCCGCAACTCGCTCCCGTCGTGAGGAGGATGCGTCGTGACGACTCGCCTTTCGCTCTTCAACAGCCCGCTGCTGCTCGGGTTCGATCAGTTCGAGCGGACGCTCGACCGGATCGCCAAGAATTCGGCCGAAGGCTACCCCCCCTACAACATCGAGCAGATCGGCGACGACGGCCTGCGCATCACGCTCGCCGTGGCCGGTTTCACCTCCGATGACCTGTCGGTCCAGATCGAGGACAACCAGCTGGTCATCCGCGGCCGCCAGACCGACGACAAGTCGCGCGTCTATCTGCACCGTGGCATCGCCGCGCGGCAGTTCCAGCGCAGCTTCGTCCTGGCCGAAGGGATCGAGGTGGTCGGTTGCTCGCTCGACAACGGGCTGCTGAACATCGACCTGACCCGCCCGATGCCCGAGCCGAAGGTCCGCACCATCAAGATCGAGCAGCCGAAGAAGGCCGCCGGTGGCGCCATGCCGCGCACCATCGACGTATCCGCCGACGGCCGGGACGACTGATCCCTCCCCCCTTTTTCTTCCCCGAGACTCTGCACGCGCGGCCGCCCATGACGGGGAGCCGCCGGGAGACCACGACCATGATGAACGACACCCACAGCCAGCTGCGCCAGCTGTCGGCCCAGGATTTCACCAGCTTCGGCCTGGGCGACGTCGCCTATGTCCGCCCGGTGGAGGTGGACGGCACCGCCGCCTTCGCCATCCACGCCGCCGACGGCACGCCGCTGAGCGTCGTCGCCGACCGCGAGCTGGCCTTCGCCGCCATCATCCAGAACGACATGGAGCCGGTCAGCGTCCATTGACCGGCCGCTGACCGGACGCCGCAGCACGCCGCCGATTCACTGTCGAATCGCCGTCGACATCGACCGGCGCGCGCTGCGGCCGGTTGCACTGCAAGCCCTTGCGCCGCAATCGGTTGTGCGACAATCGGCGACATCTCGATCCTTGTCAGCCCTGACTCCTATTGTAAGCTGCGCTCTGCGATAATCGTCGGCATGGAACGCGAAAAGGCAGTGGGGGACGGTCGGTTGGACGGTGAGGCAAGCGAGGCGGCCGGGAAGTCGAAGGACGCGCCCGACACGGAAACGCGCAAGGACTGGGACGACGAGGCGCGCGATTCCCTGCATATCCTCCCCTTGTCGGCGATCCCGCTTGAAACGCCCGGCCTGCAGCATGCGCGGCTGATCAAGAACGTTCGGCTGCAGACCGTGGTGGAGATGTTCCGGGACGCCCAGACCGGCAGCGGCCAGGTGTCGCCGCGCCACATCCCGGCCTATTTCGAATCCTACAAGGACGAAGTCGAACGCGATCTGGTGAAGCTGGAGAAGATCGGCGCCGCTTCCAGCTTCGACGTCTACTCATCGCGGATCGAGCTGCGGCGGCTGAACATCGATGTCAACAACGTCGAATCCCTGACCCTGTCCGACCGCAAGAAGGCCGAACTGACCAGCTACATGCGGGTCTTCACCCGTCCGCTGATGGAATATGTCTATGGTACTGAGGAGCTGCAGGTCGCCGACGTGACCGACATCATCCAGCTGTTCGCCAACCCCAACCGGGACGAGGCCCTGCGCAACCTGCGCATGATGGCCGACCGGCTGGACATTGGCCTGAACGACATCCCGAAATTCCTTGAGGAATATGGCGATATCTTCCTGTCGCTGGCCTATTTCCGCAAATGCCTGGACGAGATCGTGCCGGAGGTTCAGCGCTTCGTCACCTGGATGGGCGAGATCCGCAGTTCCGCCGAGGTCAAGCGCGACTCGCGCCAGATGCGCCTGCTGGACGAAATCGCCCGCGACCTGACCGACATCGCGACCTCCATCACCGGCCGCTTCGAGAGCTTCGACAACCGGTCCAAGGATTTCTGGGCCGACATCAACGCCGACACCTTCCGTTCGATCCGCGAGCTGATCTCGTCCCACCACGTCACCATCGGCGGCGTGCTGTGCGGTCTGGCGGTGAAGATGAACCTGTGGAAGCACCGCTTCGCCCGCGGCGGCGGCGGCCCCAACCGCCGGCTGGAATTCGTCAAGTCGGAGATCCTGCCCGGCCTGTCGCACATCAAGGCGCTGGAACAGTCGGCACGGACCGGGCACCTGTGATCGGACCGCGACCTTCGCGTCCCGGTCCGAGCCGTCAATCCATCGACAGCATCTTCCCGACGCCATTGTCCAGCAGGATCGTGGCGAACAGTGTCAGGATCGGAACCAGAAACATCAGCCCGATGACGCAACGCACGACCAGATCCTTGCGTCTCACGGAACGGCAGAGCGGGCAGTCGTCGGGACCATGCCCATAATCGGACCCGCAATAGGGGCAGGCGGTGGTTTCGACCATGGCGGACGGGCTTTCAGAACGGGCCGGCGGCCCAGGAACTGACGTCATTCTGAACCCGGCACCCGCCGGACCGTCATGAAATCCCTGTAATACTTAAGGCTTTGGCCGGGTCGTGGCCGGCCAGCCGCAGCCGGCCGGAAGGTCAGGCAGCCCGCTCCAGCGGGACCCGCCCGGCGACGATGCGGCTGAACTGGACGGCGAACCGCTCCCGATCGGCCTCCGCCAGGGTGAAGGTGACATGCAGGCGGCCGGCAGGTCCCGGCTCCAGCGCACGCACGACGGCAGGCACCGGCTCCAGCCCCGGCAGGGCGATGCGCAACGCGGTCCCTTCCGCCAGCACGTTCCAGGTCTCCTGTGGCAGGCCGCTCAGCTTGGCGCCACCTTCCGAGGCATTGTCGACCGTCACCGGAATCTCGCGCGCTCCGACCGTCAGCCGGCCTGGAAGGTTCAGTGGATAGCGTGGGGCGGAGCGGCGATTCACCTCCGGCGTCGCCGTGCGGATCGCTTCGATCAGCACACGGCGGAGCTGGTCGATGCTGGCGGCAACGCGGGTGGACAGGGCGTTGACCTCGCTGGCGCGCTCTCCGGTGGCGGTCGCCTCCTGCGAGACGGCTTCGATGCGGGTGGCCACCTCCTGTGCTGCGTTGGAGGTCTGGACGACATTGCGGGCGATTTCACCGGTCGCCGCCTCCTGCTCCTCGATGGCGGCGGCGACGGTGGCGGACACGGTTTCGACCCCGCGCACCCCGTCGGCGATGGCGCGCACGGCATTCACTGCCTGGGCCGTGGTCGCCTGGAATGGCGCGATCTGGCTTTCGATCTCGTCGGTCGCCCGGGCGGTCTGGCCCGCCAGTTGCTTCACCTCGCTGGCGACGACTGCAAAGCCTTTTCCCGCTTCGCCGGCGCGGGCCGCTTCGATGGTGGCGTTCAGCGCCAGCAAGTTGGTCTGGCCGGCGACGTCGTTGATCAGGTTGGTCACCTCGCCGATGCGGTTCACCGCCTCGGCCAGGCGCTGGATGGTTTCCTCCGCGCGGACGGAGGCGTCGACAGCGTCGCCGGTCATCGTGGTGGCGGTGCCGATCTGGGCCGCGATCTCGCGGATGGACGCGCTGAGCTGTTCCGACGCGGCGGCCACCGTTTGGGCGTTCGACAGCGCCTGGGTCGCGGCGGCGGCGACATTCTGGCTGTTTTCGCTGACCGCACGGGCCGATTCGGCCATCCGGGTGGCGTTGCCGGCCATCTGACCGGTCTGGCTGGCCACCACATCGACGGCGTTCGACGCCTCGGTCTCCACCGTTTCGGCCATGCGCAGCAGGGCTGCCTGCTTCTCGCGTTCCGACCGTTCGCGCTCCTCCTCGCGCAGACGGCGCAGACGTTCGGCCTCCTCGGCATTGTCCTTGAAGACGCGCAGCGCGCGGGCCATCGCCCCGATCTCGTCGCCGCGGTCAGCGCCGGGAATCGCAACGGTCAGGTCGCCCTGCGCCAGGGTCCGCATCGCCACCGTCAGGTCACCGACCGGCTGCACCACCCGGCGCCGGATGCCGTACACGCCCAGCACCACGACCGCCAGCACCAGAGCGGAGACCCCCCACACCGCGGTCATGAACAGGTCCTCGCGGCCGACGGCAAAGACCTCCGTCTCGCTGTTGTAGCGGTTGGTCTCCTCGACGATGCGGTCGACGACGGCGCGGTGGGCGGCATAGGCCTCGGCGATGACCGCGTAGGAGGCACGGGCTGCCGCCTCGTCCTTGCGGGCCAGCGCCGGCAGGAACTTCGTCTCCACCTCGGTCCAGAAGCGCATCACCGGCGCGTGCGAGGTCCGGGTCAGTTCGGTGAGCAGCGACGGCTCGAAGCTTTCCTTCAGCCAATACTCATGCCGCTCGTCATAATCCTTGCGCAGCTGCGCCAGACGCGCCCGGCGCCGGTCGACCGACGCTGGATCGTTCATCGCCAGCGTCGCCTCCAGATAGGCTTCGATCACATATTCGGGCGGTGGCAGAATGTCGGCGATCAGATCCTTGCCAAGCACGATGCGCTGGTAGATCGGACCTCCCACCTTCAGCTCGCGGATCGCCAGCGCACCGGTGACGACCACAGCCAGGAAACCCAGCGTGACCACCACCCCGAACAGGTTGGTGAGGGCGGCAATCCGGAGGTTTTTCAGCATGGCGCAACCCTTACGCAAAAACGGCAGCATAAGGTTGCTTCTCAAAAACAGGCCCGCTATGACAAGCAAAAAACTTGCTCGATTATCATGAGAAACAGCAATGATGTTTCATTGTGCGCCTTGCCCGTAGAATATGCACAATCTGCGCAATATACGACCAAAGTGCCGGCCCTGATCTTAAGTCAAGACCAAGGTGCCGACCCAGCCGACCAGGGCAAGAATGACGAGCATCACCAGCAAGGCGACGATGACGGCATTGGTGCGGCGAATCGACCGGCAGCGCGGGCACCCCTCCTCGGTGGCGGGATAGCGGTGGGCGCAGCGGTCGCAACGCACACTCTGGTCGACAGAGGGCTGGTCGACAGAGGGCTGGTCGGCAGCGGTCTGGTCCGTCATCGGCGGCTTCCATGGGCTCGAAAGGCTGTCACGCCGCATGGATAGCACGCCGCCGGCCCTGCATCCATCGGTTGGCGACCCGTCCATCCGCCGCCGCTCAATCGGCAGCGGTCGTCTCCACCGGCGGAACCGCGCGCAGCTCCGTCGCCTGCAGACGGCGCGGACTGTGGTCCAGCGGTTCCAGCAGCGGCAGGTCCGCACCCTCCGGCGCGGCATGCAGGTCGCGGAAGCGGCGCGCGCTGACCAGCACCCGCGATTCCAGCGTCCCGACCGCGCTGTTGTAGCAGCCGACGGCCTTGTCCAGCTGCCCGCCCAACTTGTCCATGTGGCCGCCCAGGTCGGACAGCCGCTTGTACAGCTCCGCCCCCAGCGCGCTGATTTCGCGGGCATTGTCGGCCAGCCGCTCCTGCCGCCAGCCATAGGCGACGGCGCGCAGCAGCGCGATCAGCGTGGTCGGGGTGGCGAGGATGACGCGATGGTCGATGCCGGCCTCGATCAGCGCCGGGTCCTGCTCCAGCGCCGCCGAGAAGAAATTCTCGCCGGGCAGGAACAGCACGACGAATTCCGGGCTGTCGTCGAACTGGTCCCAATAGCCCTTGGTGCCGAGCTGTTTCATATGGTCGCGGACATGGCGTGCATGGCGGGCCATGCCGTCGCGCCGCGCGCCGTCCTCGGCCGACTGGATGCCGTCGAGATAGCCTTCCAGCGGCGTCTTGGCATCGACCACGATGGTCTTGCCGCCGGGCAGCGTCACGATCAGGTCGGGCCGCAGCCGGCCGCTGTCCACCGACACCTGTTCGACGAAGTCGCAATGGTCGAGCATCCCCGCCATTTCGCAGACCCGGCGCAGCTGGATTTCGCCCCAGCGCCCGCGCGCCGCCGGGGTGCGCAGCGCCCGGACGAGGTTGCCGGTCTCCATCCGCAACTCGCTCTGGCTTTGCACCAGCGAGAGCACCTGCTGTTTCAGCCCCTCATAGGCGCCGGCCCGCGTGCTTTCCAGCTCGCGGATCTGGCGGTCCATCGCTTCCAGGCTCTGGCGCACCGGATCGACGATGGCGGCGATGGCGGTCTGGCGCTTGTCCAGATCGCCCTTCGCCTGTTCCTGGAAGCCGGCCAACGTCTCCCGCGCCAGATCGAGGAAGCTGCGGTTGTTCCGGTGCAGCGCCTCCGCCGACAGCGCCTTGAAGCTGTCGGCCAGCGCCACCTGGGCATGTTCCAGCAGCGCCATCTTCTCCGCCGCCGCCGTCCGTTCGGCCTCCAACCGGGTGGAGAGCTGGGCATGGCGTTCGCGGGCGTCGGCGACCTCGCCATGCAGGCGGGCGATCTGGTGGTCGCGGGCCTCGATCTCCTCGCGCAGGTCGTCCTCGGTCCGTTCGGCGAGGTCGAGGCGGGTGGCGAACTCGGCATGCAGCGCGGCGGCGACGGCTTCGGCCCGGCCGGCGGCGGCGCGCAGCACCGCCCAGGCGACGGCGGCGCCAAGCAGCAGGCCCGTTGCCAACCCGATGCTCAGCGACAGGCCGTCCATCACCATCCCGTTGACCAGGAACTGCGTCACCCCAAATCCTCTCAGCGCTGGAACGGGCACAGCCTATCGGAACGAATCGCGAATTGGAACAGGGCGCGAACGCGCGGTGGATCGCTGCAGCCCGGCCTCCGCTTTCTCCGCTTGCCCAGCCAAGGATACGGCGCCATATCGGTGACCATGCCGAACGATACGCTCCCCGACGACAACTCCCCCGATTGCGGCCCGAACTGCGGAGGCCCGCGCGTCCGCGCCATCCCGCCCGGCGAGGACCGCGAAAGGCTGATGTGCCCGGATTGCGGCTATATCGCCTATCAGAACCCGCTGATCGTGGTCGGCGCGGTGGCGACCTGGGAGGATGGCCGCATCCTGCTCTGCCGCCGCGCCATCGAACCGCGCAAGGGCTATTGGACCCTGCCCGCCGGCTATATGGAGGAGCGCGAGAGCACCCGCGAGGGCGCCGCCCGCGAAGCCTGGGAGGAGGCGCGGGCGCGCATCGACATCGACCATCTGCTGGCGATCTACGACATCCCGCGCATCAGCCAGGTCCAGATGATCTTCCGTGCCCGCCTGCTCTCCCCCGAGGTGGAACCCGGCCCGGAAAGCCTGGAGGTCGGCCTGTTCGCGTGGAAGGACATCCCCTGGAGCGAGTTGGCCTTCCCCACCGTGGTCTGGGCGTTGCGCGAGCATCATGAACGGCTCGGCCGCTCGGATTGCGCCCCGGCGGTCAACCCCACGCCGGACGCGCTGGCCCGGTGGGAGAAGATGCTGTAGGGGGCAGGACCTACTTTCCCTCTGCCGGGAATTTCGCCACCAGCTCCTGCTCGGCACCGTCGCGCCGGATGGTGAGCGGCAGCCAGGTGCCCGGCGCCTGACGGCGGATCACCGCGACGAGATCGGCCGGCGCATGCACCGTCGTCCCGGCGGCGGCCAGGATGCGGTCGCCGGGACGCAAATCCGCCGCCGCCGCCACGCTGCCGCCGCTGACCGCCCCCACCGTGATGCCCTCCGGCCCGGGGTCGAGCTGCACGCCCAGCTTGGGGCGTTGCGGCTCCGCATCCTCCCGTTCCGGCCCCAGCCCGAAGACGGCGTCGGCGATCCGCCCGTCCAGCTCGTCGCAGTCCCGATCCGCATCCCAGGGCAGCAGCACGGCGGAGTCGCCGATCCCAAGGTCGGCCAGCTGATACGGAACGCCATCGCGGCGGGCGACATGCCCCTCTCCCAGGATGCCGACAACGCTGCGGCCGGTGGTGCGGCGGGTTTCGGCGATCTTCTCCGCCATCGCGCGGTCCCAAATGCCCTGCGCCTCGATGAAGCGCTTCACCGCGCTGTCGGGCGCATCGGCGGGAGCGGCGGAGCGTGCCTCCGAGCGGTCATGCGCCGCCAGCGTCTCGGTCAGGCGGTTGCGGTAGGCCTCGGTCGGAGCGGCGGGCGTGCCGACGCCCTCGCGCTCCGCCTCCGGGATGGTGGCCCAGCCGTTGCGGGCGGTGCGGCCGATCAGCGACCGCTCCACGTTCAACGCCACCACCGGCAACCGGTGCAGGCGGGCGAACTGCAGGATCGGCAGGTAGAATTGCGGGTCGAAGCCCCAGACCGTGCGCCAATCCGTCGCCTTCAGGAACTCGCCCTCCGTCATCTCTCCCGCCACCCAACGGTCGAGCACCGGCTGCAGCCGGCGCGGCAGCATCTCCATCCCGACGGCGAGGTCGGGATTCAGCGCATGCAACCCGGCCAGGGTGTGGAGCTGCCAGCGGTGGTGGTCCGCCTTGTCATGCTGTTCCCCCAGCAGGATCACCGGCGCGTCGGCAAGGCGGCGCAGCAGCGGGACCGGCTCCACCGTCGCGCCGGTGCCGTCCGCCCAGGCGCCGGGCGGTACGCAGGCGGTGCGCGTGGCCTCAGCGGCTCCACCAGTCGCGGCCAGCGCGACCGGAGCGGCCAGCGCCAGCGCGGCGGCGGCGGTCAGCAGGCCGACGCGGTGGCGGAAGAAAGGCGTGAAGGGACGGAAGGGCTGGCGCGGCAAGGGCTGGCGCGGCAAGGGCTGGCGCGGCAAGGGCTGGCGCGGCAAGGGCTGGCTCCGTCGATGCGGGCATCCGCCAAGGTTGGCACTGCCGGGCGCAAGGTCAATGGACGAGTCGGCCGATTGCGTCGTTCGGCCGCGCCCGACACCGTGCCCGGGCGCGGACCACCGGCCCGGCATACTGCCGGATGACAGGCGGTGCGGCGGCGGGTAGGATCGCCACAGGCGGTGGACCACCGGCGGATGGGGACCCTATCGATGCCCCCATCCGGACCTCCCAAGGCCGTTCCCAGGGCGTCCGCTTTCCCCGCCGACCGCAATCATTCGTGAAGCGCAGCCCTCATGCCGCACCGCAAAGTCGTCATTCTCACCGGCGCCAGCCGGGGTATCGGACACGCCACCGTCACCCGGTTCAGCAACGAAGGCTGGCGCGTGATCTCCTGCTCGCGCGAGGATGTGCCGGCCCATTGCCGCCGCGATCCCAACTGGACCCATCACATCCCGGCCGACCTGTCGGACCCCGCCAGCCGCGCCGCCTTCGTGGATGAGGCCAACAAGGCGCTGGACGGCGCCCCGCTGCACGCCCTGATCAACAATGCCGGCATCTCGCCGAAGACGCCGATCAAGGAGCGGCTCGGCTGCCTGAACGGCTCGATCGAGGGCTGGCACCGGGTGTTCGAGCTGAACTTCTTCGCCGCCCTGGTCCTGGCGCGTGGCTTCGCCGCCCCGCTGTCGCGGGCGAAGGGGGCGATCGTCAACGTCACCTCCATCGCCGGCCATTCGGTGCATCCCTTCGCCGGCTCGGCCTATTCAACCTCGAAGGCGGCTCTGTCCGGCTTGACCCGCGAAATGGCGGTTGAATTCGCCGAGATCGGCGTCCGCGTCAACGCCGTCGCCCCGGGCGAGATCGAAACGGCGATGACCGGTCCGGAATATGACGTGCTGATCCCGCGCATCCCGCTGAAGCGCATGGGCACGCCGGAGGATGTCGCCGCGGTGATCTTCTACCTGTGCGGACCGGATGCGGGCTATGTGACGGGGACGGAGACCTTCATCACGGGCGGCCAGCATTTGTTCTGAGCACGGCGGTGGGCGGGGTGTCGCGACGCCCCACCCCCGATTCCCTTACTGCTTCCCGGCCCGCCAGGCGATCAGCCGCCGTGCCGCCTCGGCGATGGTCGCTTCCGACCCGGCGAAGCTGAAGCGCAGAAAACGCCGGCCGCGGGCGGTGTCGAAATCGATGCCGGGCGTGCAGGCGATGCCCGTCTCCTCCAGGATCCGCTTCGCCAAGGCCTCGCTGTCGTCGGTCATCTCCGACACATCGGCATAGATGTAGAAGGCGCCGTCCGCCGGAGCCATCTTGGTGAAGCCGGCCTTCGGCAGCTCCTCCAGCAGCAGCGCACGGTTGCGGGCATAGCGGGCGACGTGCCCGTCCAACTCCTCCGTGCAGTCGAAGGCGGCGACCGCCGAGACCTGACTGAGGGTCGGGGCGGAGATGAACAGGTTCTGCGCCAGACATTCGACCGAGCGCAGCAAGTCGTCCGGCACGATCATCCAGCCCAGCCGCCAGCCGGTCATCGAGAAATATTTGGAGAAGCTGTTGACCACCAGCGCCTGATCGTTGACCTCCGCCGCGGTGACCGCGTCGGTGCCATAGGTCAGTCCGTGGTAGATCTCGTCCGATACCATGCGGACGCCGTTGGCACGGCACCAGTCGGACAGGGCGGTCAGTTCCTCGCGGCTCAGCATCGTACCGGTCGGGTTGGCCGGGCTGGCGACGATCAGCCCCTGCACCGGCTCGTCCAGAGCCTCCAGCAGTTCGACGGTCGGCTGGAAACGGTGTTCCGGCCCGGTCGGCAGTTCCACCGGGACGACGCCGGCCGCGGTCAGGGTGTGGCGATAGGCCGGATAGCTGGGCGAGGCCATCGCCACCCTATCGCCCGGATCGAAGGCGGCGAGGAAGCCCAGCTGGAAGGCGCCCGACGAGCCGGTGGTGACGACCACGCGGCGCTCCGGCACCTCGACGCCGTAGCGGTCCTTGTACCAGTTGGCGATGGCGGCACGCAGGGGCGGGATGCCGAGCGCCCCGGTGTAGCCGAGCGGATCGGCCCCCACCACCGCGGTGGCCGCCGCCTGCACCACGCCCTTCGGCGCACCGCTGGAGGGCTGCCCCACCTCCATATGCAGGACCTCCAGCCCGGCCGCCTCGCGTTCGGCTGCCGCGCGCATCACTTCCATCACGAAAAAGGGCGGGATGGCACCCCGCTTGGAAACCTTGGGCTGCTTGCTCATGATCGTCCGTCTCTGACTCGATTTTTAGGCAGGCCGTCTTTCGCGGCTCACTCCCGCTTGCGTTCGCTTTCCACGGTCAGCGCAAGGCTGCCGGCGCGCGGATCGTTCGCCGTCTGGCAATAGCGGATCCCGTTCTCGGTCGACACCCGGCAGCCGACGAAGCCGACCCGTCCGGGGATGGATGCGGACGGGCGGCCAGGATCTGCGGGGCGGTGGACGTCTCCTCCAGACCGGACGGAAGCGCCACCGACAGCAGCGCCGCCGGGCCGGCAGCCGGGCCGTCGTCGCCGTTGGCGGTGCCGACCCCGGCGAACAGGGTGCGGCCGATGATGGAGTTGGCGATCAGCGCCGGCGCGCCGAATCCGCCGCGGTCCACGCCCTGCGCCATCAGCATGCCGGTGCCGGCGATGCCGCGGCCGGTGCCGAACGGGGCGCCCTGGGTGAAGGCGCAGGCGGCACCGTTCTCGTTGGGGTCGATCACCATCACCCCGGCCCCGGCGGCGGTGGGGCCTTTGCCGGTGGCACCCAGCAGCTGGGCGGCACGGGTGGCGCGCTCGGCCGGCGGCAGCGACGCCACCGCCTTCCAGGTCTGCACCAGGGCGGCGCCGGCTTCCGGCTCGTTCAGATCGGGAACATGCAGGTCGCTGATGTCGAAGGGCACCGTCAATGTGCCGCCGACGCGCGGCTGGTAGGCGCGCAGCTGGGCCGGGTCGATGCCGGTGCCCTGCGCCACCGTCGCGGCGAGCGGTCCGCTGTAGAAGGCCCCCACCCCCTGACGCCGCAGCACCGACAGGGTCGCGGCCAGCTCCGGCTGGGCGACCACCGCGCCGACGGCCGGGGTGCCGCTGCCGAGGAACCGCCGCCGGCTGTCCGAATCGGCGGTCAGCCGCCCGCCGAACACGGTGAGGTCCTGCACCAGCGCGCGGCTGATGCCTGGAGAGAACTGGGCCAACTGCTCGGCCGGGGCGACGACCTGCTCCCACCGCATCGAACCGCCGGCGGCCTGGACGGCATAGAGGCCGCGCGCCATCGCCGGCATGGCGACGCCGCCGGCACCGGCTGGGCGGGGCAGGAAATCGACGGTGCGGGCCTTCTTCGACGCCGCGTCGAACAGCACGCAGACGCCGCCGCCGGCCAGCCCGACACGCGACGGCAGTGTGGCCGTCATCGCCAGCGCCATCGCCGCCACCGCATCGCCGGCCGTGCCGCCCTGGGCGATGATGTCGCGCCCCACCCCGGCGGCATAGGGTTCGTCGGCAATGACGAAGCTCTGCACCGTGGCATCGGTCTTGAACTTGGTGTTGACGCAGCCCGGCAGCAGTGATGCAGCTATGGCAACCGCGCCCAACCGTCGCCAGATTTGCAGGCGAGTGTGTCGCGGTCCGGAGTTCCGCCGGTCACGCGGGGGAATCCGCTGTTCCAAGCCGGAGGTTGTCACGGTGCGCAAGCCCAGCAGGCTGGTTTCGGTCGTCGCCATCATGTCCGTATGTCTGATGTCGCTGGTGTGGGGAGCGCCACCGGCGAGCGCGCAGCGCCGGCCGGAGATGCAAATCCTCAGCGACGCCGAGACGGACCATATCATCCGCAAGATGGCCCGGCCAATCTTCCAGGCGGCCGGCATCGATCCGGACTCGGTACAGATCCTGCTGATCAACGATCCGACGGTGAACGCCTTCGTCGCCGGCGGACAGAACATCTTCATCCACACCGGGCTGCTGCTGGACGTCGACAATGCCGACCAGTTGCTGGGCGTCATCGCCCACGAGACCGGCCACATCGCCGGCGGCCATCTGGTCCGAGGGGCGGAGGCGATGGACAATGCCTTCCTCGCCTCGCTGCTCGGCATGGGCCTGGGCATCGCCGGCGGTTTGGCCTCGCGCAATGCCGGCGCCGGGGCGGCCGGCGTCATGCTGGGCCAGCATCTGGCGGAGCGGAACTACCTGTCCTTCTCCCGCACGCAGGAGGCGTCGGCCGATCAGGCCGGCCTGTCCTTCCTCGAACAGTCGGGCATCTCCGCCAAGGGGATGGAAACTTTCCTGGAAAAGCTGGGCGTCAACGACCCGCTGATGAACGACCGCGACGCCGGCTATCGCCTGACCCACCCGCTGACGCGCGAACGCATCGACGCGGTGCGGGCCTTCGTCGCCCGCTCCCGCTACAGCAACACCAAGCTGCCTTCGGCGACGGAGGACGACCTGCGGCGCGTCCAGGCCAAGCTGTACGGCTATCTCGACCCGCGCGGCGCCCTGGTGCGCTACAAGGCGAACGACCCGTCGCCGGCCGCCCGCTATGGCCGCGCCTATGCCTATTTCCGCCAGGGCGACGTCAAGCAGGCGACGCCGCTGGTCGACGGGCTGATCGCCGACGAGCCGAAGAACCCCTACCTCTATGAGATGAAAGGGGATCTGATGCTGCAGACCGGCCGGGCGCCGGATGCGGTGGCCCCCTATCGCAAGGCGGTGGAAATGGCTGGTTCCGAGGCCGGAACGATCCGGGTCTCGCTCGCCCATGCCCTGCTGGAACAGCATGATCCCCGTCTGGCCGATGAGGCGCTGAAAAATCTGCAGATCGCCGCCAAGGGCAAGGCACAGTCGGCCTTCCTATGGCGGCTGACCGCCCAGGCCTGGAGCATGAAGAAGAACGACGGCATGGTCGCCTACGCCACGGCCGAGGAGGCGCTGGCGCGCGGCGACATGCCGATGGCCAAGGCCCAGGCGGAACGGGCGGAAAAGCTGCTGCCCGCCGGATCGCCCGGCTGGCTGCGCGCCCAGGACATCCGCGGCCAGACCGGCGGGGCCGGCGACGACAAGCCGTCGCGCTGACGGACGGGGCGCTCGGCTGGGTCATATGACCAAAGCATTCTTCCGGTAACGCAACGGTCATTGAATCGTCCCGGCCACGTCATCGCTGCTTGCTATTCCGCGAACATCGAGCGCGCCTGCCGAGCTGTTGCCGGATGAGGGCGCGGTTCCGTCAACGGAGTACACCGCATGCCGTCCGCCCGTCTGCCGTCCTGGTATCTGCTGCCCTGGCGCCGCGCTTTGCTCGCCACCGCCGCCCTCCTGTCCGCCGGCCTGATCGCTCCCGCAGCCCACGCGCAGGACCAGCAGGCCAAGCGCTATACCGCCACGCTGGCCGGTCATGCCGTGCTGCCGGCCGACACGCTGGTGCAGGCGCCAGCCGATGCCGGGCCGCTGTTCGCGACCGCCGGCAAGTTCACCAATGCCGACCGCAAGCGCGTCGATGCCGTCGGGACCATCCGCGCGACCTCTTTTGCCGCCGATCCCAAGGTTCCGCGCGAAACCGAGATCATGCTGCCGGTCGCCGGTCAGGCGGTGCAGGGCTTCTCGGCGGTCGTGCCGCAGCCGAACGGCGAGTTCCTCGCCCTGACCGACAACGGCTTCGGCAGCAAGGTGAACTCGGTCGATGCGCTGCTGATGGTCCATCGCGTCAAGCCGGACTGGCAGAGCGGCGCCATGCAGCGGCTGGAAACCATCTTCCTGCGCGATCCCGACCGCAAGGTCCCCTTCGCCATCGTCAATGAGAACACCACCAGCCGTTATCTGACCGGCGCCGATTTCGACCCTGAATCGCTGGTGGTGCAGGCTGACCGCCTGTTCATCGGCGACGAGTTCGGCCCCTATATCCTGGAGTTGACCAGGGATGGCGTGGTGATCGCGGTGCATGAGACGGTGATCGACGGCAAGCCGGCCCGCTCGCCCGACCATTACCGCAACAACGGGCTGCCGGCGGTGCCGGGCGCTGTCACGTTCGAGGTCCGCCGCTCCCGCGGGTTCGAGCCGATGGGCGTGTCGCCGGACGGCAGGACGCTGTACCCGTCGCTGGAAGGCCCGCTGTGGAACGCCGCCGCCAACGCCTTCGAGAACAAGGACGGCCGCGCGTACACTCGTATCCTGGAATTCGACGTCGCCAGCCGCACGTACACCGGCAAGTCGTGGAAGTACAGGCTGGAGGACAACGCCAACATCGTCGCCGACATGGCGATGGTCGACGCCGGCAGCGCCCTGGTGATCGAGCGCGACGACACCACCG
>NZ_BADK01000064.1 GCF_000333595.1 Azospirillum sp. B506
CGCCGGACAGGTCAAGCGCGTGCTGACCGTGGCGCACATCGCCAAGATCGTCCCGATCGAGGACTGAACCCGGTGGTCGACGGGACAGGGCAGGAAACGATGCCGGGCGGGCCCCGGACCGCCGGCTGCCGCACATGCTTCGGCGGCCTTCTGGCACCGGGGTTGTCGGCCGACCGTCTGGACCGCTTGGCGCGGGCACTGCGGCTGTCCGCAGCCGCCGAACCCGCCGGGCCGGACCCGCTGGCCGTGCTGCTGAACGGAAGCGAATCGGGCGGCAATGCCGCCACGGACGCTCTGTGGCTCCCTCCCGTCGCCGCCTGGATCGAACCGCCGGCCGGCACCGACGCCGCGACGCTTGCCCTGGCGCTCTCCCCCTTGCTGGCCGACGCGGCTGGCAGCGACCTCTACGTCAACCTGACCACCGCGACCGCGCATGATCTCCAGCTCGGCGGACGCCTGCTGGCCGCGCTGAGTGCCCGCCATCCGCTGGATGGCGACCGCCGCGACGATGTCGAGCTGGCCCTGCACGAGGCGGTCAGCAACGCGCTGGTCCACGGCAACCTCGGCGTCGCCGGCATGCAGGAGCTGAGCGCCCGGGAGCTGGAACGCTTCTCCCGCGATCTGGCCGACCGGCTTGCCGACCCGGCGCTGGCCGCCCGCCGCATCGTGGTTGCCCTGCGGATCGACCCTGCGGGGGATGGCACCGCAGAGGATGGCTCTGCTGGAAAAGGGCGGCGACTGGCGACGGTGGAGATCCTCGACGAGGGCGCCGGCTTCACTCCCGGCCCGCGCACCAACCCCGGAGCGTCCGGGCGCGGCCTAGACCTGATCGGCAGCATCGCCGACGGGCTGGAGATCGAGGATGGCGGCCGCCGCATCCGGCTGAGGTTCGCTCTGTGACCGTGGCGCACCGCCAGGACGAGCCGCCAGCCGGAGACGGGGTCACCCCTGGAGGTCCGGTCCTGGCGCTTGGGAACAGCATCGCGCTGGATTGCCCGATCCTGGTGGTCGACGACAACGTGTTCAACCGCACGCTGATCGGCGCCATCCTGGCGGAGGCCGGCTTCCACCGGGTCTCCTTCGCCGCCGGCGGGCAGGAAGCCCTGACGATGATCGAGGCCGCCCTTCCCGACCTGCTGATCCTCGACATCATGATGCCGGGACTGGATGGGTTCGAGGTTTGCCGCCGCCTGCGGGCCATGCCGGAAACCGCCGACCTGCCGATCCTGGTGCAGACCGCGCTGTCGTCGGGCGAGGACCGCAACCGGGCCTTCGCCGCCGGCACCACCGACCTGGTGTGCAAACCGCTGGAACGCACGGAGTTGCTGGCCCGCGTCCGCATCCATCTGGAAGACCGCGTCCTGATCCGCCGCCTGCAGGCCTACCGCGCGCGGGTGGAGGCGGAGCTGGCCATCGCCCGGTCGATGCACGAACAGCTGCTGCCGACACCGGCACAATGCGCCGCGGCGGCTGCGGCGGCCGGGTGCCGGCTGCGCGCCCACAGCGTGATTTCCCCCAATCTCGGCGGCGATCTGTGGGGGCTGCTGCCGCTGGGCGGGCGGCGCTTCGGCATCTATCTGCTCAACGTCGCCGGCCGGGGTGTTTCGGCGGCGCTGAATGCCTTCCGTCTGCACACCCTGCTGCAGGAGCTGGGTCCCGTCCATGGCGAGGATGCCGCCGCCCTGCTGACCGCGTTGAACGACCGTGCGGCCGGGCTGCTGGCGCCGGGGGAAAGGGCGACCATGACCTATGGGGTGGTCGACGGCGAGGCCGGCCGCTTCATCCACGCCTCGGCCCAGGGGGCACCGCCGATGATCCTCGGCGATGGGGGCAGCGGCGGCCCGCAATTCGGCACCGCCACCGGCCTGCCCATCGGCATCGGTCCCGGCCTCCGCTATCGCAGCGAAGCGATGGAACTGCCGCGCGGCGGCGTGCTCGCGCTCTCCTCGGTCGCGGTGCTGGAGGCGCTGGACCCCGGCGGAACCGGCATCGGACTGGGCTGGATGATCGCCCGCGCCGTGGCGGAGGGCGAGGGCTTCGACTCCGTGGTCCGCTCGCTTGGCTTTGCGCTGGGTCAGGCCAGCGGCGACGACCACACGCTGCTGTGGATCGAACGGGAGATGGCGGATTGACCGGCCCCCTGCCTCCCGCCGAGACGCATGATGCCCCGGACGGTCTGGCCGGTGCCCGCGTGATGATCGTCGACGACAACCGGATCAACCGCCACCTGCTGATCGCCCTGCTGGAGCGCGGCGGCATCACCGTGATCGAACAGGCGGAGGATGGGCGGGAGGCGCTGATCCAATTGGACCGGTTCAAGCCGGACCTCGTGCTTCTCGACCTGATGATGCCGCAGATGGACGGGTTCGAGATGTGCCGGCGCCTGCGCGCCGACCCACGCTGGAAATCGCTGCCGGTCCTGGTGCAGTCCAGCCTGAACCGGGCGGAGGATCGCGCCCGTGCTTTCGCCGCCGGGGCGACCGACTATGTCGCCAAGCCGATCAATGCGGAGGAGCTGCTGGCGCGCGTGCGCATCCATCTGCGCAAGCGCGCCATGCTGCGCGACCTGGAGCAGTATCACAGCCGCACCGAAGCCGAGCTGGAGCTGGCCCGCGCCATGCAGATCCGGATGCTGCCCGGCCCCGACCGGCTGGCCGAGCTGGAGGCCGCCACCGGGATCGCCATCCACGCCCATTTCGCGCCCTCGTCCGAGCTGGGCGGCGACTGCTGGGCGGTGGCGCGACTGCCGGACGGACGGGTGGCCGTCCATCTTGTCGATTTCTCCGGCCATGGCGTGGGCGCCGCGCTGAACACCTTCCGGCTGGATGCCATCTGCCGACAGATCGGCAGCACGGACCTGGCCCCGGCGGATTTCCTGGGCGCGGTGAACCGCCGTCTGTGCGGGCTGCTGCCCAGCGGCCAGTTCGCCACCATGCTGACCGGAGTGATCGACCCCATGGCGGGGGTGTTCCACTATGCCTCGGCCGGATCGACGGCGCCGATGATCTGCTATCCCGGCGACGACGCGCCGCGGCTGGGCGACGGCAGTGGCCTGCCGCTCGGCCTGCTGGCGTCGGCCAGCTACGACAGTCGCCAATTGCCGATGCCGCCCGGTTCCCGGCTCTTCCTCTATTCCGACGCCGCCATCGACATCGAGACCGGCGACGGGAACAGCCACGGGGTTCTCGACGAAGACGGCCTCGCAACCCTTCTCGCCAGCCGCCTGCACGAGCCTGACGACGGCCGCCTGCTCCACGGCCTGCTCGACGATCTGGCCGCGACCGGCCCCATCGACGACGACCTGACTGTCCTGCTGCTGACGCGGCGACGGTAAGGGTGGAGGAGGCAGCTGCGCCCGGGAATGCCCCCAAAGCAAAAAGGCCGCCCCCGAGGGAGCGGCCTTTCGCGTTCGGCAGGAGCCGACCGATCAGCGCGAGTAGAACTCGATGACCAGGTTCGGTTCCATCTGGACCGGGTACGGAACATCGGCCAGCAGCGGGGCGCGGACGAAGCGGCCCTTCAGCGCGCTGCTGTCGACTTCCAGATAGTCGGGGATGTCACGCTCGCCGGAAGCGGCGGCTTCCAGGACCAGCGCCATCTGCTTGGACTTGGCGCGCACCTCGACGGTGTCGTTGTCCTTGATGCGGGCCGAAGCGATGTTCAGGCGGCGGCCGTTAACCAGGATGTGGCCGTGGTTGATCAGCTGGCGCGCAGCGAACGGGGTCGGCGCGAACTTCATGCGGTAGACCACGGCGTCCAGACGGCGCTCCAGCAGACCGATCAGGTTCTCGCCGGTGTCGCCCTTGCGGCGGACGGCCTCGGCATAGATGCGGCGGAACTGCTTCTCGCCGATGTTGCCGTAGTAACCCTTCAGCTTCTGCTTGGCCATCAGCTGCAGACCGTAGTCCGACGGCTTCTTGCGGCGCTGGCCATGCTGGCCCGGGCCATACTCGCGCTTGTTCAGCGGGCTCTTGGCGCGGCCCCACAGGTTGACGCCAAGGCGGCGGTCGATCTTGTACTTGGACTCTTGACGCTTGCTCATAACTCTCACGCCTCGTTGGACACGAGTTGATGTTGTCCCGGTAGTTCCGTCCGCCCTGTTCAGGCGGCGGACGGGGCGTCAAAAATTGCGCGCGCCCGCTTTCCCAGGAGGTGAAGGCGCGCACAATACCCATTGGCACGGCCGAGTCAAGCCTGACGCATATGCGGAACCTCTTGCGCACCCCGCCCCTTTTGCGGTCCCCTTCCCGGCGGTTCAGGCGGCAGGCGGGAATGACGCGATGGAACGGGTGGAGTGCGTGGTCGTCGGGGCGGGCGTGGTCGGTCTGGCGGTGGCCCGCCGGCTGGCACAGGCCGGGCGCGAGGTGATCGTGCTGGAGGAGGCGGACGCCATCGGCACCGGCACCAGCTCGCGCAATTCCGAAGTGATCCATGCCGGCATCTACTACCCCACCGGCAGCCTGCGCGCCCGGCTGTGCGTGCCCGGCCGCGACGCGCTCTATGCCTACTGCGCCGCCCATGGGGTGGAGCATCGCCGCATCGGCAAGCTGATCGTCGCGACGGAGGAGGCCCAGTTGCCGAACCTGGCGGCGATCCGCGCCCAGGCCGCCGCCAACGGCGTCAGCGACCTG
>NZ_BADK01000063.1 GCF_000333595.1 Azospirillum sp. B506
AAACCGTATTAGANCGGAAGACCAGGAAACCTGACGTGTAAGAATGAACCGCCCGCGCATCCCGGCGCCGAATGGGCTTGGCACCGGGTGGTCGGCAGTGGCGATGGCGGTGGCGGAGGCGGACAGATGGCGTTGAAGGTTCGCGAGGATTACCGGACCCTCACCGGTCCGGAAAAGGCCGCCATTATGATGCTCGCGCTCGGCGAGGAACATGCCTCCAGGCTGTTCTCGCTGATGGACGACGAGGAGATCAAGGAGCTGTCCCAGGTGATGGCCAACCTGGGCACGGTGTCGGCCAACCTGATCGAGCGACTGTTCGTCGAGTTCGCCGAGCAGATGTCGGCCACCGGATCGCTGGTCGGCTCCTTCGATTCGACCGAGCGGCTGCTGCTGAAGACCCTGCCGAAGGACAAGGTCGACCAGATCATGGAGGAAATCCGTGGTCCGGCCGGCCGAACCATGTGGGACAAGCTGGCGAACGTCAACGAGTCGGTTCTATCCAACTATCTGAAGAACGAGTACCCGCAGACCGTCGCCGTCGTCCTGTCCAAGATCCGTCCCGAACATGCCGGCCGGGTGTTGACCCAGCTGCCGGAAAGCTTCGCCATGGAAGTCATCATGCGCATGCTGCGCATGGAGGCGGTGCAGAAGGAGGTCCTGGACGACGTCGAGCGCACCCTGCGCACCGAGTTCATGACCAACCTCGCCCGCACCAGCCGGCGCGACAGCCACGAGATGCTGGCGGAGATCTTCAACGGGCTGGACCGCACCACCGAGCACCGCTTCATGGCGGCGCTGGAGGAACGCAACCGCGACAGCGCCGAGCGGATCAAGTCGCTGATGTTCACCTTCGAGGATCTGTCGAAGCTCGACCCCAGCGGCGTCCAGACGATGCTGCGCACGGTGGACAAGCAGAAGCTGGGCACCGCGCTGAAGGGGGCGTCGGAGACGCTGAAGGACCTGTTCTTCTCCAACATGTCCGAGCGCGCCGCCAAGATCCTGCGCGAGGACATGGCGGCGATGGGTCCGGTCCGTGTCCGCGACGTCGACGAGGCACAGATGTACATGGTGCAGCTGGCCAAGGATCTGGCCGCCCGCGGCGAGCTGGTCCTGTCCGAAAGCGGCGGCGAGAACGAACTGATCTATTGATCGGTGACGCCCACTGATCGGAGATGGAGGTGCCGCATGGGCCGAAGGGCGGGCGAAGCGACCGGCGGACAGGACGACTGGGTGGCGGTGCGCCGTGATCCCGAGTCCGGCATCGAGACCATCCGCGCCCATTTCCGCGGCCATGCCTATGACCTGCACGACCATGACGAGCTGCTGGTCGGGATCACCGAACAGGGGGTTCAGGCCTTCCGCTGCCGGCGGCGGCTGCACACCAGCGTCCCCGGCCGCGTCATCCTGATCGAACCCGGCGAAGCCCATGACGGCCACAGCCCGGGGGAGGACGGCTTCACCTACGCCATGCTCTATCTGCCGGTACCGCTGCTGACCGCGTGCAGCGAGGCGCTGCGCAGCCTGATGCCGCGGGGAACCGGCCTGCCGCTTGGGTTCCGCGACACGCTGGCCGACGATCCCGGACTTGCGGCGACGATCCGCACGGCCTTTCTGGCCCTGCACCAGCGCGAGGGGCGGCTGGCCCGCGACCTGTCGGTGGACCGGCTGGCGACGAGGCTGGCCGGCCATCTGGAACTGCCGCATCAGCGCACCGCACTGCGCCCCGACCGTGCCGCCGCCCTGGCACGCGACCTGCTGCATGCCCGGCTGGCCGATGATGTCGGGCTGGACGATCTGTCCGCCGCGGCAGGCGTCGACCGCTTCCGGCTGAACCGTGCCTTCCGCGCCGCCTTCGGCCTGTCGCCGCACGCCTATCTGGTCCGGCTGCGCCTGCGCACCGCCCGGCGCCGGCTGGCCGAGGGCGAGGCGCCGGCACTGGTGGCGGCGGAGGTCGGGTTCGCCGACCAGAGCCATCTCGGCCGCTGGTTCCGCCGCGCCTACGGCCTGACGCCGGCCGCCTATCGCGATCTGTGCACGAACGTTCCAGACTGAGGCGCGGCGATCCGGCATCTGGATGGGCAAAGGAGACCGTTGCCATGCCCGATAGCCCGATGCCCGATAGCCCGATGCCCGAAACCGGCCCCGCAGACGCCCCCGTCCGCTTCGACACCAAGGTCGCGCTGGTGATCCGCGCCGACCTGGCCGTCTGGCAGAAGCTGAATGTCGCCGCCTTCCTCGCCACCGGGATCGCCGCCGCGGCACCGGACGCGCTGGGCGAGGCGTATGTCGACGGCGCCGGCCGCCGCTATGGCCGGATGCTGGGCCAGCCGATGCTGATCTTCGCCGCCGACGGCGAGCAGCTGCGCACCGTCCGCGAAGGCGCTCTGGAGCGGGGGCTGACGCTGGTGCCCTATGTCGCGGCGATGTTCAGCACCGGTCACGACGCCGCCAACCGCGCGGTTTTCCAGGCCGAGAACCCGGATGCGCCCGATCTGGTCGGGCTGGCCCTGCGCGGACCGAAGAAGGCGGTCGACAAGACGGTGAAGGGCCTCGGCCTCCATGGTTGAGGGGCATGGTTGAGGGGCATGGTTGAGCGGCACGGCGAAGGCTGCCCGCCCGTCACAGCTCCTGAGGCACGGTGATCGTCACCGTGGTGCCGGCGCCGGGCATGCTGTCGATGGCAAGCCGGCCGCCGAGCGGCCCGGTCACCGTGTTGAACACCACCGCCAGCCCCAGCCCCTTGTGACCGCGGCTGCGGGCGGTGGTGAAGAAGGCGTCGGTCAGGGTCGGCAGGTTGATGGCCGGAATGCCGGCGCCACGGTCGCGGACGATCAGGTTCCAGGCCGGGACTGCGTCGAGGGTCGCCGGCTCCACCGTCACCTCGACGATGCCGGGGCCGCCGCCATATCCATGGGCGGCGGCGTTGGCGAACAGCTGGTGCAGCACCCGTTCCAGCGGCGGGGCACAGCCGATCCATGGACGGGCACCGCCCGTCGCCACCTGGATGTCCAGCGGCAGGTCGGGATGCTGGACCGCGAACAGGGCCGCCGCCTCCTGCGCCATGCGGCACAGGTCCAGCGCCTCCAGAGGTTCGGCGGTCTGGCAGGCGGCGATGGCGGAAAAAGCCTCCACCAGTTCCACCGCGCGGGCGAGGTTGGCGTCGAGCAGGCTGGCGGGTTCCCGCAACTCCTCGCTGGAAAGCGGGCCGCTGCCGGAACGGGCCAGATCCTGCAGGTGGCTGGCAGCGGTGACGCAGACGCCAAGCGGCGTATTCAGTTCATGCGCCAGCCCGGTGACCGCCTGGGTGATGGCGCGCTGGCGGGCCAGCGCCGATTCGGCGATGCGGGTGCGGCGCTCCAGATCCTCGCGCACCACCCGTTCCGAAACCTCGCGGATCATGCGGCTGAGTTCGCGCAGCAGCTTCGCCAGCAGGTCGGGCGACGGGGAGATCAGCGACAGGAACAGGTCGCGTTCCAGCTCGAACACCGAGACCGGCGTGGCGGCGATCACGGAAGCGGAGCGGGAACCGCCGTCGATCAGCGCCATCTCGCCGAAACAGTCGCCGGCGCGGCGGAATCCGACCTCCACCTGACCGCCGAAGGGGTCGCTGCGCACCACCCGCACCATGCCGTCGAGCAGCACATAGAGCGAGCTGGCGCTGTCGCCCTCGCGCATCAGCACGGTGCCGGCCGGGGCGGCGAACACCCGCCCGCGCGAGGCCACGGCGGCGCGCTCCTCCGGTGAGAAGGCCTCGAACAGGACGATGCCGTCGAGGATCCCGCCGGGCGAGGTGGTGCCGGTGGTTGCGCTGGTCATGGTGGCGGGATGCTCCGAATGGGCTTGGCCCCGGCAGCATAGACCAAGCAACCAGGGAACCGCGAGACGTTACCCGATGCTTTCGCGAATCGGAAAGCGGCATTCGCGCGGCGGGCGGTCGGGCAGACCGCGCGATCCGGCCACACGATCCGGCTGGGCGCAGCGCCGGCATCCGTCCGGCCCCCCGCGGAATGCCCGTGCTTGACCGTCTTTCATGAATCGACCGATACTCTGGCACGCTCCCATCCTGAACCGAAAGATCTGTCGAGGATGAAAGCTGTAATACTTGCCGGCGGTCTTGGGACTCGGCTCTCCGAGGAAACGGATCTGCGGCCGAAACCGATGGTGGAGATCGGAGGAAAGCCGATTCTCTGGCATATAATGAAAATCTATTCCTCGCATGGCATCAACGATTTCATCGTCTGCCTGGGCTATAAAGGATACGCGATCAAAGAATATTTTTACAATTATTGGGTCAAGAACTCGGACCTGACAATCGACCTGCAGTCCAACACCGTGGATGTCCACCGCCACCAGACGGAGCCCTGGCGCATCACTCTGGTGGAAACCGGGGAGAGCACGATGACCGGTGGGCGCCTCAAGCGGGTGCTGCCCTATCTGGAGGGGGAGGAGAGCTTCTGCCTCACCTACGGTGACGGCGTCGGCGACATCGATATCTCCGCCTCCATCGCCTTCCACAGGGAGCACGGCCACGCCGCCACAATGACCGTGGTGCATCCGGGCGGGCGCTATGGCGCGGTCGAGCTGACCGGCGACCGCATCTCCGGCTTCCAGGAGAAACCTCCCGGCGACGGCGCCCGCATCAACGGCGGCTTCTTCGTGCTGTCGCCGACGGTCGGCCGCTACATCGATGGCGACGACACCATGTGGGAGCACGAGCCGTTGCACCGCCTGATCGAACACGGCCAGCTGCACGCCTGGAAGCATGACGGCTTCTGGCAATGCATGGACACCATCCGCGACAAGCGCCTGTTGGAGACGCTGTGGGCGGCCGGCAACCCGCCCTGGAAAAGCTGGTAGAAGCCGGTGACCGCCCCGATGCCCGTGAATCCCTCGTTCTGGTCCGGCAAGTCGGTCTTCCTGACCGGCCACACCGGCTTCAAGGGAAGCTGGCTCGGCTTCTGGCTTTCCGCCATGGGCGCCCGGGTCACCGGCTATGCGCTGGAGCCGCCGACCGATCCCGCCCTCTTCCCCAGCCTGTTCGAGGCGGCTGGCCTGCGCGAGCGGCTGCACCGCAGCGAGATCGCCGACATCCGCGACCGCGGGCGGCTGGAGGCGGTGCTGTCCGCCGCCCATCCCGACATCGTGATCCATATGGCGGCCCAGCCGCTGGTGCGGCGCTCCTACCGCGATCCGGTGGAGACCTACGCCACCAATGTGATGGGCACGGTGCATCTGCTCGACGCGGTGCGCCGGGTCGACAGCGTGCGCGTCGTGGTCAACGTCACCAGCGACAAATGCTATGAGAACCGCGAGTGGGTCTGGGGCTATCGCGAAAACGAGCCGATGGGCGGCCACGATCCCTACAGCAGCAGCAAGGGCTGCGCCGAGCTGGTGACCGCCGCCTTCCGACAGTCCTTCTTCCCGCCGGGGGCGCGCCCGGTCGCCCTGGTGTCGGGGCGTGCCGGCAATGTCGTGGGCGGCGGCGACTGGGCGGAGGACCGGCTGGTCCCCGACCTGATCCGCGCCTTCCTTGACCGCCGTCCGGCCGTGGTGCGCAACCGTCATGCGACCAGGCCCTGGCAGCATGTGCTCGATCCGCTGCACGGCTATCTGATGCTGGCGGAAGCCGCCTGGACCGAGCCGGCGACCCATGCCGAGGGCTGGAACTTCGGCCCGGCGGAGGGCAGCGCCCGTCCGGTCCACTGGCTGGCCGACCGGCTTGCGTCGCTGTGGGGCGACGGCGCCGCCTGGATCGACGACAGCGGCCCCGCCGGCCCGCACGAGAACCGCTTCCTGGCGCTCGACTGCTCCAAGGCGCGGCAGCGGCTGGGCTGGGCACCGCGCTGGGATTTGGCCGAAACGCTGGCCCGTACCGTCGATTGGTATCGCGCCTGCAGCCAGGGCGGGGACATCCCCGCCCTGATGTCCGCCCAGCTTCTTGCGTTCAACGCGGCCCAACCGGCCGATTGAGCCGCCCGCCGGCCTTCCGTGTCCCCGCTTTCATGAGACCGCCATGACATCCCCCCCCTCCTCGCCGGCCGGTTCCACGGATCGCCGGGAAGACCTGCGCCGCCGGATCCTCGATCTGGTCGCCGAATATGCGGAGGTCGCCCATGCCGAGCGGCCGTTCGACCCCGAACGCTCCCCGGTCCCGGTCAGCGGCAAGGTGTATGGCGGCGAGGAAATGGCGCTGCTGGTGGACTCCGCCCTCGATTTCTGGCTGACCACCGGCCGCTTCAACGATGCCTTCGAACAGCGGCTGGGCGAGTTCCTCGGGGTCCGCAACGTGCTGACCGTCAACTCCGGCTCGTCCGCCAACCTGCTGGCGCTGACCGCGCTGACCTCGCCGCTGCTGGGCGACCGCGCGCTGCGGCCGGGCGACGAGATCATCACCTGCGCCACCGGCTTCCCGACCACGGTGAACCCGATCCTGCAGAACGGGATGGTCCCGGTCTTCCTCGACGTCGACATTCCGACCTACAACATGGACATGCGGCGGCTGGAAGACGCGATCACCCCGCGCACCCGCGGCATCATGCTGGCCCACACGCTGGGCAATCCCTTCGACCTTGCCGCCGTCACCCGCGTCGCCGGAAAGCATGGGCTGTGGGTGGTGGAGGATTGCTGCGATGCGTTGGGCGCCATGTATGACGGCAAGCCGGTCGGCAGCTTCGGCGACATCGGCACCCTCAGCTTCTACCCGGCCCACCACATCACGACGGGCGAGGGCGGCGCGGTCTTCACCGGCAACGCCAAGCTGAAGCGCTCGCTGGAATCCTTCCGCGACTGGGGCCGCGACTGCTGGTGTCCGCCGGGCCACGACAACAGCTGCAGGCAGCGCTTCAACTGGCAGCTCGGCGACCTGCCGCATGGATACGACCACAAGTACATTTACTCCCATCTCGGCTACAATCTGAAGATCACCGACCTGCAGGCTGCGGTCGGGCTGGGCCAGATGGATCGGCTGGAGGGCTTCATCGAGGCGCGCAAGGTCAACTTCGCCCGGCTGAAGGCCGGTTTGGCCGAACTGGCCGACATGCTGGTCCTGCCGGAAGCGACCCCGAACAGCGAGCCGTCCTGGTTCGGCTTCCCGCTGACCGTGGCGGCCGATGCCCCCTTCAGCCGGGACGATCTGACGCGCGCGCTGAACCGTGCCCGCATCGGCACCCGCCAGCTGTTCGGCGGCAACCTGCTGCGCCAGCCCTACATGAAGGACCGGCCGCACCGCGTCGTCGGCGAGCTGACGAACAGCGACGCCGTCACCGCCCGCACCCTGTGGATCGGCGTCTACCCCGGCCTGACCGCCGCTCACATCGACTATATGCTGGAGGTCGTCCGCGGCTTCGTCCGGGCGCGGACGGCCGGCTGACAACGATCCGCGAACCAGCGCACCGTCTCGCATAATCCGGCATCGAGGTCGACTGTCGGCCGCCAGCCAAGCCGATGCAAACGGCCGACATCCGGTTGCAGCACCATCACTTGGTTCGGACGGTACGGCAGGCGGCCAAAGCCGAGGATGCCGTGTGGATCGACGAGATCGCGAAGCCGGATCAGCGTTTCCGCCAAAGGCGGCGCGTCGGGATGGCCGAGGTTGAACACCCCCTCCGCCCCGTCACACTCCAGCACCCTGCGAAAGGCGGCGGCGGCATCGCGGGCATGCAGGAAGCTCCATCTTTGCTCACAGCCGGTCAGGGGAACCGGCTCGCCACGCAAAAGACGATCGATCGCCATCGGGATCAGCCATTGCCCATTGTCCATCGGCC
>NZ_BADK01000062.1 GCF_000333595.1 Azospirillum sp. B506
GACCTCGTCATCAAGGCTCTCCGCTTCGAGCCGGAGGATCTGCCGGTCCTGTTCGGCTCGCCCGACCTGACCGTCACCCGCTGGGGCACGCTGCTGGTCGACCACCGCAGCAAGATGACCAGCCTGGACGGCGTCTTCGCCGCCGGCGATATCGTCCGCGGCGCCTCGCTGGTGGTGTGGGCCATCCGCGACGGCCGCGACGCTGCCGACGCCATGCACGCCTACGCCCAGACCGTCGGCGCGTCCAAGCTGGCCGTTGCCGCCGAGTAAGGCGCTTTCTCTTTTCCGTTATCAGAACACCGTCTACCCCAGGGGGCCTTCCCTTCGGCCCCCCAGGTCAACGTCCAGACTGTGAAAGGGTCGTTCCATGACCGCCGAGTTTAACCAGGGCTCGTTGAACCAGGGTGAGCAGTTCGTCGCCGATTTCCGCGCCAACGCCGCGGCGCTGACCACTGCCCACGCCTACAATCCGGCCGACGAGCACGACGCCTGCGGCGTCGGCTTCATCGCCGCGATCGACGGCAAGCCCCGCCGTTCGGTGGTCGAGAAAGGCATCGAAGCCCTGAAGGCGGTCTGGCACCGCGGTGCGGTGGACGCCGACGGCAAGACCGGCGACGGCGCCGGCATCCATGTCCAGGTGCCGCAGAAGTTCTTCAAGGACCATGTCAAGATCATCGGCCACCTCCCGCCGGAGAACAATCTGGCGGTCGGCCAGGTCTTCCTGCCGCGCATCAGCCTGGACGCCCAGGAAGCCTGCCGCTGCATCGTCGAGACCGAGATCCTGGCCTTCGGCTACTACATCTATGGCTGGCGCCAGGTGCCGATCAACGTCGACATCATCGGCGAGAAGGCCAACGCCACCCGGCCCGAGATCGAGCAGATCATCATCGGCAATTCGAAGGGCGTGTCGGACGAGCAGTTCGAGCTCGACCTCTACATCATCCGCCGCCGGATCGAGAAGGCGGTGCATGGCGAGCAGATCAACGACTTCTATATCTGCTCGCTGTCGGCGCGCTCGATCATCTACAAGGGCATGTTCCTGGCCGAGCAGCTGTCCACCTTCTATCCGGACCTGACCGACGACCGCTTCGAGTCGTCCTTCGCCATCTACCACCAGCGCTATTCGACCAACACCTTCCCGACCTGGCCGCTGGCCCAGCCCTTCCGCATGCTCGCCCACAATGGCGAGATCAACACGCTGAAGGGCAACGTCAACTGGATGAAGGCGCACGAGACCCGGATGGAGCATCCGGTGTTCGGCGCCAACATGGGCGACCTGAAGCCGGTGATCGGCGTCGGCCTGTCCGACTCCGGCGCGCTCGACAGCGTGTTCGAGGTGATGGTCCGCGCCGGCCGCACGGCGCCGATGGTCAAGATGATGCTGGTGCCGCAGGCGCTGACCAGCTCGCAGACCACGCCGGAAAACCACAAGGCGCTGATCGCCTACTGCAACTCCGTCATGGAGCCGTGGGACGGCCCGGCGGCGCTGGCCATGACCGACGGTCGCTGGGTCGTCGGCGGCATGGACCGCAACGGCCTGCGCCCGATGCGCTACACCATCACCACCGACGGCCTGATCATCGGCGGCTCCGAGACCGGCATGGTCAAGATCGAGGAGAATCAGGTGGTCGAGAAGGGCCGCCTCGGCCCGGGCGAGATGATCGCCGTCGATCTCCAGGCCGGCAAGCTGTTCAACGACCGTGAGCTGAAGGACCATCTGGCCGGCCAGAAGCCGTGGAACCAGTGGGTCAAGAACACCACCCACCTGGACGAGCTGGTGAAGACCGCCTCGCTGAAGGGCGAGCCGTCGGAGATGGAGAAGGAGGAGCTGCGCCGCCGCCAGATGGCCTTCGGCCTCGCCATGGAAGACATGGAACTGATCCTCCACCCGATGGCGGAGGACGGCAAGGAGGCCGTCGGCTCGATGGGCGACGACAGCCCGATCGCCGTGCTGTCCGACAAGTATCGCGGCCTGCACCATTTCTTCCGCCAGAACTTCTCCCAGGTCACCAATCCGCCCATCGATTCGCTTCGCGAGCGCCGGGTGATGAGCCTGAAGACGCGGCTGGGCAATCTCGGCAACATCCTGGACGAGGATGAAAGCCAGACCCGGTTGCTGCAACTCGACAGCCCGGTGCTGACCACCGCCGAATTCCGCGCCATGCGGGAGTATATGGGCGACACCGCCGCGGTGATCGACGCCACCTTCCCGGTGGCGGGTGGTCCCGACGCGCTGCGCGATGCGCTGCGCCGCATCCGCCAGGAGGCGGAGGACGCCGTGCGCGGCGGCGCCAACCACGTCATCCTGACCGACGAGGCGATGGGCGCCGACTGCGCCGCCATCCCGGCCATCCTGGCGACCGGTGCGGTCCACACCCACCTGATCCGCTCCAACCTGCGCACCTTCACCTCGCTGAACCTGCGCACGGCGGAATGCCTGGACACCCATTACTTCGCCGTGCTGATCGGCGTCGGCGCCACCACCGTCAACGCCTATCTGGCGCAGGAGGCGGTGGCCGAGCGCCAGCGCCGCGGCCTGCTCGGCTCGCTGTCGCTGGAAAAGGCGATGACGAACTACAAGAAGGCCATCGACGACGGCCTGCTGAAGATCATGTCCAAGATGGGCATCTCGGTCATCAGCAGCTACCGCGGCGGCGGCAACTTCGAGGCCATCGGTCTGTCGCGCGCCCTGGTCGCCGAGCATTTCCCGGCGATGGTCAGCCGCATCTCCGGCATCGGCCTGAACGGCATCCAGAAGAAGGTTCTGGAGCAGCACGCGCTGGCCTATGCCGGCGAGGCGCTGCCGCTGCCGGTCGGCGGCTTCTACCGCTTCCGCAAGTCGGGCGACCGCCATGGCTGGGAGGGTGGGATCATCCACACCCTGCAGCAGGCCGTCACCAACGACAGCTACACCACCTTCAAGAAGTATTCGGAGCAGGTGAACAAGCGGCCGCCGATGCAGCTGCGCGACCTCTTGGAGTTCCGCACCACCAAGGCCGCCGTTCCGGTGGACGAGGTGGAGAGCATCACCTCGATCCGCAAGCGCTTCATCACGCCGGGCATGTCGATGGGCGCGCTGTCGCCCGAGGCGCACGGCACGCTGAACGTCGCGATGAACCGCATCGGCGCCAAGTCCGACTCGGGCGAGGGCGGCGAGGATCCGGCGCGCTTCCGTCCCGACAAGAACGGCGACAACTGGAACTCCGCCATCAAGCAGGTGGCGTCGGGCCGCTTCGGCGTCACCGCCGAGTACCTGAACCAGTGCCGCGAGCTGGAGATCAAGGTCGCCCAGGGCGCCAAGCCCGGCGAGGGCGGCCAGCTGCCCGGCTTCAAGGTGACGGAGATGATCGCGCGGCTGCGTCACTCGACGCCGGGCGTCATGCTGATCAGCCCGCCGCCGCACCATGACATCTACTCGATCGAGGATCTGGCGCAGCTCATCTATGACCTGAAGCAGATCAACCCGGACGCCAAGGTCACGGTGAAGCTGGTCAGCCGGTCGGGCATCGGCACCATCGCCGCCGGCGTGGCGAAGGCCAACGCCGACATCATCCTGATCTCCGGCAACTCCGGCGGCACCGGCGCGTCCCCTCAGACCTCGATCAAGTTCGCCGGCCTGCCCTGGGAGATGGGCCTGTCGGAGGTCCATCAGGTCCTGACGCTGAACAAGCTGCGCCACCGCGTGCGGCTGCGCACCGACGGCGGCCTGAAGACCGGCCGCGACATCGTCATCGCCGCCATGCTGGGTGCGGAAGAGTTCGGCATCGGCACCGCCAGCCTGATCGCCATGGGCTGCATCATGGTCCGGCAGTGCCATTCCAACACCTGCCCGGTCGGTGTCTGCGTCCAGGACGAGAAGCTGCGCGAGAAGTTCGTCGGCTCGCCGGAGAAGGTCGTCAACCTCTTCACCTTCCTGGCCGAGGAGGTCCGCGAGATCCTGGCCAAGCTGGGCTTCCGCTCGCTGACCGAGGTGATCGGCCGCACCGACCTGCTGCATCAGGTCAGCCGCGGCGGCGCCCATCTCGACGACCTCGACCTCAACCCGCTGCTGGCCCAGGTCGATCCCGGCGAGAACGCGCGCTACTGCACGCTGCAGGGCCGCAACGAGGTGCCGGACACGCTGGACGCCCGCATCGTCGCCGATGCCCGCCCGCTGTTCGAGGAAGGCGAGAAGATGCAGCTCGCCTACAACGCCCGCAACACGCAGCGCGCCATCGGCACGCGGCTGTCCTCGATGGTGACGCGGAAGTTCGGCATGTTCGGGCTGCAGCCCGGCCACATCACGGTGCGTCTGCGCGGCACCGCCGGCCAGTCGCTGGGCGCCTTCGCGGTCCAGGGCATCAAGCTGGAGGTGATGGGCGACGCCAACGACTATGTCGGCAAGGGCCTGTCGGGCGGCACCATCGTCGTCCGTCCGGCGACCAGCAGCCCGCTGGAGTCGAACCGGAACACCATCATCGGCAACACGGTGCTGTACGGCGCCACCGCCGGCAAGCTGTTCGCCGCCGGCCAGGCCGGTGAGCGGTTCGCGGTGCGCAACTCCGGCGCCACCGTGGTGGTGGAGGGCTGCGGTTCCAACGGCTGCGAGTACATGACCGGCGGCACGGCGGTCATCCTCGGCAAGGTCGGCGACAATTTCGGCGCCGGCATGACCGGGGGCATGGCCTACATCTACGACCCGGAGGACTCGCTGCCGCTCTTCATCAACGAGGAGAGCGTCATCTTCCAGCGGGTCGAGGTGGCCCATTACGAGGCCCAGCTCCGCGCGCTGATCGAGGAGCATGTCGCCGAGACGCAGAGCCGTTTCGCCGCCGAGATCCTCAACGACTGGCAGCGTGAACTCGGCCATTTCTGGCAGGTGGTTCCGAAGGAGATGCTGCACCGTCTGGCCGTGCCGGTGACCCTGCCGCGCGCCATCCCGGCGGAGTAAGAACCCTCCCTATCCAGCGTCCCCTCTCCCCCCGGGGAGAGGGGGTCAAGGGGCTGACACGAGAACGGCGCACCATCCGGCAGGACGGTGCGCCGTTTCCCGTTTCAAGCGGGCCGCAACGATGGAGCGTCGCCGGCTCAGCCGGCCATGACGCTGTGGACGGCCTCCAGGATGACCGCCGCCACCGCGTCGGGCTGCGACAGCAGGGAGAGGTGGCTCGCCTTCAGCTCGGTGGTCCTGGCATTCATGCGCCGGGCGAACTCCCGCTCCAGCTCGACGCTGACGACCCGGTCGTCGGCCGAGACGATGTACCAGTTCGGGCGGCTCTCCCAGGCGGCCTGGGTGACCTTGTCGCCGAAGGTGCTGCCGGGCAGCGGCGGCTGGAGCACCGCGAGCACGCGGGCCTCGGCTTCGGGAAGGTCCGACGCGACATCCTCGATCCAGCCTTCGACGCTGAGCGTGAGATTGCCGGCGCCGTCGTCCTGAATCTTGCCCAGGCCCGGCGGCGGCGGATACGCCCCCACCAGCTCGCCGAGCGTCTCGCCGGCCTTGGGCGCAAAGGCCGCCACATAGACCAGGGCCTTGACCTTGGGATCGTTGCCGGCCTCGGTGATGACCGCTCCGCCCCAGCTGTGCCCGACCAGCACGACGGGGCCGTCGATGCCGGCCAGCGCCTGCTTGGTGGCCTTCACGTCGTCGGCAAGCGAACTCGTCGGGTTCTGCACCGCGACGACGGGAACAGTCTTCTCAAGCAGGAGTGGGATGACCCGCTGCCAGCTTGAACCATCGGCCCAGGCGCCGTGAACGAGAACGACGGTGGGCATCGGGGTGGGCGAGTCGGTCATGCACGGGTTCCTTCGTGACGTCCATTCGTGAAGTCCATGCATCGGAGCTTAGGGGCGGCCTCCTCGGGCATGCTTGTCGGATACAGGCATTGCTGGTCGATTCTGCCGCAAAGCGTCCGGCGGTCCAGCCGCCAGCCTCTTCTTACGGCCGCCCTCTTCTTACGGCTCGAACTCCCACGGCTCATCCTTGGCCGCGGCGATCCAGTCCCGCATCGCCGGCAGGGCCAGCACGGCGTCCATATAGGCGCGGGACACCGGCGACACCGCGACGCCGTAGGTCTCCAGCCGCGTCACCACCGGGGCGAACATGGCGTCGGCGACGGTGAAGGCACCGAACAGGAAGGGTCCGCCCGCAGGAACTCCGAAGCGGGCGCGGGCATCGGCCCACAGCGCCTCGATCCGGGCGATGTCGGCGGCGGTCGCCGCGGTCATCCCCTCGCCCTTGCGGTCGCGCTTGAGGTCCATCGACATGGTGGTGCGCAGCGAGACGAAGCCGGAATGCATCTCCGCCGCCACCGAGCGCGCCACCGCCCGCGCCGCGCGGTCCGCCGGCCACAGCCGGGCATCGGGCGCCAGCTCCGCCACATACTCGCAGATCGCCAGCGAGTCCCAGATCGCCAGCCCGTCATGGACGAGGCAGGGCACCCGGCCCGACGGCGAATGTTCGGCGATGCGCGCGGCGGTGTCGGGCTGGCGCAGGGGGATGAGGGTCTCGGCGAACGGCAGCCCGGCCTGCTTCAGCGCCAGCCACGGGCGCAGCGACCAGGACGAATAGGCCTTGTTCCCCATCACCAGGATCAAATCGGACATCGGATGGCACCTCTTGCAGGAGTCAGAGACAGCTATTACGCCGACACGAGTCCCTGCGGAACCCGCCTCGCCTGCACAACACGGTTGCGGCCGCCGCGCTTGGCCTCGTAGAGCGCCATGTCGGCGGCATGGACGAGATCCGGCCACGCCTCTCCCGGCTGGACGACCTGGGCGATGCCGATGCTGGCCGTCACCGTCAGGGCGGCGCCCTGATGCTGGAACGGGATCGCCTGGATGGCGTCACGGATCCGCTCGGCGATCGGCTGGGGGTCGGAACTCCGCAGCTCCGGCAGGAACAGCAGGAACTCCTCCCCTCCCATCCGCGCCAGCACGTCATCGGAGCGCTTCAGGTTCCGCAGCGTCGCGGCGACGGCGACCAGCACGGTGTCGCCGGTGGCATGGCCGAACCGGTCGTTGATCCGCTTGAAATGGTCGAGGTCGATGCAGAAGACGGTGTCGCCGGGGCTGAGGCGGCTCGGCAGCATCTTGTCGAGCCAGCGGCGGTTGCCGATGCCGGTCAGGCTGTCCAGTTCCGCCATCAGGGCAAGCTTGCGCTCCGCCCGGTCGGTGGCGACGCTGTAGATCAGGATCGCGATGGTGAAATTGCCCAGGATCTGGACGAAGAACTCCAGGGCCAGCCAGGGCACGAAGTCGGCGACGAAGACGACGACCCCGGCGCCGAGCAGGAAGGACAGTCCGCTGAACGCCAGCACCGCCTCCAGCGGCAGGCAGGACGGCAGCGGCTCGACCCGGCGGAGCCGGGCCACGATGCGGGACGCCACCAGCAGACAGAGCGCCGCGTTCAGATGGAAGAGAGTGGCCCGCAACTGGTTGTCCAGATGGAACCCGGTGAGCCAGGCGGCGATCCAGAGCGGAATGGGATAAACCGCCAGCAGGCGCCAGACGCGGTGCAGGCGTCCCGACCGCAGCCGCTCCATGCCCAGCACCAGCAGCCCATGCCCGACCATGCCGAGGGTGAGGCTGCCCAGGGTCCAGGCCGTCACGGGCATCGCCGCCTGCTCGCCGAAGCTGGCCAGGACGGCGCCCAGTCCCTGCAACGAGAAGGCCGCCGCCAAGATGCCGAATCCCGAAGACGGCGACCGACGCTGCCGCGCAATCATGAAGACCGCCGCACCGGCCAGAAGCGACGACTGGTTCAAAAACAGCACGGTGACGATGTCGAGCGCAATCATAGGCGGCGGCAGCGGTTGATCGGAGTTGATCGGAACAGGCTTTCGCAGACCGCTCACCGTCTTCGGTGAACAGGCCACCGAGGCACTGCTTACCAGTCCGAAATAACCGAAAGGCTATTTATTTGCCATGGGGAATATCTGGCGATGTCATTTTGTCATCAATTCACCATAGCGCTCCGTAGCACGAGGAAATCAGCATCGATAACAAACTGTTCTTCATCCTGATCCAGGCCTCGTCGAGGAAGAATTCACTTTCTTATAATGGAAATAATCATAGAATTTCCTATTCATGAAGATGGAAAACACCGGCCCGGAAAGCGTTCCACTCCGTTCCACGCCACCCCTTTCCAGCCGGCGCTTCACGCGCCATCCTTGGGGATGTGCATCCGTTCCGGATGCGTGACGTGATTTCGTAGGAAGGATTCCCCGTCTTGCTCGCCACCCTGCTTGCCGTCGACGGTCCCGACACCGTCGCCCTCACCCCCGTGACCAAGGCCGGGCTGCCGGACTGGCTGGCGGCGCAGTCGCCGGCCACAGCATCCTGGGTCAAGGCGGTGGGCTTCACCGGCGAGGCCGGATCGACCGTCTTCCTGCCGGGGCCGGACGGCGCCGTCGCCCATGTGCTGGCCGGCGTGTCGGCCATCGACGATCTGTGGGCTTTCGCCGGGCTGCCGGCCTCGCTGCCGGCCGGCTCCTACAAGATCGATGCGGCGTTGGACGCGCGGGCGGCGACGCGGGCGGCGCTGGGCTGGGCGCTCGGCAGCTACCGCTTCAGCCGCTACAGGAAGCCGCCCGAGAAGGGTTTCGCCAACCTGGTCTGGCCGGCCGGGGCCGACCGCGGCGAGGTGGAGCGGGCGGCGACCGCCACTTGGCTGGTGCGCGATCTGGTCAACACCCCGGCCTGCGACATGGGACCGGCCGAACTGGCCCAGGCGGCGCAGGATTTGGCCGCCGAGTTCGACGCGGCGGTGGAGATGATCGTCGGCCAGGACCTGCTCGACCGCGACTATCCGGCCGTCCACGCCGTCGGCCGCGCCAGCCCGCGTGAACCGCGGCTGATCGATCTGCGCTGGGGCAACCCGGAGCACCCGAAGGTGACTGTCGTCGGCAAGGGCGTCTGCTTCGACACCGGGGGGCTCGACCTGAAGCCGTCGTCGGGCATGCTGATGATGAAGAAGGACATGGGCGGGGCGGCGCACGCGCTGGCGCTCGGCCGGATGATCATGATGGCCGGGCTGCCGGTGCGGCTGCGCGTGCTGGTTCCCGCCGTCGAGAATGTGGTGTCGGGCGACGCCTTCAAGCCGCTGGACGTGCTGAAGACCCGCAAGGGCCTGACCGTCGAGGTCGGCAACACCGACGCCGAGGGGCGCCTGATCCTGTGCGACGCGCTGGCCGAGGCCGATTCGGAAAAGCCGGAGCTGCTGATCGACTTCGCCACCCTGACCGGCGCCGCCCGCGTCGCGCTCGGCCCCGACCTGCCGGCGCTGATGTCCAACAACGACGCGCTGGCCGACGACCTGACCGAGGCCGGCACCGCGGTCGACGACCCGATGTGGCGGCTGCCGCTGTGGGCGCCCTACCGCAAGGGGCTGGACAGCAAGGTGGCCGACATCAACAACGTCACCACCAACGGCTTCGCCGGCGCCATCACCGCCGGGCTGTTCCTGCAGGAATTCGTGTCGAAGGAGACACCCTGGGCGCATCTGGACACCTATGCCTGGAACGGCTCGGCCCGGCCCGGCCGGCCGGAGGGCGGCGAGGCGCTGGGGCTGCGTGCCGCCTATGCGGTGATCGCCAAGCGGTTCGGCTGACCCTCCACAGCCTCCGGAGGCAGAGGACAGCGGGGAAGAGCGGGAAAGCGGGCAAATTTGTCCCCGCTCCTTCCCCCTGAAGGGATGGAATGCGCAAGGA
>NZ_BADK01000061.1 GCF_000333595.1 Azospirillum sp. B506
GATGGCCCGCAGCGAGTTGAAGGTTTGTGCCAGCAGCATCGGGGCGGACAGCAGGAAATTCTTTTCCGCGGGCGGGCGATGCACATGATCAGCATCTCCACCCCCATGGCGATCTGCCAGCCGTCGATCAGCCGGGGCAAGGTCGAGAACACGAAGGTCCGGCGGTCGTAATCCGTGCGGAGCAGGCTGTCGGGACCGATGGCGATACGGCCGAGAAATCCGAATTTCGCACCGCCCGAGCTCAGCAGGATGCGAAACTCGTTCATGCCCGGCCTCAGCAGCGGATCCGGCAGCGGGACCAGCAGGGGGGAGGTCGACCAGCTGTCGGTTTCCGACTGCTCCCAGTCGCTGGTCGCCAGGAAGACATCGTTCAGAAGCACGGTGATGCGGCCCTGATAGGCCGGGATGTAGAGCGAGATCAGCCGGCCATTCTCCTCCTGCCGCTGAAAGGACAGGTGGAAGGCCGCCTTGCACCGGTCCACGCCGCGAAGCGGCGGACAGCGGTAGGGAAGCGTCACTCCGTCCGCGGCAGCCCCCCTCCACTGCGGGTGTCCGCGCGCTTTCCGCCGCCCCGCCGCCGTCGAGGCGAACGTCCTGGATGAACAGGGCGCCGACATCGGCCGGCAGATTGACGTTCCGGAAGATGAACCAGCCAAAGGACAGAGGCAGGAGAAGGCAAAGGAGGAGAAGACCATACCATGACCCGTTGACCCGGCCCGGCCGGGGAATGGCGCCTGCATCGGCGTTGTGCGAGAGAGCGGTCACGGTTCTGCCTCTGCCGATCAACCAAGCCACTCGGTTCCTCTCACGTCTCAAGAGCTGAGCGTGATGATCTTCTGATTGATCGCGGTGAACACTGCCTCGCCACGGGAATTGACTTCCAGCTTCCGGTAAATGCTCTTGATGTGGGTCAGGACCGTGTTGCGCGAAATGCCCAGCCTTTCGGCGATGTCGGCATAGGTGAGGCCCTTGGCGACACCCCAGAGGATATCGGTCTCACGCTCCGTCAGGGACGGCACGGACACCGCGGGGTCGCTGGCGGCAGGCTTTCCCTGGACCCGGCGCACGATGGTCCGGGCGATGGAGGTCGAGATCGGCGAGAGGCCGGCGACCAGATCCAGGACCGAGCCGACCAGATCAACCGCCCGCGAATCCTTCAGGATATAGCCCGCCGCCCCTGCCTCGATCGCCGCCAGGACGTTGCGCTCGTCGCCAAGGGCAGAGACGACCATGATTTCCATGGCAGGATAAAGCCGGCGGTTTTCGCGGATGAGGTCGAGCCCGCTGCCGTCGGGCAATCTCAGGTCGGTGACCAGCACCGCCGGGACCTGCTCGGCACACAGGATACGGGCCTGCTGCAGGGATTCGGCGACTCCGACCAGTTCCAGCCTGTCGGCCGCGCCCAGGATGGCCGCCATCCGTTCCCGGATGGGGGCGTCGTCTTCGACCAGCATGACCCGAATGCGGCAGGCCGCCGGCTCCGCTCCGTCCTCTGCGCTGTGCGACATGCCGGATGCCCCTTCTTCCCGACGGCAGGTCCGACCTGGACCTTTCGGTGTTGACTCTACGCGCCGGGAGGTCACAGGCCGCCGAAGCTGTCGATCCTGACCTGTCAGGCCCGAAAGCCCTCGGTATCAGATGATCACGCCATGGTCCTTGGCGAAGGTCTTCAGCTTGTCGCGCAGGCTGTGGTCGGCGCCGGTGTAGAGCCCGCTCATATATTGCCGCAGGGCGGCGACGTCGAGCGAGCGCAACATGGTCTTCACCGGGCCGACGGACGGCGGCGACATCGACAATGTGCGGAAGCCGACCCCGATCAGCGCCATGGCGTCGAGCGGCCGCCCCGCCATCTCGCCGCAGATGCTGAGCGACACCTTGTGGCGGGTGCATTCGTCGACCAGACGGCGCAGCACGCACAGCATCGACGGCGACAGCGGGTCGTAGCGGGTCGAGGTGCGCGGGTTGCCGCGGTCGGCGGCGAACAGATACTGGGTCAGGTCATTGGAGCCGACCGACAGGAAATCCAGCTTGGGCAGCAGGGCCGGAAGTTGCCACAACAGCGACGGCACCTCCAGCATGGTGCCGACGCGCAGGGTGCTGGGCGCCTCGATCCCCTGGGTGGCAAGACGCTTCAGCTCCAGCTCCAGCAGGCGGCGGGCACCATCGAACTCGGCGACCTCGGCGATCATCGGGAACATCACCGACAGCGGCCGGCCGGCGGCAGCCAGCAGCAACGCCCGCAGCTGCTGGCGCAGCAGCGACGGGTGATCCAGCCCGATGCGCACGGCACGCCAGCCCAGCGCCGGGTTCTCCTCCTCGCCGCCGGTCATGTAGGGCAGCATCTTGTCGCCGCCGACATCCAGCGTGCGGAAGATGACCGGCTTGTTGCCGACATCGTCCATGATGCGGGAATAGAGCGTGGTCTGTGCCGTCACGTCGGGGTAGGAGGAGCGGGACATGAAAGGGATTTCGGTGCGGTAGAGCCCGACTCCCTCCGCCCCGCTGGCGGTCAGGTGCGGCAGATCGATCAGCAGGCCGCAGTTCAGCTGGATGGAGATGGGCACGCCATCCCGCGTCACCGAGGGCAGGTTGCGGATCTCCGCATACATCTGCTCCTTGCGGTGCTGCAACGCCACCGCCTCGGAGAAGGCCATCTGGATGTCTTCGGCCGGGCGGATGAAGACCGACCCATGGTCGCCATCGACGATCAGCTGGTCGAGCGGCTCGATCCGGTTCAGCGCATCGGCCGCCTGCACCACCGGGATGTTCAGCGCGCGGGCGACGATGCAGACATGGCTGGCCGGCGACCCTTCCTCCAGCAACAGGCCGCGCAGGCGGGTGCGGTCGTAATCCAGCAGCTCCGCCGGTCCCATCGAGCGGGCGACCAGGATCATGTCGTCCGGCAGGGTGGCGCCGTCGGCGGTGCCGGTCTTGCCGGCCAGATGTTGCAGCAACCTGTTGGTCAGATCCTCGAAATCCATCAACCGTTCCCGGATATAGGGATCGGTCAGGTGGCTCATGCGGGCGCGGGTGTCGTTCTGCACCTGCTGCACCGCCGCTTCCGCCGTCAGGCCGACGCGGATCGCCTCGCGGATGCGCGACAGCCAGCCGCGGTCCTCGGCGAACATCCGGTAGGTCTCCAGGATGTCGCGCGGCTCGCTGAGGCCCGCCAGCGACGCCGCCTCCAGCAGGTCGTCGATGGCGCTGTGCATGGTCTGCAGCGCGGTGTTGAAGCGCTCCAGCTCCGCGTCGGCATCCTCCGCCACCATCTGGCGGACGGTCAGCTGCGGCCGGTGGATGACGGCAAGGCCCATGGCCAGCCCGGCGCTCATCGCCGTGCCCGACAGGCGGGCCGGCAGCAGCACGGGATCGCCGGTGGTGGTGACCTCCACCGGGTTGACCAGCTCGCTCTGCGCCACCAGCTCGGCGACGACCATGGCGATGGTCTGGAGGGTTTCCACCTCCTCCTCGACATAGCGGCGGCGGTCCTTGTGCTGGATCACCAGCACGCCGCGCACCTTGCTGCCGCGCAGGATCGGCACGCCGGCCAGCGACTGGAACGGGTCCTCTCCCGTCTCCGGACGGTAGGCGAAGCTGGGATGGGAGGGCGCGTTATCCAGCGCCACCGGGCGGGCGTGGCCAGCGATGTAGCCGACGATGCCCTCGCCCACCCTGAGCCTGGTGTTGTGGACGGCGGTCTTGTTGAGGCCCTCGGTGGAGAACAGCTCCAGCACCTCGCCGGCGCGCATGACGTAGCAGGAGCAGACATCGGCCTTCATCTCCGCCGCGATCAGCGTGACGATCTTGTCCAGCCGGTCCTGCCCCGTCCCCGATCCGGCCATGATGTCGCGCAGCCGGGCAAGCAGCCGGCGCGACGAGGTGCCGTCGAAACGGGGATGCACACCCCCGCCCATACCGCCGTCACCGGCTGCCGTGTCGAGGGTGTCGGTCATCGCTACAGCGCTCCCACCGTCGGCTCCGCCATCAGGCTTAACGATGCCTCATCCATCGCCCGCCGTGCCAGCGCCGATTCGGCCTGGGCGATCAGTTCGGCCAGGATGTCGGCCACCGGCTGTTCGCGGGTGACCAGCCCGACGCTCTGCCCGGCCATCAACGAGCCGTTCTCCACGTCGCCCTCGATCACCGCGCGGCGCAGCGCGCCGGCCCAGAAATGCTCGATCTCCAGCATGCCTTCGTCGCGGCTCATGGCGCCGGCATCGACCTTGGCGATGATCTCGCGCTGGAAGTCCATGAAACGCTTGGACGCATCGTTCGCCAGCGCCCGCACCGGGATGACCGGGAAGCGCGGGTCGATCTGCACCGACGGCTGGGCATCGCGGGCGGACGCCCGGATGAAGGCCTGCTTGAAATTGGGATGGGCCACGCATTCGGTGGCGCAGACGAAGCGGGTGCCGACCTGCACGCCGGAAGCACCCAGCTCCAGGTAGGAGAGGATCGCCTCGCCCCGGCCGATGCCGCCGGCGACGAACACCGGCACCTCGCGCAGGTCGGGCAGGATTTCCTGGGCCAGCACGGTGGTGGAGACCGGACCGATATGGCCACCGGCTTCGGTGCCCTCGATCACCAGCGCATCGGCGCCATGCTTCACCAGCCGCCGGCCGGCGGTCAGCGTCGGGGCGAAGGCCATCGCCTTGGCCCCGCCATCCTTGATGCGGCGCAGGGTGGCGCCGGACGGCAGACCGCCGGCGACCACCACATGGCCGACGCCCTGCTCGCGGCAGACATCGATCAGCTGGTCCAGCGCCGGGTGCATGTTGATGAGGTTGACGCCGAACGGCTTGCCGGTCAGCGCCTTGGTGCCGGCGATCTCCGCCGCCAGCTGGTCCGGGGCCATCGAGCCGCAGGCCAGCACGCCGAAACCGCCGGCGTTGGAGATGGCGGAGACCAGATGCCGTTCCGACACCCAGCTCATCGCACCGCCCATCACGGCGGTGCGGGTGCCGAGGAAGTCCCGGCCCCGCTGCCAGAGCCGGTCGAGCCGGGACTGGTCAAGACGGGACTGGTCAAGACGGGCTTGGGCCAATGCTTCCGCCGCGTGCGATGTGGCGTCGGTCATGGCCGGCCCTTTCCTGCTGTTGCGGTCCCCGGCATCCGGGTTCCCACCCACCTGCGATCAGGCGGCGTCCAGGCCGTAGGCGGTGTGCAGGGCACGCAGCGCCAGCTCCGCATACTCCTCGGCGATCAGGACCGAAATCTTGATCTCCGAGGTCGAAATGACCTGGATGTTGATGCCCTTGTCGGCCAGCGCCTTGAACATGCGCTGGGCGACGCCGGCATGGCTGCGCATGCCGACGCCGATGACCGACACCTTGACCACGTTGGCATCGGAGACGATGCGCTTGTAGTTCAGGGTCGCCTGCGCATCCTCCAGCACCTTCACGGCGCGGGCCAGATCGGCCTTGCCGACGGTGAAGGTCATGTCGGTGGACTTGCCGTCCTCCGACACGTTCTGGACGATCATGTCGACGTTGACGGCACTGTCGGTCAGCGGACCGAAGATGGCGGCGGCGACGCCCGGACGGTCGGCGACGCCGACCAGCGTGATCTTCGCCTCGTCGCGGCTGTAGGCGATGCCGCTCACAACTTCCTTTTCCACGATCTCGTCCTCGTCAACAACCAGGGTTCCGGGAAGCGCGCTGCCCGCCGCCGCTTCGAAGCTCGACAGCACCTGCACGCGCACGCGGTGGTTCATCGCCATCTCGACCGAGCGGGTCTGAAGCACCTTGGCCCCCTGCGAGGCCAGCTCCAGCATCTCCTCGTAGGTGATCTTGTCGAGCTTGCGGGCCTTGGAGACGATGCGCGGATCGGTGGTGTAGACGCCGTCCACATCGGTGTAGATGTCGCAACGGTCGGCCTTCACCGCCGCCGCCAGCGCCACCGCCGAGGTGTCCGAGCCGCCGCGGCCGAGCGTGGCGATGCGGCCCTGCTCGGACACGCCCTGGAAGCCCGCGACCACGGCGACTTCGCCGGTCTGCAGGGACTTTTCCATTTCGGTGGTGTCGATGGAGACGATGCGCGCCTTGCCATGCGTGTCATCGGTGCGGATCGGAACCTGCCAGCCGGCCCAGGAGCGGGCGGGAATGCCGAGAGACTGCAGGGCGATGGCCAGGAGACCGGAGGTCACCTGCTCGCCCGAGGCGACGACCGCGTCATATTCGCGGGCATCGTGCAGCTTGTCGATGTCGTTGCAGTATTTGACGAGCTGGTTGGTCACGCCGGACATCGCCGACACGACGACGGCGACCTGATGCCCCGCCTTCACCTCTTGCTCGACCTTTCGGGCCACGTTCTTGATGCGGTCGATGTCGCCGACCGACGTGCCTCCGAACTTCAGGACGATCCGCGCCATACCTCACACCATGTCTGGCCGCCCGGTCATATCCTCTGGATCATGCCATCAGGATCATGCGGGTCGGCTGAGCGCACCCCCGCTCCACCGTTGCCGGCGCGGGGCGGCGTATCCATACTCCGTCGCTGGAAGCGAGGCAAGTTGCCCGCACCCGTCCCGCCTCACAGTTTACGGATTTTCACCATGACCGCCTCATCCTCCGCCTTCCCGCACGCGTCCGCAACCCTCCCTGCCGGCGGAACCGTGGATCCGGAGGATGTCGCCCGCTTCTCCGCCATCGCCGCCGAATGGTGGGACCCGACCGGCAAGTTCAAGCCGCTGCACCGGCTGAACCCGCTGCGCCTGACCTACATCCGCGATGCGGTGTGCAAGCGGCTGGGCCGCGACCCGCTGGCGCCGAACCCGCTGGCGGGGCTGCGCATCGTCGACATCGGCTGCGGCGGCGGCCTGCTGGCCGAACCGCTGGCACGGATGGGGGCCACGGTGGTCGGGGTCGATGCGTCGGAGAAAAATATCAAGACCGCCGCCACCCATGCCGCCGAGAGCGGCACGCCCGTCGATTACCGCGCCACCACCGCCGAGGCCCTGGCCGCCAGCGGCGAGACCTTCGACGTGGTGCTGGCGATGGAGGTGATCGAGCATGTCGCCGACGTATCCCTGTTCGTGAAGTCGCTGTCGGAGCTGCTGGCCCCCGGCGGCGCGCTGTTCCTGGCGACGCTGAACCGCACGCCGAAATCCTTCGCGCTGGCCATCGTCGGGGCGGAGTACATCCTGCGCTGGCTGCCGCGCGGCACCCACAACTGGCGCCAGTTCCTGCGCCCGTCCGAACTGAACGCCATCGTACGCCCGTACGGGCTAGGCGTACGCGACCTGACCGGCATCACGTACAACCCGCTGAGCGACGAGTTCCGGCTGAACGCGCGCGATCTGGACGTGAACTACATGGGCTGGGCGGAGCGGGTGTGAGGGGACGGTCCAGAGCCGGGAGAGGGGCAGTTTCAAAAGCGCCGACTGCCCTCAATCCTCGTAAACCGCGTCCAACGGCAGAGAAAGGTCCAACGCGGCCAGCATGACCGGGCCGTCGCGCACGACATCGACGGTCCAGCCGCTGCCGTCGCGGCGGTACACCTCGATCAGACGCTCCGACTGCGAGACGAGGACGATTTCACGCAGGGACGGGATTTTCTGATAGTTGGTCCGCTTTTCGCGGCGGTCGATGGCCTCGGTGCTGTCGGACAGCACCTCGACGACCAGAACCGGGTCCTTGACCACATAGGGGTCGTCGTCAGCGGCACAGGTCGCCACGATGTCGGGATAGTAGTAGGCGTTCGCCGCCTCCACCCTGACCTTCACATCGTTGGTGAAAGCATCGCACCCACGACGCAACGCCGCCTGCCGGATCGCATAGCCCAAGCGCGCAACGATCCGTGCATGGTTCAGGCTTCCCCCGACCATGGCGAAGATCTCGCCATCGACATACTCGTGGCGGACCTCGGCGCTGCGTTCGGCGGCGAGGTAATCCTGCGGCGAAATCCAGGGCTTGCGCTGTGCGTTTCCCATGGCCTTGGCCCCCGTCAGACAAGTCGGCTCGGTCCAGTGTAGCAGCCCGTCTGTCCCGACACTAATTGGTGTTGAAGCGCCAAAGAAAAAGGGCCGCGCACGAACATGCGGCGGCCCCTTGGCTGTCTGCCCCTCACCGGCAACCCGTCAGTTGGACGGGCTCGGCTCGTGCTGGGTCAGGAGCGCGTACATCGCGTCCCCCGACTGGGCTCCGCGCAGTTTTTCGCACATGGACTGGTCCCGCAACAGGCGCGAGACGCGGGCGAGCGCCTTCAGATGGTCGGCTCCCGCCTGTTCCGGGGCGAGAAGGAGAAAGATCAGGTCGACCGGCTGCTCATCGATCGCATCGAAATCGATGGGCCGCTCCACGCGGGCGAAGACGCCATGGACGCGGTCCAGGCTGGGCAGCTTGCCGTGCGGGATGGCGATGCCATGGCCCACGCCGGTCGTGCCCAGCCTTTCGCGCTCCAAAAGCACGTCGAAGATCGCCCGCTCGTGCTGACCGGTCAGCTCGGACGCTTTGCGCGCCATCTCCTGCAGGGCCTGCTTCTTGTTGCCGGCCTTCAGGTTCGGGAGGATGGCGTGCGGGGAGATGAGGTCGAGCATGACGCTTCTGGACCAGAGGGACGGGTCGGCGCCGTCAGGCGCCGGCCTTCTCCGCCGGGTCGACCCAGCCGATGTTCCCGTCGGCGCGGCGGTAGACCATGTTCAGGCGGCCATGCGCACCGTTGTGGAACATCAGGGCGGGAGCCTGCGCCAGCTCCAGGCGCATCACCGCCTCGCTGACCGACAGGGTGGCGATGCTCGTCTCCATCTCGGCGACGACCATCGGGTTCGCGGCGCCGTCGGCCGCAGCCTCGGTCTCTTCCTGATGCTCGTCGGCCTCGGCCTCCAGCACCCGGTAGCTCGCCGGGATGGCGGCGCCGTTCTCGACGGCATGGTGGTCGCGCAGGCGGCGCTTGTAGCGGCGCAGGCGCTTGGCCAGCTTTTCGCAGGCGATGTCGAAGGCCGGGTAGGGTTCGGTGGCGTCGCCGGCACTCTGCAGGACGATCCCGCGGCCCACATGGACCTGGATGTCGGCCTTGTAGAGGTGCGCGTCCTTGGTCAGGACGACGTTCGCCTCGATCGGCTTTTCGAAGTACTTGCCGACCACGGCGTTCAGGCTGTCGGCCACATGGGTGCGCAGAGCATCACCCACATCGAGCTGCTTGCCTTTGACGGAGAGTTGCATGGTGGAACGTTTCCAATATTGGTCCGCTGGGGACGGTGTAGACACGACGTTCTAAGATGCCGGGTTCAAAGATGCTGATCCGCCGCTTGCGGGCCGGGACGATAGGGAAGGGTCACCGGACTGTCAATCGAGCCCTCCCCCAATGGACCCGCCTACATGCGTGACATCTTGGCACGGCGCCGCTGCACCGATGACGGTATTTTCATCGCTTCACGATACTTCGCGACCGTCCTTCGCGCAATGTCGATCCCTTCCGCCCGCAGAATCTCCACCAGTTTGTCGTCGGACAGCACGTCGTCCGGCTTCTCCGCATCGATCATGGTCTTGATGCGGTGCCGAACCGCTTCCGCGGAATGGGAGGCCTGGCCGTCAGCCCCCTGGATGGCGGAGGTGAAGAAGTATTTCAGCTCGAAGACACCGCGCGGGGTCGCCATGAACTTGTTGGTGGTGACGCGGCTGACGGTGCTCTCATGCATGCCGATGGCCTCGGCGATGTCGCGCAGGATCAGCGGCCGCAGGTGCGAGACGCCATGGATGAAGAAGGCATCCTGCTGGCGGATGATCTCGCTCGCCACCTTCAAAATGGTGGTGGCGCGCTGGTGAAGCGATTTCACCAGCCAGTTCGCCGACTGGAAGCGCTCGGAGATGTATTCCTTGTCGGCCTTGTTGCGGGCGCTGTCGGAGATGCGGGCGAAATAGCGGTGGTTGACCAGCACGCGCGGCAGCGTGTCCGGATTCAGGTCGATCAGCCAGCCGCCGCCGGGGTTGGCGCGCATCAGGATGTCGGGGGTGACCAGCTGGGCCGGGGTATGGTCGAAGGCCAGCGCCGGCTTCGGGTTCAGCTTGCGGATGTCGGCGACCATGTCGGCGACATCCTCGGCATCGACGCCGCAGACCTTCATGATGGCCGGCAGGTTGCGCGCGGCCAGAAGCTCCAGATTGTCGAGCAGCGCCGCCATCGCCGGATCGAGCCGGTTCTTCTCGCGCAGCTGAATCGCCAGACATTCCTTCAGCGAGCGGGCGAAGATGCCGGGCGGGTCGAAGCGCTGGCAGGCGGCCAGCACCCGCTCCACCCGCTCCACACCGCAGCCCAGCTGCTCGGCCATCGCCTGGGCGTCGAAGCCGATCAGCCAGCCGGCCTCGTCCAGCATGTCGATCAGCGCCAGTCCGATCAGCTGGTCGCCATGGTCGGGCAGGTCGATCTTCAGCTGTTCGGTCAGGTGGTCGCGCAGGTTCTTTTCGCTGGTCAGCGTCGCTTCGAGATTGCTGTCGTCATCCTCGAAGCCGCTGCGGCCGCCGCGCTCGCCATAGGAGCCATAGACCTCGCTGCCGCCGTCCGAGCCGTCGGAAAATCGGTCGTCGCTGTAGACATTCTCGAAATCGGTGTCGAGCGGCGCCTCCGACGAAGAGGCCAGCGTGTCCGACGAGGTCATCTCGACCGTGTCGCGGGTGCGCCCGTCGCCCGGAGCCAGGGCAGGCCCGTCATCGCGGCCGTTCAGCCCGTCGGCGCTGAGGCCATTCGCCTCCATGCCGCCGGGACCGTCCAGCCCGCCCGGCGCCTCGCCGCCGGCACCGTCGCCCACGACGGGATCGCTGCCGCCATCGGCCGGGCCGCCATCGCGTTCCAGCAGCGGGTTCTGCTCGATCTCGCGGTCGACGAAGTCCGACAGTTCGATGTTCGACAGCTGCAGCAGCTTGATGGCCTGCTGCAGCTGCGGCGTCATCACCAGGGTCTGGGCTTGTCGAAGGTCGAGACGTTGAGCAAGCGCCATGGCTGTGGAACCGGGACCAGTGGAAACGGAGGGCTACAGACTGAACCGGTCGCCGAGATAGACCCGACGCACGCCCTCGTGCGCCACGATCTCGTCCGGCCGTCCCTCCATTAGTACCACACCATCGTGCAAAATGTATGCCCGATCGACGAGGTCCAATGTTTCACGCACATTGTGGTCGGTGATCAGCACGCCGATGCCGCGGTCGCGCAGATGGCCGACCAGCTCGCGGATGTCGTTGACCGCGATGGGGTCGATGCCGGCCAGCGGCTCGTCCAGCAGGATGAAGTGGGGCTGTCCGGCCAGGGCGCGGGCGATCTCCACGCGGCGCCGCTCGCCGCCCGACAGCGCCAGGGCGGGAGAGCGGCGCAGATGCGTGACCGAGAATTCGGCCAGCAGCTCGTCCAGCATCGCCTCGCGGGCGTCGCGGTCGCTCTCCACCACCTCCAGCACGGAGCGGATGTTGTTCTCCACCGTCATGCCGCGGAAGATCGAGGCCTCCTGCGGCAGATAGCCGATGCCGAGCCGGGCGCGGCGGTACATCGGCAGGGCGGTGATGTCCTGGCCGTCCAGCGTGATCGTGCCGGAATCGGCGGCGATCAGGCCGGTGATCATGTAGAAGCAGGTGGTCTTGCCGGCGCCGTTCGGGCCGAGCAGCCCGACCGCCTCGCCGCGCTGGACGCCGATCGAGACGTCGCGCACCACCGGCCGCTTCTTGAACGACTTGCCGAGATGCTGCGCCACCAGCCCTTCGGTCGGGGCGGGGGCGGCGGCGATGCTGCCGGCGGGAGCGGCGCCGGGTCCGTTGGCGGTCAGCACGGTCACGGCTTCTTGCCCGCGGGGGCGCCGGGCCCGTTCTTTTCACCGGGAATCAGCAGGCCGCTGACCCGGCCGCCGGCGTCGCGGCCGGCGATGACGCGGTTGATCTTGGTGTTCATGTTCATCTCGGCGGCTTCGCCGTTCAACTGGTTGTCGCCGCGGGTGATCTTCACGTTGCCGATCAGAACCGCGACATTGTCGGCAACCGAATAGACCAGCTTGTCGGACAGCGCGACGTCGGTCGGCGTGGTGACGATGATGTTGCCGGAACCGTCGATCCGCTCCATCTGGGTGGTGCCGTCCGGCATCTTCTTCAGCCGGCCGATCAGCACGTCGGCGCGCAGCCGGTCGTTGCCGCGCACCGCCACCGCGTCGCCGCGCGCCACGGTCAGGTCCTGCGCCTCGTAATATTCCAGGCTGTCGCGGGCGGTCACCACGTCCTTGGTGGTGATCAGCTTCAGATCCTTGCCGGTGACGACGGCGATCTGCTTGTCGACGTCATAGACGCCATGGTCGCCATAGACCTGCTGGTTCGGGCTGACGATGCGGACATTGCCGTCGGCGACCAGCTGGAACACCTCGTTGCCCTTGCCGGGGACCTCGCGGTAATAGGCGGTCAGCACGTCGGCAAAGACGGTCGACTCATTGCGCTTGGCCGACGCATTGCCGCGCGCCACATAGGCGCGGACATCCTGGTGCCATTCGATCGCCTGGTCGGCGTTGATCTCCACCGGCTGCTTGCCGCCCATGCCGGGCAGGCCCTGGGCGAAGGCCGCCCCCGGAACCAGGGACGCAAAAGACAAAAACCCGCCGGCCAGGATGGCCGACAGGGTCAGGGCGGTACGAAATGGGGCGGTACGGACTGGCGACCGTTTGGACGTCACGGCTTCTTGCTCCCGGGGCGTTCGGCGGCCTGGACCTCGGCCTTCGACTGGTTGAGGAAGACGACATTCTTGCCGCGGTCCGTCATGCGGAAGCCCTTGGCGTTGATCTCGCCCTGCGGACCCTGGCCGGTCACCGCCTGGTCGCCCCAGGCGTTGCCTTTGCGGATGTCGGCCTCGGCCTCGCTGGTGGTGAACTCGTTGCCGTCGTCGCGCAGCACATGCACGTTGCCGCGCATCAGCAGGATGCCGGTGCTCTGGTTGTACCAGCCCCTTGTCGGACCGCATGGTCACCCCAGGTGCCGGTGGTCTCGGTCATCTCCGCCTGCGGCTCGTCCAGCAGGACGATGTCGGGCTGGTCGGTCGACTTGTCGGCCTTGGCCGCCACCAGCGAGAAGGGCTGGTTGTGTTCGTCCAGGCTGAAATAGCGCGGCTTCAGCATCTCGCTCTGCCCGGCATCGGCGGTGACGCGGGCGCTCTGCGGGCTGTTCAGCGACGGCCATGCGGCCAGCAGCGCCACCATTGCCAGCGCCGCCGCCGGCAGCACGAACTTCATTGCGGAAACGAAACGGCTGTAGACCCGGCTGACCGGACGGGTGTCGCGCCGCCGGTGCGCCCGCAGCGCCGCCTGCGGCTCCGCCGAGGCGGACAGGCGGCGGGGGGCGGCGGACACCTCCATGGCGGCCCCCTCCCTGGTCGTCGGGGCGGATGCGGTGCGGCCGGCTGCCGTACGGTCGGGGCTGCGCAGGTCGTCCAGGCTCAACTCTTCGTCCCTCCGGCTCGGCGCTTGGCTTCCATCATGGACAGGACAATCGTCAGGCCGCACCGGCGCGCAGGACATCGTGGATGTGCACGATGCCGAGCGGCCGGTCGGCCTCGATCACGAACAGGGTGGTGATCTTCTTGTCGTTCATCTCGCGCAACGCCTCGACGATCAGCGCCTTGGGGCGGATGGTCTTGGGCCGCGGCGACATGATGCTGTCCGCGCGTTCCGCCAGAAGCTCCGGCGTCAGATGACGGCGCAGGTCGCCGTCGGTGATGATCCCGACCAGCGCCCCGGCATCGTCGGTCACCCCGACGCAGCCGAGCCGCTTGGCCGTCATCTCGAAGATGACGTCGGACAGCGGCGAGTCAAGACGGCACAGGGGCAAATCCTCGCCCTTGTGCATGATGTCGGTGACCTTCAGCAATGCGCGGCCCAACTGGCCGCCGGGATGGAACTCGCGGAAATCGGCGGCGGAGAAGCCGCGCCGTTCCAGCAGCGCCACCGCCAGCGCATCGCCCAGCGCCAGCATCATGGTGGTGGAGGTGGTGGGCGCCAGACCCAGCGGGCAGGCCTCCGGCTCCGGCGGGATGACCAGCGCCACGTCCGACTGTTCGGCCAGGGCGGAGGCGGCACGCCGCGTCATGCCGATCAGCGGGATAGCGAAGCGGCGGGTATAGGCGATGATGTCCGCCAGCTCGTGGGTCTCACCGGAGTTGGACAGCGCCACCACCGCGTCGATCTTCGCGATCATGCCAAGGTCGCCGTGGCTCGCCTCGCCCGGATGGACGAAGAAGGCCGGCGTGCCGGTGGAGGCCATGGTGGCGGCGATCTTGCGGGCGACATGGCCCGACTTGCCCATGCCGGTGACGACCACGCGGCCTTCGATGCCCTGCAGGATGTCGAGCGCCCGCAGGAACGCGCCGTCGAGGCTGTCGGCCAGTGCCAACAGCGCATCGGCCTCGGTCCGCAGGACGCGGGTGGCACAGGCGAGATCGCGGTTCTCCACCGGGCTGGACCCGGCCGGAGTGGCGGCGCTGTCGGTCAGGCTGCCTGTCTGGCTCGACGTGATAACACTGGTCAAGGCTGTCATGCCTTCCATTCGCAAGGCCCGGCGATGGGCTGTTCACAAGCACGGCGCCTGCCCGGATGGCTCCGGGACAGGCGCATCGTGCAGTATGCCCACCGGCGGACGCCGGGTCAAATCAACGGCCGGTCAGGGGCGGAGTGTCGCATCCGGCTCCCTCTCCCGCCTCTCGCACAAACTTCGTTTGTGCTGACGGCGTCAGGCGGATCGAAGATCCGCTGAGAGCCGCGGCAGAGGGCCACGATCCCGCTGTCAGTGCGCCAGAATGTCCGGGGTTTCCCAGCCGCCGAGGTCCAGCTCGCCGCGGGCGGGCAGGAAGTCGAAGCAGGCCTGGGCCAGATGGGTGCGGCCCTCGCGCGCCAGCATGACGTCCAGCTTCGCCTTCAGGTCGTGCAGATGCAGCACGTCCGACGCGGCGTACTTCATCTGGTCGGTGGTCAGTTCGGCAGCGCCCCAGTCGGAGGACTGCTGCTGCTTGGAGATCTCCACGCCCAGCAGATCCTTGCACAGATCCTTCAGGCCATGGCGGTCGGTGAAGGTGCGGACCAGCTTGGAGGCCACCTTGGTGCAATAGACCGGCTGGCAGCTGACGCCGAGATAGGCCTTCATCACCGCCACATCGAAGCGGGCGAAGTGGAACAGCTTGGTCACGCCGGGGTTCGTCATCAGACGCTTCAGGTTCGGCGCCTCGTACTGGCCGGGACGGAACTGCACCAGATGGACGGCACCGTCGCCGGCCGACAGCTGCACCAGGCAAAGCCGGTCGCGGTGGGGATTCAGCCCCATGGTCTCGGTGTCGATGGCGACGCAGTTGTCGCGGGCGCCGGCGGCGAGATCGAGGCCGTCGGGGAGATCGCCGTCATGAAGATCAATGGGCATGGTCGTTTCCCGGTGGTCAGGCCCCCGGCCACGGACCCTAGAAACGACGAACGCCGCTCTGCACTGTCTCCCTCTTGATTGAAGGAGCTGTGCATGCGGCGCAGCCGGGTAGAAAGAAATGGTGCCCAGGAGAAGACTCGAACTTCCACGACATTTCTGCCACAGGTACCTGAAACCTGCGCGTCTACCAATTCCGCCACCTGGGCTCGGTGCTCGGTGTGTGGGCGGTTGTTTAATGATCCGGCCGGGGGGCGTCAACAGCTTTTTTCCGACCCCTTCATTTTTTTGCCGCATCGCGGGTTTTCGCACCAACGCCGGCGGGCGCGGCGATGCAGTCCCTAGCTTGGCGGCGGTCCATTCGCTATAAGCATCCCCGCAGTTCCAGCAGTCCTCATATGGCGACACACAGTCGGACGACGCGCGGGGGCGCGCGCAACGGAAGATCCGCGGAAAATCCGCTGCGCAAAGCCCCGGTTCCGGCGCGCAACGACACGGGAGACGGTCGATGTCCTATCGCACTCAGGTTATCACGGTGTTCGGCGGTTCGGGCTTCATCGGCCGCCACCTGATCCGGCGCCTCGCCAAGTCGGGAGCCCTCATCCGCATCGCCACCCGCAACCCGGGCAAGGCCGGCTTCCTGAAGACGGCCGGCGCCGTCGGCCAGATCGTGCCGTTCGCCACCGACTGCACCAACGACCTGTCGGTCGGCCGCGCCCTGCAGGGGGCGGACATCGCCATCAACCTGCTGGGCGTGCTGTACGAGCGCGGGAGCCAGAGCTTCCAGGGCGTGCATGTCGACGCGGCATCGCGCATCGCCCGGCTGGCCGCGGCCAACGGCGTCAACCGGCTGATCCATGTTTCCGCCATCGGCGCCAACGCCTCCTCGCCGTCGGTCTATGCCCGCTCCAAGGCGGCCGGTGAGCAGGCGGTGCTGTCCGCCTTCCCGGCGGCGACCATCCTGCGCCCCAGCATCGTCTTCGGGCCGGAGGACAATTTCTTCAACAAATTCGCGGCGATGGCGCAGAAGGCCCCGGCCCTGCCGCTGATCGGCGGCGGCAAGACCCTGTTCCAGCCGGTCTATGTCGGCGATCTGGCCGACGCCGTCGTTGCGGCGCTGGACAGCGATGCCAGCCGCGGCAAGACCTATGAGCTGGGCGGCCCGCGCGTCTACACCTTCCGCGAGCTGCTGGACCTGACCCAGAAGGCCATCCTGCGCCACCGGCCGCTGGTGACCATCCCCTGGAACGCCGCCGAGTCGCTGGCCGGCATCCTGGAGAAGGTTCCGGTGCTGGCACCGGCGCTGACCCGCGATCAGGTGGCATTGCTGAAGCAGGACAATGTCGTCTCGCCGGGCGCGCTGGGCTTCAAGGATCTGGGCATCGCCGAGTTGGCGTCCTGCGAGGTGATCCTGCCGACCTATCTGTCGCGCTTCATCGTCGGCGGCAAGTTCAGCGGCCAGACCAACAGCGCCCACTGAGCGGTCCGACAGCCGGACCATCCGGTCCAGTGCCTCCCGAAAGCCCCGGCCCCAGTGCCGGGGCTTTTCTTTGCCCCCGCTTGCGCCCCGCTTGCGTCCAGGCTGCGGATGCGGCGGCAGTGCGGAGTTCCCGGCCCCGCCCGGCATGGCACGCCTGCCCCATCGCCGCTTGAATTCCGCCGCCGCCGCCGTCATCTGGGCGGTTCAACCATGGCGGGAACGGTGATGACGGGAGCAGAGGATATCCGGGACGTGTCGGGACGGATGGCGGAGCAGGCATCGGCCGCGCGCTGGGCCACCGTCGCCGCCTTCTTCCTGAACGGCACCGTCTTCGGCGTGTGGGCGACGCAGATCCCGCTGCTGAAGAACCGGCTGGACCTCAGCCCGGCGGTGCTGGGTGCGGCGCTGCTCTGCCTTGCCGTCGGCGCGCTGACGGCGATGATCGCCAGCGGGCCGCTGCTGGGGCGGCTGGGCAGCGCACCGGTGACGCGGGTGACCGCGCTGCTGTTCGCCGGGCTGCTGCCGCTGCCCGCCCTGGTGCCGGACGTGGTGTCGCTGTGCCTCGTGCTGGCGCTGTTCGGCGCATCGGGCGGCACCATGGACGTCGCCATGAACGCCCAGGGCGCCCTGGTCGAGCGGCGGATCGGCCGCCCGATCATGTCGTCGCTGCACGGGATGTGGAGCCTCGGCGGGCTGGCCGGTGCCGGGCTGGGCGGGCTTCTGCTGCCGCTGATGCCGGCGGCGGCGCAGGCGGGACTGGTGTCGGCCGGGCTGCTCGCGCTGTTCCTGGCGCTGCAGGGGCGCCTGCTGCCCGACCGCAATGCCGGCGGCGGTGGGCTGGTGCTGCCCGACCGCAAGACCATTCTGCTCGGCCTGCTCGCCGCCATGGCCTTCATGGGCGAGGGGGCGATCCTGGACTGGAGCGCCATCCATCTGCGCGACGATCTGGGTGCACCGGCCTCCATCGCCGGCATGGGGTTCGGCGTGTTCTGCGCCGCCATGGCGGTCGGGCGGTTCAGCGGCGACCGGCTGCGCCACCGCTTCGGCGGGGCGACGCTGATGCGCGCCGGCGGGGTGCTGGCCGCGGGCGGGCTGGGGTTGGTGCTGGCCGGCGGACCGGTCGTGGACGGAGTGCCGGTGCTGGCGATGGTCGGCTTCGGACTGACCGGGATCGGCCTGTCGAACATCGTCCCGGTGCTGTTCAGCACGGCGGGGGCGGTGGACAGCCGTCATCCCGACCATGCGGTCGCCGCGGTGTCCACCATGGGCTATGCCGGCGTGCTGGCCGGTCCGCCGCTGGTCGGCTTCATCGCCGAGGCCACCAGCCTTGCCACCGCCTTCGCGATGATCGCGCTGCTGGCGCTGGGCATGGCCGCCGCCGCGGCCCGTGCGGTGCCGCGGCGGACCGGGTGAGGGTTACAGATACAGGAAGGCCAGCATGCCGGTGCCAACGGCGATGCGGTACCAGCCGAAGGGGGTGAAGCCGTAGCGGCCGACGAAATCGACCAGCGTCTTCACCACCAGGGCTGCGGCGATGAAGGCGGTGACGAAGCCGACCAGGATCAGCAAGCCGCTGTCCATGCTCATCACCGACCAGTTCTTGTAGAGGTCGTAGACGGTGGCGCCGGCCATGGTCGGCACCGCCAGGAAGAAGGAGAATTCGGCCGCCGCCTTGCGGTCGACGCCCATCAGCAGGGCGCCCAGGATGCTGGCGCCCGAGCGCGAGACACCGGGAACCAGCGCCAGGCACTGACAGAAGCCGATCTTCAGCGCCAGCGGGGCGGAGAAATTCTCGATCTGGTGATAGCGGGCGACCGGGATCAGCCGCTCCACCAGCAGGATGGCGATGCCGCCGACGATCAGCGCGATGCTGACCACGGTGGGGTTGAACAGCACCGACTTGATGATGCCATGCAGGCCGGCGCCCAGAACCATCGCCGGCAGGAAGGCGATCAGCACCGCCATCACGAATCGCCGGGCGCCGGGATCGTCCTTCAGCCCCGTGGCGACATGCCACAGACGCTGGAAATAGACGACGCAGATCGCCAGGATGGCACCGAGCTGGATCACCACCTCGAACACCTTGCCGGGCGGGCCTTCGAAGCCCAGCAGCTCGTCCAGCATGATCAGGTGGCCGGTGGAGGAGACGGGCAGGAACTCGGTCAGCCCCTCTATCAACCCCAGGAGGGTGGCGTCCAGATATTGATCGATCATCATCGCGGCACGCAGCCTTCGGCACGGTTGGATGTTGCCGCGCTTATAGCAGGGCGCGGTCCCGCTTGGCGATGGCGTGGGGTCGGTACCCCTCTTCGAGCGATAGTCTCGATTTGGGACTAATTTTCTGTCGCGTTTTTGTGACACCCTGCCGTTACGCTCACGCATTTCAGCCTTGCGGGAGAAAAGGTCAACAAACCGGACCTATCGGTGTTTTTGTGCTTTCGCACCAACGGCTCATGCGTTATATGACGAGCGTCCGCCACTTTGCGGACGTTCGATTTCAACCCAGCCGGTCGGTGTAGGCGAATGCCGCAGCCTCCGGTCAGGCCACCGTAAGGCGACCTCCCCGCGGCAGACGGCGGGGCCGCGAAGCGAAGGAGCAGACGTCATGGCGAACCAGAAAATGTTGGGCTTCGTGCACACCGCGCAGAAGATGCCCGACAAGCGGTCTGCCGCCGACCGCCGCCAGGACTTCGCCGAGATCTATGCCCGCTTCAGCGACGAGCGCGCGAACGAGCAGGCCAACCGCTGCTCGCAGTGCGGCGTTCCCTTCTGCCAGGTGCATTGCCCGGTCTCCAACAACATCCCGGACTGGCTGAAGCTGACCGCCGAGGGACGGCTGGAGGAGGCTTACGAGGTCTCGCAGGCCACCAACAACTTCCCGGAAATCTGCGGCCGCATCTGCCCGCAGGACCGGCTGTGCGAAGGCAACTGCGTCATCGAGCAGTCGACCCACGGCGCCGTCACCATCGGTTCGGTCGAGAAGTACATCAACGACACCGCCTGGGAGAATGGCTGGGTCAAGCCGCGCAAGCCGGCCCGAGAACTCGGCCTGTCGGCCGGCGTGATCGGCGCCGGCCCGGCCGGGCTGGCCGCCGCCGAGGAGCTGCGCGCCAAGGGCTACGAGGTCCATGTCTACGACCGCCACGACCGCATGGGCGGCCTGCTGGTCTACGGCATCCCCGGCTTCAAGCTGGAAAAGGACGTCGTCGCCCGCCGCGTCCAGCGTCTGGCCGATGCCGGCGTCATCTTCCATCCGAATTTCGAGGTCGGCCGCGACGCCACCCTGGCGGAGCTGCGCGAGCGCCACGTCACCATCCTGATCGCCACCGGCGTCTACAAGGCCCGCGACATCGAGGCCCCCGGCTCGGGGCTGAAGAACATCGTTCCGGCGCTGGAATACCTCACCACCTCCAACCGCGTCGGCCTGGGCGACTCCGTCGAGGCCTATGACAACGGCTCGCTGAACGCGGCCGGCAAGAAGGTGGTTGTNGCTCGGCGGCGGCGACACCGCGATGGACTGCGTGCGCACGGCGATCCGCCAGGGTGCGACCTCGGTCAAGTGCCTGTACCGCCGCGACCGCAAGAACATGCCCGGCTCGCAGCGCGAAGTGGCGCATGCCGAGGAGGAGGGCGTCGAGTTCGTCTGGCCAGCCGCTCCGGAAGCCTTCACCGGCACCGATGTCGTCACCGGCGTCCGCGCCGTGCGCATCCATCTGGGTGT
>NZ_BADK01000060.1 GCF_000333595.1 Azospirillum sp. B506
TGTCCGTCGCCGCCCCGGCTTTGGCCCCCGCTCTGGCCGTGCGACGGATGACGCTGACGCGCTTCCGCGGGTACGACTCCGCGCGGCTGGAGCCCGACCGCCGGCCCGTCGCGCTGATCGGCCCGAACGGCGCCGGCAAGACCAACCTGCTGGAAGCCGTCAGCTTCCTCGCCCCCGGCCGCGGCATCCGCGGCGCCCGGTTGGCCGAGGTGGAACGGCTGGGCTCGCCTCCCGGCGCCGGCTGGGCGGTGGCGGCGACGCTCGACACCCCGCTGGGACCGGTGGAGATCGGCACCGGCCGCGAACCGCAAGGCGGAAACCGGACCTCGGAGCGCGACCGCCGGCTGGTCCGCATCGACGGCCATCCGGCCAAGGGCCAGACGGCGCTGGCCGACCATGTCGCCATGGTCTGGCTGACCCCGCAGATGGACCGCCTGTTCCTCGAAGGATCGAGCGGACGGCGGCGCTTCCTCGACCGGCTGGTCTTCGGCTTCGACCCGGCCCATGCCGGCCGGCTGTCGCGCTACGAGCATGCCCTGCGCGAACGCGCCCGGCTGCTGCGCGACGGCCGCTTCGACGAGGGTTGGCTCGGCGCGCTGGAGGACCAGATGGCGACCACCGGCATCGCCGTCGCCGCCGCAAGGCGCGAGGTGGTGCAGCGGCTGCGCGCCGCCTGCGCCCGCTCGGTCGGCCCCTTCCCCGGCGCCGACCTCGCCGTCGCCGGCACGGTGGAACGCTGGCTGGACGAGGGTCCGGCCCTGGCGGCGGAGGATGCGCTGCGCGAGTCTTTGCGCGCCGGACGCCGCGCCGATGCCGACGGCGGCGGCGCGTTGGCGGGGCCGCACAAGAGCGACCTCGCCGTCCGCCATGCGCCCAAGGACATGCCGGCGGCGCTCTGCTCCACCGGCGAGCAGAAGGCCCTGCTGATCGCCATCGTGCTGGCCAATGCCCGGCTGCTGGCGGCCGAACGCGGCATGGCGCCGATCCTTCTGCTCGACGAGGTGGCGGCCCATCTCGACCCCGAGCGGCGCGCCGCGCTGTTCGGCGAGATCCTGGCCTTGGGCGCCCAGGCCTGGATGACCGGCACCGACGAGGGGGTTTTCGACCCCCTTGGCGAGGATGCCCGCCGCTTCCACATCGAAGACGCCCGGATCCGCCCCGGATAGGGGTGGAAATGCGGGCCGAGACCCAGAAAAAAAGCATGCCGATGCACGCTAAACCGCCGAATCCGCAACCGAATCTGTTATAGTCGACGCATGGCACAGGAAGCACTGAAGAACGACCTCCCGCAGTCGGAGCCCCAGCAGGCGGACTATGGGGCGGAGTCGATCACCGTTCTGCGCGGGCTCGATGCCGTGCGCAAACGCCCCGGCATGTACATCGGCGACACCGACGACGGGTCCGGCCTGCACCACATGGTGTACGAGGTGGTCGACAACGCCATCGACGAGGCGCTGGCCGGCTATTGCGACAAGGTCGAGGTCGTGCTGAACGCCGACGGATCGGTCACGGTGCGCGACAACGGTCGCGGCATCCCGACCGACATCCATCCGGAGGAAGGCGTCTCGGCGGCCGAGGTCGTGATGACCCAGCTCCATGCCGGCGGCAAGTTCAACCAGAACAGCTACAAGGTCTCCGGCGGCCTGCACGGCGTCGGCGTCTCGGTGGTGAACGCGCTGTCGGAAACGCTGGATCTGCGCATCTGGCGCGGCGGCCGGACCTGGAGCATGCGCTTCCGCCATGGCAACGCCGAGGCACCGCTGGCCGATGTCGGCGAGGCGCCGATGGTGCCGGAAAAAGGCAAGCCGCTGTCGGGCACCGAAGTCACCTTCATGCCCTCGGCCGAGACCTTCACCAACATCGAGTTCGATTTCGCCACGCTGGAACACCGGCTGCGCGAGCTGGCCTTCCTCAACTCCGGCGTCCGCCTGGTGCTGACCGACGCGCGCGGGGTGGAGCCGAAGGTGCAGAACCTGCATTACGAAGGCGGCCTGGAAGCCTTCGTCAGCTGGCTCGACCGCTCCAAGACGGCGCTGCACAAGCCGGCGATCACGCTGAAGAACGAGCGCCCGACCGAGCATGGCGGCGTGGTTACGGTGGAATGCGCGCTGCAGTGGAACGACAGCTACCACGAGACGACGCTCTGCTTCACCAACAACATCCCGCAGAAGGACGGCGGCACCCACCTCGCCGGCTTCCGCGCGGCGCTGACCCGCGCCATCAACAACTATGCGGCCGAATCCGGCATCGCCAAGAAGGAGAAGGTGGCCCTGTCGGGTGACGATGCCCGTGAAGGCCTGACCTGCGTCCTGTCGGTGAAGGTTCCGGACCCGAAATTCTCCAGCCAGACCAAGGACAAGCTGGTCTCATCGGAAGTCCGCCCCGTGGTCGAGGCGGTGGTGGGCGAGGCGCTGGCCCAGTATTTCGAGGAGCATCCGGCCGACGCACGCCGTGTCGTCCAGAAGGTGGTGGAAGCCGCCGCCGCCCGCGAAGCTGCCCGCAAGGCGCGCGAGATGACGCGCAAGAGCTCGCTCAGCATGTCGTCGCTGCCGGGCAAGCTGGCCGACTGCCAGGAACGCGATCCGGCGCTGTCGGAACTGTTCATCGTCGAGGGCGATTCGGCCGGCGGTTCCGCCAAGCAGGGCCGCTCGCGCCAGTCGCAGGCCATCCTGCCCTTGCGCGGCAAGATCCTGAACGTCGAGCGGGCGCGGCTGGACAAGATGCTGTCGTCGGCGGAGATCGGCACGCTGATCGCGGCGCTGGGCACCGGCATCAGCGACGAGTTCAACGCCGACAAGGCGCGCTATCACAAGATCATCATCATGACCGACGCGGACGTGGACGGCAGCCACATCCGCACCCTGCTGCTGACCTTCTTCTTCCGGCAGATGCCCGACCTGATCGAGCGCGGCTATCTCTACATCGCCCAGCCGCCGCTCTACCGCATCAAGCGCGGCAACGCCAAGGAACGCTACCTGAAGGACGACCGGGCGCTCGAAGAGTATCTGGTCGAGGCGGCGCTGGGCGACCTGTCGGTCCGGCTGTCGGACGGCTCGCTGCTGATCGGCGAACAGCTGTCCGGCCTGGTCGAGCAGGCCCGCACCGCGCGGCCGGCGATCGACACGCTGTCGCGCAAGGTCGGCAACGCCATGGTGGTGGAGCAGGCGGCGGTCGCCGGCACCCTGTCGGCCGCGCTGGCCGACGACAAGGTGGCGGCGGAAGCGGCGGCCAAGGCGGTGGCGGAGCGGATGAACGCACTGGACGCCGACGGCGGCTGGCGCGGCGAAGCCCTGCCCCAGGGTGGCTATGCGGTGATCCGCGCCCGGCGCGGCGTCACCCACCGCCACCTGTTCGACACCGACCTGCTGAAGAGTGGCGAGGCCCGCCGCCTCGACGCGCTGGCCTCCGACCTGAAGCGGGTGTTCGGCACCGCCGGCCAGGCCTTCGAGAAGCAGAAGGAAACCCGCGCCCTGACCGGCCCGGTCGCCCTGTTCGACACCGTGATGGAACTGGGCCGCCGCGGCATGACCATCCAGCGCTACAAGGGCCTGGGCGAGATGAACCCGGACCAGTTGTGGGAGACCACGCTGGACCCGGCCAAGCGCTCGCTGCTGCAGGTCCGCGTCAGCCACGCCGATCAGGCGGAGGAGGTCTTCTCCACCCTGATGGGCGACGTCGTCGAACCGCGCCGCGAGTTCATCCAGGACAACGCGCTCAAGGTGTCGAACCTGGACGTGTGATGCCGGTGCTGGTGTTCGTTTAAGCAAAAGATGAGAAACCGGATCCTAAGTTTGAGACACTTTTAACCGTTGTCTCACGGGAGGCGGCGGGGTTCCTCTCCGGACCCTGAGAGCAAGCAAAGAGGGCGGGGCCAAGATGGCCCCGTCCTTTCTGTTTGCGCTGCCGGTCCATCACCGCCTTCGAGCGGGGGAGCGGCACCCCCGGATGTCAGTCCTTGGGTCGCCACCGTCGGCAATGTGCTGGGACCGGCGGTGAACCGGTTGCCGGCCGCTCCTTGGTCCACTTACCGCCGCCGGTTTCCGGTCAAAATCTCCCTGATTGACCGCGCCACCGCCTGGTACCAGAAATGGGGGTATTACCACCCCTGCTGCTGGTCTGGGCGTCCGTCATCGGCGATCTGCTGGCCCTGGTCGCCGGCATCCAAGACCCTTACCGCGTGTAACCGAGGACCGATCATGTCGTCTTGCCCCTGCGGCTCCGGCCGCTCCTTCGAAGAGTGCTGCGGCCCCATCCTCGCCGGGGAACCGGCGCCGACGGCGGAAGCCCTGATGCGGTCGCGCTACACCGCCTTCGTCCGCCACGACCTCGACCATGTCGAGCGCACCCATGCACCGGAGATCCGCGAGGACTTCAACCGTGGCGAAGCCGAGCGGGTGGCGGACGAGTCCGAGTGGCAGCGGTTCGATATCCTCAGCGCCGGCGAGGAGGGCGATACCGGAACGGTGGAGTTCCTCATCCATTTCCGCACACACGGCAGCGACATGCGCCACCACGAGCGGGCAAGCTTCCGCCGCGAGGACGGCCACTGGTTCTATGTCAGCGGCGAGGTCAACCCCAAGGGCGAGCCGCGCCGCGTGGTCAAGGTCGGGCGCAACGAGCCCTGCCCCTGCGGATCGGGCAGGAAATACAAAACCTGCTGCGGCAAGTGAGCGGAAGGACGCCGCCATGGAACCGCGCTTCTCCTGCACCGCCTGCGGCAAGTGCTGTCACGGCTGGCTGCCGCTGACGCTGACGGACGCCGTCGCCCATGCCAGCCGCTTCCCGCTGGCCATGGTGTGGACGCCGGTGCGCTCCAATGCCCGTTCCTACGAGCTGGCGACCAGACTGGGCGCCTCGGTGCGCCTGCCCAGCCGCAAGACGGTGGCGGTGCTGATCGTGCCGACCGCTTATCTGCCGACCGCCTATCCCTGTCCGGAGTTGAGGAACGACGGGCTGTGCGGCATCCATGAGGACAAGCCGTCACGTTGCCGCACCATGCCCTTCTACCCCTACCGCGAGGAGAAGGATCAGGCCGACCTGCTGGTCCCCCGCAAGGGCTGGCAATGCGACACGTCGGTGGCGGCGCCGGTCGTCTACAGCAATCACGCGATCCTCGACCGTGCCGATTTCGACCGCGAGCGGAACGACCTGCTCGACCAGACGCCAGCGATCCAGCGCTATGCCGATTACATGCTGAAATACATGCCGTGGATCGTCGACGAACTGGCGAAGTTGGCGGTCAAGCCGACCGGCGGCAATCTGGTCACCAGCTTGTCCTCCTTCCTTACCGGTACCCGCCGGCCGGACGCCGCGGAGATCGCCGCGGCCCAGGCCCCGCTGTTCCAGGCGATGGCGGAGCGGACGAAGGGCGATCCGGCGCTGCGCGACTACCACCGCAACTACAGCGGATGGGCCAGGGAGATGGAGAGTTTGGCACGGCGCAAGCCCGCCTGAGAGCGAGGGCTGCTGGTCACCGCGTCCTGGGCGAGCGCAAAGAGGCAAAAGCGGAACCTTCACGGCTCCGCTTTTTTAACGTGCGACTGCCGCCGCCCTCGCCTGCATCCTTACCGCTGTGCCTCGCGCGCCTTGCGGGCCATGTCGTTGAGCGTCGCCACCGCCTCGTCGAAGCGGTGCTCTGCCTCGGCCTGGCGCTGGAAGGCGACACGCTGCACCAGGATCTCGCGCGGCGTCGGCTGCTGCTGGAACAGCGTCATCACCTCGTCGATGAAATCGACCAGCGGCAGATAGCCCGGACGGGTGGATTGCCCGGGGGTGAGGTCGGTCTGGACCGCCGGCGGCACCAGCTCGATGACCTCGATTTTGTCCTTCAGCGCTTCGCGCAGGGCGACCGTGTAGCTGTGCATGGCCGCCTTGGTCGCCGAGTAGGTCGGGGCCGCAACCAGCGGCACGAAGGCCAGACCGGAGGTGACGTTGACCAGGGCCGCATCGGGCTGGCGGCCCAGATGCTCGACCAGGGCGTCGGTCAGCCGGATGGGGCCGAGCAGGTTGGTGGCGACCGTCGCTTCCGCGTCGGCGAGGTCGCGCTGCCGGTCCAACGATTCGAGGCGCATGATCCCGGCATTGTTGATCAGCACGTTGAGAGCCGGATGCTCGCTCGTCACCTGACGTGCGAAGTCGGCGACGCCCGCGGCGCTGTCGGCGTCGAAGGTCATGGCGTGCATGTCCGGACGACCGGAAATCGCCTCCTGCAGCACATCCTTTCGACGGCCGGCGACAATCACCCGGTTGCCGAGATCGTGAAAACGGTGGGCCAGAGCCTTGCCGATCCCTGAACCGCCACCGGTGATCAGGATGGTGTTCCCTTGCATCTTCATGGGCGTGACTTTCTCCGTTGTCCGCCCAAAAGCTATCGCCCATACTCTCCAGATAAAAGTAGGCACCAGAAAGATTTATACGCACCAAAAGGAGAGTGTAGGATGCGCAAGGCTTTGCCCGACCCGCGGATCGAGGCGCGGCGCCAGCAGCCGGCTCCCGAGACGGTCGATCCGGCCATCGAGGCCCTGGTTCACGACATCATCGGCAAGGTGGCCGACAAATGGACCATGCTGATCCTCGAAGCCCTGCAGGAGCACGGCACCTTGCGCTTCACGCAGCTCGGCAAGGTCGTGGGCGGGATCAGCCAGAAGATGCTGACCCAGACCGTACGCCAGATGGAAAAGGACGGCCTGGTGCGGCGGACGGTGCACCCGGTCATCCCGCCCCATGTGGATTACACGCTCACGCCGCTCGGCGAGAGTTTGGGAGCGGCGTTCTGCGGCGTGTGGATCTGGGCGGAGACGCACCACGCCGAGATCCGGCAGGCACGGGCGTCCTTCGCCGAGCGCGAGGCGGCGACATCCCGCATCACGGCAAAGGATTGATGTCCCGGCTGCGGTCGGCCCAGCTCAGACGAGCACGCCCTGGTCCTTGCCGACGATCTTCCGCTTGTCGCGCCGGCCGGGATGACGGGGGTCGGACTCCATCATCTCCTTGAACGCCGCCCAACTGAGGTCGACCGTCGCATTTCCGGCGGAAGGCCCGGCCGAGGGCAGGGCCACGCCGGGTTTCGGCCCGAGGCCCATCGGCCCGCCGGCAGGACGGAGTCGCGTTCGCGCGGTGACGCCCGCGGATTTCACCGGGTCCGGATAGCCATCCTTCGCCCGGCGGTGGAGCGCCATCGCAGCCGTCCGCAAATCATCGTCGGTGCTCATCGGAACGGGAGAGGTCAGCGCCAGATCATGGGCCGCGCCATCGGGATAACGGGCGAAATAATCGTCGCAATTGTCGAAACGGAAACGCGGACTTACCCGCGGCCACAGGCTCAGCACCGGCAGGTGGTTGACGAAGATCACATCGAGCGTCTCCAGCTCGACATTGTAATAGACGAGATCGCGCACCCTGCCGTCCGGCACGATGCTCAGACCGTTGGTCAGGGCACCGGCGGGTATCGTGACGCCGTTCATGACCAGGGGATGCCATTTCGCGATGTAAAGATCGCGCGACGGCACATTCCTCTGCACGGCATGCCTGCGCAGGATCATCGGCAGGCAGATATGCTCCGCCTCCGGCGTGTTGATCAGGCGGGCGGGGATGGTGGTTTTGCCGATCCAGCGGATGGGACGGTAGGCGCCGCTGGCCGTCAGAACATGATCGCCGATGCGCAGCCGCTCCACCGGCACGTCGCCACGATCCGTATAGACCAGGCTGCCCGCCAGATAGCAGACCGGCGTCGTGTAGCTGTAGACCTGCGCCTTGATCTCGAGCTGGTCAGGGCTTTGTAAATCCTGCCAGGCAACGATGACGCCGCCGTCGCTCGTCGCGGCAACGGAGGCAAATTGCTGATCGCCACCGGGGGTGGGGTTGGCGGTGAACTCGCCGCCGAGCTTGGTGCCGTCAGCGCTGAAGATCTGGCCTTTGATCTCGGTTTTAACATTCGGGTCGCCTTGTCCGCTGGCGTCTCTCCAGGTGACGACGAAGCCGCCGTCGCCCAATGCGGCGACGCTGGGTTCATTCTGGTCACCGTTGCCGCTGGTGTTGACGACGAAATTGCTCCCCACCGCATTTCCACCGTCGTCATAGATCTGCGCCATCACGGCGGAGCCATTGCCATCGGCCCCCGCATCGTTGGTTGTCCAGACGATGACAAACCCGCCGCCGTTCAAGGCGACGACCTTTGGATCGATCTGATCCCCCCAGGTTCCCGTGTTGACCGGAAAGTCGCCTGTCACCTCGTTGCCGGAATTGTCGTAAACCTTCGCCCGTATGCCGGTGCCCAAGGTATCGTCGCCGCTGCCCGTCACCGAGCCTCTCGCATCCTGCCAGGTGACGACGAAGCCGCCATTCTTCAGCGCCGTGACCGTCGGCGCGGATTGGGTGTCATCGCCGGGAGCGGCACTGTTCAGGACATCATCGCCGGCGGCACTGTTGACGAGGAATTCGTCGCCTTGCTTGTTTCCGCCGGAGTCGAAGAGCTGCGCTTTGATCGCGGTCCCCGCGCCATCGCCGGAGGCCGCGTCGGCGGTGACCCAAACGACCACGAAATAGCCGCCAATCTGGTTATTCTGATCGGGGTACAATCCGGTGACGCTTGGCGTGCTCTGGTCACCGGCGGTCATCGTGTTGATGGCGAAATCATTCCCCGAAAATCCGTTGTCGGGCGTCCAGATCCGCCCGCGGATTCCGGAACCGTCGGTATCGTCCACCGAACCGTTGGTGTCCTGCCACACCATCACCACGCCGAGGGGAGCGCTCGATGCCTTCAAGGTCGAAACCTTTGGCATGCTTTGGTCCGAGTTCGTGGTGGTGTTGATCTGGAAGTCCGCGAACATCGAAAGATTGGAGCCGACGATTTGCCCGCGAATTCCCCGACCGCTGGTGTCGGGAGAGGTCCCGCTTGCGTCGGTCCAGGCGAGGAAATATCCGTAGCCGTCCAGCGCCGTCACGCTGACGTCCGACTGAGAGCCGGCGGTTGCAGTGTTTATGGAAAGCTCAGTGCCGTTTGCGACCAAAGCCATAACTTTGGAACTCCAATCCGAAAAAAGAAATGCAGATGAATGGGTCGCACAACCCGTGAGGATTTACGGCGGATGCCGGCCGGCTTTGGAGAAGGCGCCGGGCGTCATCGCCGGTCTCTGACCGACGGGTGGCGCGCAGACCGGCAGGTGATTGGCAGGCAGAGGGCGGACAGGCAGGGAGAAGCCGGCAGCCCCCTGAGCGGCGCGGAGTGCGACGATGGAGCGAAACGGATGCGATCGCCGGAAGACATATCGTTACTCCCGCTGGGATATTTCACCCAACGATAGTGGTGCCTTCACTGTTCGAGTATCCCAAGAGTGTGTGACCCCCCTGGCCGGCGGGGTCAGCGCATTCCGCTCGGGGACGGGGCCGCCGGGGGAAGCCGGGCGGGAAGGTCGAGGATGACCGCCGTTCCGTCGGCATCGGACTGGATGGTCAGAACGGCGCCCAACCCTTCCGCCCGGCGCCGCATGTTTCCCATGCCGTAGCTGCCGGGACGGTTGTCGGCGCCGCCGCGCCCCCGGTCGCGGACACACAGGCGGACCCCCTCGCCGGCCATCGGCGAACGGCCGGCCTCGAAACGCAACTCCGCCGAACCGCTGTGACGCAGGGCATTGTTGGCCGCTTCCTGAAGGATGCGGAAGATGGCAAGCGCCGCCCCCGGATGCAGCCCCTTCAGGTCGGGCAAGCTGCCGACTCGCCAGACCAGCTCCACCCCGTGGGCGGCGACCTGCGGTTCGATCCGCTCGCGGAACAGGGCGAGCATGACCGCCAGATCCTCGCCGTAATCGTCGAGCGAGGCGACGATCAGCCGGAGGTCGGCCAGCGCGGCCCGGACCGTCCCGGCGACCTCCGCCTGCCCGACCTCGCGCAGTTCGCACAGGGACAGGATGGAGACCAGCTGTCCGGCGATGCCGTCATGCAGGTCGCTCATCAGACGCACGCGCTCGGCTTCCAGGGTGGCGGCGTTGGCCTGCTTGCGCTCGCGCTCGAAGCTGAGCAGCAGAGCCTCCTCGGTGGCGGCGACCTCCCGCGTCAGCCGGCTGTTGAACTGGTCCAGCATGTTCATGGTGACGGCGAAGCGCCACATGAACACGGCGCTGAAGGTGGTCAGCAGCAGGGGGGCGGCAAACCGGCTGAGCCGTATGCCGATGTCGTCGCCGCTGTTCAGCAGGGTCATCAGATCGTGGGAGGCCAGGATGAAGGTCAGCAGGAAGGCGCCCAGC
>NZ_BADK01000059.1 GCF_000333595.1 Azospirillum sp. B506
CCCGCTTGACCTGCCGGAGGCGATCTCGCCCTAGAACCGGCAAGATGACGCTGGCCCGGCTGATCCTGAGCGCCGAGGGGCTGTCGGCGACCACGGCGCAGGCGGTGCGGCTGGGCGCCGATCTCGGCCGGCTGATCGACGCGGTGTGGACCGAGCGCGCCGGCTTCGACAAGCTGGAGACGCTGGTGCCGGCGGATTACGCCGAGCATTGGCAGGTCACGCTGAAGTTCCTGCGCATCATCACCGAGGTCTGGCCCGCCATCCTCGAGTCGACCGGAGAAACCGACCCGGCCAAGCGCCGGAACCTGACGCTGGAGACCCAGGCCACCCTTTGGCAGGCCGCTCCGCCGCCGGGCATGGTGATCGCCGCCGGCTCCACCGGCTCCATCGTTGCCGCCTCCGACCTGCTCTCTGTCATCGCCCGGCTGCCGCAGGGGGCGGTGGTGCTGCCCGGCCTCGACACCGGGGCCGAAGACGAGATCTGGCAGGCGATCGGGCAGGACGAATCCCACCCGCAACACGGGTTGTCGCAACTGATCCGCCATCTCGGCGTGGAACGGCAAGAGGTGCCGCCCTGGACCGACGCGCCGGAGCCGCGCGGCGCCCGTGCCCGCCTGATCGCCGAGGCGATGCGCCCGGCGGCGACCACCGACGGCTGGCGTGAGCTGTCGGGGGTGGACGCCTCGGCTCTGGACGGGCTGACCCGCATCGACGCCGCCACCTCGGAGGAGGAGGCACAGGTCATCGCCCTGCTGATGCGCCATGCGCTGGAAACGCCGACGAAGACAGCCGCGCTGATCACCCCCGACCGCAACCTGGGGCGCCGGGTCGCCATGGCGCTGGCGCGCTGGGGCATCCTGGTCAACGATTCCGGCGGCCAGCCGCTCGCCCACACCGCGGTCGGCACCTATCTGCGGCTGACGGCGGAGCTGGCGGCGAGCCGTGTCCATCCGCTGGCCCTGCTGGCGCTCGCCAAGCACCCGATGGCGGCGGGCGGCCGCGACTCGGCGGATTTCCGCGCCGCCGCCCGCGCGCTGGAACGCATCGTGCTGCGCGGTCCCCGCCCGGCGGAGGGCTTCGACGGCGTGCTGGCGGCGCTGGAGCAGGCCGACCGCTTCGACCATGAGGAGCAGCAGGAGTTCCTGCGCGATTGGCTGGTCGACATCGGCCGGCGCGCCGCCCCCTTCCTGGAGGCGCTGAACAATGAGACGCCGCTGGCCGACCTCGTGCGCGCCCATGTCGCCTTCTGCGAATCGCTGGCCGCCGACGACGAACTGACCGGGGCGGAGCGGCTGTGGCGCCAGGACGACGGCGAGGAGGCGGCGCGCTTCGTCCATGAGCTGCTCGACGCGGCCGACGGCTTCCCGGCGATCCCGACGAAGGATTACCCGGCGCTGCTCGACGCGCTGATGAGCGCGCGGGCGGTGCGTCCCCGCTATGGTCTGCACCCGCGCCTGTTCATCCTGGGTCCGATGGAGGCGCGCCTCCAGCATCTCGACCTGACCATCCTGGGCGGGTTGAACGAGGGGACCTGGCCGCCGGCCGCCTCCGCCGATCCGTGGATGTCGCGGCCGATGCGGCGCGATTTCGGCCTGCCCAGCCCGGAACGGCTGGTCGGCATGTCGGCCCACGACTTCGCCCACGCCTGCGGCGCGCCGGAGGTGGTGCTGACCCGCGCCGCGCGGGTGGAGGGCACGCCGACCGTGCCGTCGCGCTGGCTCTTGCGGCTGGAAACCGTGCTGAAGGCGCTGGAGCTGGACGGCGTGATCGAGGAGCGTGGAGCCTGCTGGCTCGGCTGGGCGCGCGGGCTGGACGAGCCGGACCGGGTGCAGCCGGTGGCGGCGCCGGAGCCGCGCCCGCCTTTGGCCGCCCGGCCGCGCAAGCTGTCGGTGACCGAGATCGAGACCTGGATGCGCGACCCCTACGCCATCTATGCCCGCCACGCCCTGCGGCTGCGGGCGCTCGACCCGATCGCCGCCGATCCGGGAGCATCGGACCGCGGCCAGATCATCCACGACACGCTCGACGCCTTCGTCCGCGAGCATCCGGGGCCGCTGCCACAGGATGCGCTCGACCGGCTGATCGCGCTGGGACGCGAGCGCTTCGGCCCGCTGCTGCGCAGCCATCCCGACGTCTGGGCCTTCTGGTGGCCGCGTTTCGAGCGGGTCGCCGGCTGGTTCGTCGATCTGGAACGCGAGCGCCGCCCCCGCCTGCGTCCGCTGGCGACCGAGGTGCCCGGCCGGCTGGAGCTGTCCGGTCCCGGTGGCCCCTTCGCCCTGACCGCCAAGGCCGACCGCATCGACCGCGGCCCCGACGGGCTGGTGGTGATCGACTACAAGACCGGCACCCCGCCGAGCGCGCGGGAGATCGAGCTGGGCTTCGCCCCGCAGCTGCCGCTGGAGGCCGCGATTGCCGCGGCCGGCGGCTTCAGCGGGGTGGACAAGGGCGAGGTGGCAGAGCTGACCTTCTGGCGCCTGTCCGGCGGCGACCCGGCCGGCGAGGAAAAGCCGGTGAAGGGCGATCCCGCCCAGCTGGGCGAGGAGGCGCGGGCCGGTCTGGAGGCGCTGATCGCGCAGTTCGACGATCCGCAGACGCCTTACCGCTCGCGGCCACGGCCGGCGATGGCGCCGCGCTACACCGACTACGCGCACCTCGCCCGCGTCCAGGAATGGTCGTCGGGCGGCGGGGAGGGGGAGGGCTGAGCATGAGCGATTCCATGATCGATCAGTCCCCCCGCACCCTGCCGCTCGATCCCAATGTGGCGCAGCGGCGGGCGTCCGATCCGATGGCGTCGGTGTGGGTCGGCGCCTCGGCCGGCTCGGGCAAGACCAAGGTGCTGACCGACCGGGTGCTGCGGCTGATGCTGTCGGGCACGCCGCCGGCGCGCATCCTCTGCCTGACCTTCACCAAGGCCGCCGCCGCGGAGATGGCGATCCGCATCAACCGGACGCTCGGCCTGTGGGCCACCCTGCCCGACGACGCTCTGGAGGATCGGCTGGCCGACCTCTGCGGCGAGCGGCCGTCGATGGAGGCTCGGCTGAACGCGCGGCGCCTGTTCGCCCAGGTGGTGGACTGCCCCGGCGGCATGAAGATCCAGACCATCCACGCCTTCTGCCAGTCGCTGCTGCGCCGCTTCCCGCTGGAAGCCGAGCTGGCGCCGCATTTCGACGTGATGGACGAGCGCACCGCCGACGGGCTGCTGACCGAGGCGCGCGACGCCGTGCTGCATGCCGGCCGGACCGAGCCGGACAGCCCGCTCGGCCGCGCCATGGGCCGGCTGACCGGCGAGCTGAATGCCGAGGATTTCGCCGGGCTGCTGGCCGAGCTGGCGAGCCAGCGCGGGCAGGTGGAAAGGCTGCTCAAGGACTTCCACGGGCTGGACGGGCTGATCGACGCCATCCACGACATCCTCAAGGTGCCACCGGGCGTGACCGAGGAGTCGATCCTCGCCCATGCCTGCCGCGACGACCAGTGCGACCCGCCGGCCCTGCGCGAGGCCTGCCGGGCGCTGGCGGGCGGCAGCGCCAGCGACCAGGAGCGCGGCATCGCCATCCAGTACTGGCTGGACGCCGCCGACCGCCGGGTGCGCGCCTTCGAGGCCTACAAGCGGCTGTTCCTGACGGTGGAAGGCAGCCCGCGCAAGACGCTGATGACCAAGAAGCCGGCCACCGCCTATCCGCAGGAGCTCTTGTCCTTGCAGAAGGAGGCGGAGCGGCTGGTCGAGGTCTCGGAGCGGGTCAAGGCCGCCGGGGTCGCCGCCTCGACCACCGCGCTGCTGACGCTGGCGCAGGCGATGCTGGACGCCTACCGCGAGCGCAAGGCGGCGCGCGCCCTGCTGGATTACGACGATCTGATCCTGGCGGCCAACCGGCTGCTGAGCGGCGGCGACGGCAAGGCGCCGCGCGTGCCCTGGGTGCTCTACAAGCTGGACGGCGGCCTCGACCATATCCTGATCGACGAGGCGCAGGACACCAACCCCGACCAGTGGGCCATCGTCGCAGCACTGGCCGGCGAGTTTTTCACCGAACTGGAGGCCGCTACCCCCGACGGCAAGATCCGCACCGTCTTCGCGGTGGGCGACGAGAAACAGTCGATCTTCAGCTTCCAGCGCGCCGATCCGGCCGAATTCGCCCGCATGCGCCGCCATTTTCAGGAAAAGGCGGAGGCGGCCGACGGCTGTGGGCGGGGGTCGACCTCGACATCTCCTTCCGTTCGACGGCCGCAGTGCTGGAGACGGTGGACGCCGTCTTCGCGCTGGAGCATGCCCGCGACGGCGTGGCGTCGGACGCCAGCCCGACCATCCGCCACCGTGCCTTCCGCCGCGGGCAGGCCGGGCTGGTCGAGCTGTGGCCGCCGGTGAAGCCGGCCGAGGCGGCGGAAACGCCGGCCTGGGCGCCGCCGGTGGCGCGCGAGTCCGCCGATTCGCCATCGGCCCGCCTCGCCGCGGTCATCGCCGCGACGGTGCATCGCTGGATCGACAGCGGCGAGACGCTGGAGGCCAAGGGCCGGCCGGTGCAGCCCGGCGACGTGATGGTGCTGGTCCGCCGCCGCACCGCCTTCGTCACCGAACTGGTCCGCGCCCTGAAGGACCGCGGCGTGCCGGTGGCCGGCGTCGACCGCATGGTGCTGACCGAACAGCTCGCCGTCATGGATCTGGTGGCGCTGTCCGACTTCCTGCTGCTGCCCGACGACGACCTGACGCTCGCCACCGTGCTGAAGGGGCCGCTGGTGGGCTTGAGCGAGGAGGCGCTGTTCCACGTCGCCCATGGCCGGCGCGGCACGCTGTGGCGCTCGCTGGTGGCGCTGGCGGAGACGGAGCCGGAGTTCCGCCCGGCCCGGCGCTATTTGGGCGACCTGCTGGCGCGCACCGACTTCTCGGCGCCCTACGAGCTGTTCGCCGGGCTGCTGAACCGGCCCTGCCCGGCCGACGAACGGTCGGGGCGGCGGGCGATCCTGAAGCGGCTCGGCCCCGACGCACAGGACCCGTTGGAGGAGTTCCTGGCCGTCTGCCTCGCCTTCGAGAAGACCGAACCGCCGTCGCTGCAGAATTTCCTCGCCTGGCTGGCGGCCAGCGACGCCGAGATCAAGCGCGAACTGGAACAGGGCGGCGGCACCGTGCGGATCATGACCGTCCACGGCTCCAAGGGCTTGCAGGCTCCCATCGTCTTCCTGCCCGACACGCTGGGCAGCCCGACCCAGAGTCCGCCGATCCTGTGGCCGGACGAGTCCTGCCCGGTTCCGCTGTTCGCCGCCCGCCGGTCCCAGGAGGACGGGCTGTGCGCCGAGGCGCGGGCGCGGGCCAACCGGCGGCGCGACCAGGAATACCGCCGGCTGCTCTATGTCGCGCTGACGCGGGCGGAGGACCGGCTCTACATCTGCGGCCACCAGGGCAAGCGCGAGCCGTCCGACGAGTGCTGGTACCGGCTGTTCGAGGAGGCGATGCGCGACAACGGCGTGCCGCACAGCTTCGACTTCACCGGCCTGTGCCCCGATGGCTGGGCGGGAGAGGGCTGGCGGCTGGTTGGCGCCCAGACCGCCGAGGTGCCGCGCCATGTCGAGAGCGAGGAGAGTGCCGCCGCCGAGCCACCGCCACCCTGGATCGCCGAGCCGCCACCGGGCGAACCGGAGCCGTCCCGGCCGCTGACCCCGTCGCGGCCGGATGGCGAGGAGCCGGCGGTGCGCTCGCCACTGGGCACCGACGACGGCCAGCGCTTCCGCCGCGGCCTGCTGGTCCATCGGCTGTTGCAGACCCTGCCCAATCTGGCCGAGGCTGCGCGGGAGACCGCCTGCCGCCGCTTCCTCGCCCGCCCGGCGCACAAGCTGACGCCGGAGCAGCAGGACGCCATCGCGCGGGAGACGCTGGCGGTGCTGAGCCATGCGGAGTTCGCGCATCTGTTCGGCCCCGGCTCGCGGGCGGAGGTGCCCTTGGTCGGGGTGGTGGCGCTCGGCGACGGCAGCCGGGCGCTGGCCGGCCGCATCGACCGGCTGGCGCTGACCGGGGATACGGTGTGGATCGTCGACTACAAGACCAACCGGCCGCCGCCGCGGGATCTGGAAGACGTTCCAATGGTTTACCGGCGCCAGATGGCGGCCTACCGCGAGGCGTTGCGCGCCGTTTATCCGGGGCGCCGGGTGCGCTGCGTGCTGCTGTGGACCGACGGCCCCTACACCATGGAGCTGCCGCCGTCGGTGCTGGACGCCGCCGCCGCCGGATTGGCGCCCAGGGTGGGGTGAGGAAGGGCCGACGGCTCATCCGAAAGATGGGGTGACTTGACCGGCCGGGCGCCTCCGCCCTACATTTTGCTCAATTCCACTGACGGGGCGATGGCCGCCGGCCTTCCACAACCGGTCCGCGGCGCTTCCGAATCCAGGCAAGAGGTCACATGAGCACCACCATCAAGGTTACCGACGACAGCTTCGAGCAGGCCGTCCTGAAGGCCGAAGGCCCGGTCCTGGTCGATTTCTGGGCGGAATGGTGCGGCCCCTGCAAGATGATCGCCCCGGCGCTCGACGAGCTGGCCGGCGAGTATGACGGCAAGGTCACCGTCGCCAAGCTGAACATCGACGAGAACCCCGACACCCCGACCAAGTACGGCGTGCGCGGCATCCCGACGCTGATGCTGTTCAAGGGCGGCAGCGTCGCCGCCACCAAGATCGGCGCCCTGCCCAAGGGTGCGCTGTTCCAGTGGGTCGACTCGGCGCTGTAAGCGGTCCGACCGGTCCGGACCCAGAGGTCCAGCCAAGGAAAAGCCCCGCCCGCGGTCAGCGCGGCGGGGCATTTTTCGTTGGGGCGTTTCCCCCTCTCCCCAGGGGGAGAGGGTATCCGGTGCCTCACTGCACCTTCTTTTCCTTGGCCTTGTCCTGACCTGCCGCCCCCGCAAGCTCCGCCGTGCGGGCGAGGTTGTCGGCGGCGGCGCGGCCCCACTCGCTGTCGGCGGAGACGCGGCGGACCAGCGACCAGTCGTCGCGCGCCGCCACCAGATTGCCGCCCAGCGCCTTGACGTTGCCGCGCAGCAGGATCGCCTCCGGGTCGCCGGGCTTCAGTTCCAGCGCGGAGTCGATGTCGGCCAGCGCCTGCCGGTAGTTGGACAGCGCCTTGTGGGCGGTCGCCCGGTAGAGATAGGCGTCGGCCCGCCGCGGGTCGCGCGACAGCGCCGCGTCCAGGTCGGCGATGGCATCCCAGAAGCGTTCGCCCTCGGCGCGGGCGAAGGCGCGGTCGATCAGCAGGTCGACGTCGCCCGGCGTCCTGTCGAGCGCGGCGCTGTAGAGCCGCTCCGCCCGCCCCTGGTCGCCGGCCCGCAGCCACGCCCAGCCGGCGCGGCCGAGCAGCGAGGCGGCGGCCTTGGGGTCGTCCTTGCCCAGCGTCGGCACCAGCGCCTCCATCTGGCTGCCGGCCGCCTTGAAGTCGCCGGCATGGAACAGCGCCAGCGCCTCGCAGAGCTTGGCGGAGTCGCCGCCGCCCCGCTCCTGCCAGCGTTTGGCATCGGCCATGGCCCCATCGGGGTTGGCCTCCGCCTTGGCGGCGCAGGCCTGCAGCTCTCGGTTGCGGTCGGGAGCGGGGGCGGACTGCGCGGCCGCATCGGACGCCGGGAAGGCGGCGAGAAGCCCAAGCGCGAGGGCGCCGGAAAGGTAAGCATTGCGTCGGATCATGGTGCCTTTACACTCCGCCATCGCCGGGCGGGGCGCAAGCCCTCCACACCAAACCGGTGGCCCGTTCCCGGTGTTATGCAGTTCACCGCTCCCGCTCCAACCGGAACCGCCCGTGATGACCGACCCCCGCCTGTTCGTGTTCGGCCCCGGCTACAGCGCCCGCGTCTTCGCCGACAGGCTGCGCGCCGAGGGATGGCGCATCGCCGCCACCTGCCGCAGCGAGGAGAAGAAGGCGGAGCTGGAGGCCCAGGGCATCGAGGCCGTCCTGTTCGACCGCGGCCGGCCGCTGGCCGATGCCAAGGCGGCGTTGGCCGGTACCACCCATCTGCTGGTCAGCATCCCGCCCGACGGCCAGGGCGACCCGGTGCTGGACCAGCATGCCCGCGATCTGGCCGACCTGCGCACGCTGGAATGGGCAGGCTACCTGTCCACCACCGGCGTCTATGGCGACACCGGCGGCGACTGGGTGAGCGAGGCATCCTGGCTGAAGCCGACCGGCGAGCGGCAGAAGCGGCGGGTGGAGGCGGAACGCGGCTGGCTGAACCTGTACCGCCAATATGGCGTGCCGATGCATCTGTTCCGGTTGGCCGGCATCTACGGACCCGGCCGCAGCGCCATCGATTCCGTGCGCGACGGCATCGCCAAGCGGGTCGACAAGCCGGGGCAGGTCTTCTGCCGCATCCATGTCGACGACATCGCCAACACCTTGCGCGCGTCGATAGCGCGGCCGACGCTGGGCGCCATCTACAATGTCGCCGACGATCTGCCCAGCCCGTCGCACGAGGTGGTGGAGTATGCCTGCCGCCTGCTGGGGGTGGAGCCGCCGCCGCTGGTGCCCTTCGACGAGGCGGAGATGTCGCCGATGGCCGCCAGCTTCTACGCCGACTGCCGCCGGGTGAAGAACGACCGCATCAAGCGCCAGCTCGGCGTCACCCTGGCCTATCCGGATTATCGCGCCGGGTTGGAGGCCCAGCTGGCGGCGGGGCTTTAACCAAGTGTTAGCCAAAATAAAAAGCTAAGATTGCAAAGCAATTACAAGTCATATTCCGGTAATCATAAGAACTTGACGAAAAGACGCATGGAATTGGCAAAGGATATTTAATAATCTCCCGCGATCATGGGCGTCCAAGCGACGACCATCCCGCGAGGTGTTGTGCGCATGAACAGCACGCCGACGGCCACCCTTTCCACCCCCTCCCCGACCTCTTCGCGGGGGGAAGACAGCGTGGACGCGACCGCCTTCCGCCGCCAGATGGACGAGGTCGTCGCCCGCATCCCCATGCATGCCATCCGGTCGGTGCTGGACGCCGTGGAAGGGACGCCCAGTCCGAACGGCGAGCGGGCGCGGCATCTGCGCGATGCGCTGGTCGACCATTTCAACCGGCTGCGGCCGATGAAGGCGCGGCGGCTGTTCACCAGCCTGTTCGAACCCTTCCTGGTCGACGACCCGATCCTCTACCGCTCGGCCGAGTCGGTTCCGGCACTGCTCCAGCGGGTCGACATGGGCGGCATCTGGACGGCGCTGACCCGCCATGCCTTCCCGGGACTGGCCGCGGAGGTGCAGAGCCGGCTGGACGCCATGGCGCGCGACGCGATGCTGGACGCCGTGCTGGCCAGCCCCGACGCGATGGTGATGCGCGAGCTGATGCGGAAGGAGGCGCTCGACTTCCTCTATGCCATGGCCGGCGACCGCAAGCTGACCGACCGCTTCCTGGCGCTGGCGAACGACGAGGCGCACCACGACGCCCGGCTGCGCACCCAGTATCTCGGCCGCAAGGCGCCGATCGACAGCGACCTGCTGGGCTTCGTCCGCGCGCTGCTGGAGCACAACGCGGTGCTGGTGCCGCTGACCGAGCGGATGCGCCGCGACATCGACGACATGCGGATGGGGGAGACGCAGGGCGCCGGGGACCTGCGGTCGGCAGAGGTGGATTGCCAGTCGGCGCTGATGGTCGGCTTCGTCCGCCGGGTGCGCGACCTCGGCCTGCCCTTCCGCGACCAGTCGCAGCTGCTGGCCTGGTTCGCCCCGCTCTATGGCTTGAACGTCAAGCAGCGCTACGACGTGTTCCTGCGCCATGTGCGCGAACATGTCGGTTCGGGCGGTCCGGCGGTGCGCGAGTCGCACCCGCTGCTGCGTGCCCTGCTCTGCCATTTCACCGCCGCCTGCACCACCATCCGCGAGGTGGTGGACGGCATGTTCGGCGACATGGACATCCAGGACGGAGGAGTCCTCTCCGCCCCCGTCACCACCCGCGCCCTGCTGCACGAGGCGGTGGAGCGCTTCGACCGGGCGCTGACGGCGCTGTCCGGCACCGGCTTCCTCGCCAGCCGCTCGACCGGCCCGGCCCTGCGGGCGGAGCTGGCGGCGGTCAGCCGCGCGCTGACGGGAACGGTCATGCCGGCACTGGCCGCCCGGCTGCAGGCGGCGATGAACGCCCGCCACGCCCCGGTGCATGACCATGAGGACATCGTCTGGCTGCTGGAGCTGGTGTGGCGCTGGGGACGCACCCTCGGCAATGCGGGTAAGCCAAACCGGAGCTGAAGTCGCTGCGCCTCTATGCGGTGGAGACCGGCCGACTCGCCTTCTTCCAGGCGATGAAGGCGGAACCGCAGGAGAAGCCGGCCCACCGCATGGCGCACATGCTGCGCATCCGCCGGCTGATGGCGGCGATGGGCGAGACGGTGGACGGCTGGATCAGCCCGGTCAGCCAGGGTCTGCACCGGGTCGTCTACAGCTACCTGGAGGCGGACGGGGAGATCGCCGTGGAGGAATGGGCGGTGATCGACGCCTTCGTCGCCAGCGTGCGCATCGAGCTGAGCCGGTCGCGCAACTGGCAGAGCGCGGACTTCGTCGACCTTCTGCGCCTGCATGAGGCGAGGCGGTGCGGGGAAGCGTGAAGCCCCTTCGGCCGAAGACCTTAACCGCAAGAATGCCGAAGGGCTTAGCCGCAACAATTTGGTTCGACGCCCCCGTCGATGTGGTATGATGCGCGCCCGCTCGGGGCGGGACGGCCGGACACCGGCCTGCAACCCCGGTGGGTCCATCGAACAGTTTTCCCTCCGGCCGAGACGACGCCAGCATGAACATCACCATCGAACGCGCCGCCCTTCTCCGTTCCCTGGGTCACGTGCAGAGTGTGGTCGAGCGGCGGAACACCATTCCGATCCTGTCGAATGTTCTGTTGCGCGCCGGCGACGGCGAACTGTCGCTGGCCGCCACCGACATGGACCTGGAGATCGTCGAGACCGTCCCGGCGACGGTCGGGCGGCCCGGCGGCACCACCGCGCCGGCCCACACGCTGTTCGATATCGTCCGCAAGCTGCCCGACGGCAGCCAGGTGGAGCTGGACATCGGCGGCGACGGCACCATCCTGACGCTGCGCGCCGGCCGCTCGCAGTTCAAGCTGTCCTGCCTGCCGGTCGAGGACTTCCCGCAACTGTCCAGCGGCGACCTGAAGCACAATTTCTCGGTCGCCGCCGCCGACCTGCGCGGGCTGATCGACCGCACCCGCTTCGCCATCTCCACCGAGGAGACGCGCTATTACCTGAACGGCATCTACCTGCACGCCGCCAAGAGCAAGATGGGCAGCCTGGAAACGCCGGTGCTGCGCGCCGTCGCCACAGACGGCCACCGGCTGGCGCGGGTCGAGATGCCGCTGCCGGACGGCGCCGAGGGCATCCCCGGCGTCATCATCCCGCGCAAGACCGTCACCGAGATCCGCAAGCTGGTCGACGAGGCCGCCGACCGCATCGAGCTGTCGATGTCGGACAACAAGATCCGCTTCGGCTTCGACAGCGTCGTCGTCACCTCCAAGCTGATCGACGGCACCTTCCCCGACTATGAGCGGGTGATCCCGGTCGGCAACGACAAGGTGATGGAGGTGGACGCCAAGCTGTTCGCCGCCGCCGTCGACCGCGTCGCCACCATCTCCACCGAGAAGAGCCGGGCGGTGAAACTGGCGCTGGTCCGCGGTGCGCTGACCCTGTCCGCCACCAGCCCGGAAGCCGGCAGCGCCACCGAGGAGCTGGAGGTCAATTACCAGGAGTCCCCCCTGGAAATCGGCTTCAACTCCCGCTATCTGCTGGACATCACGCAGCAGATCGAGGGCGAGGGCGCCCAGTTCACGCTGGCCGACGCCGCGTCGCCGACAATCATCCGCGACGTCGCCGACTCCACCGCGCTCTACGTCCTGATGCCGATGCGCGTGTGATGGGGCTGCGGGGATCCTCC
>NZ_BADK01000058.1 GCF_000333595.1 Azospirillum sp. B506
CGCCGAGGAGGCGATCGGCCGCCTGTTCGCCCAACGTTCAAACGCAGCCAGCATCAGCCGCGCGTCGTTTCACGGTGTCCGCCCGTCGAGGCCAAGGGTATCGAGAAGTTCGCGCCGGCAGTCGATCCGGCCCGATCCGATCAGGATCAGACTGCCGTCACGGCCATGGACGGGACCGGCGAGTCCGGCATCATAATCGTCCAAAGGGCGGGAGCGGAAACCGAGGACCCAATCCTCTCCCTCCCGCGTCTGAACATCACCGAACCCCACTCCACCCAAACGGCGGGCCGCCTCCGACGCCGCCATTGGATCGGCCGGCCGATTTCCGTGGAACCCAATCGCCCCGACGAAATGCAACATGCGCCCGTTCCGTACGACCTGATGTTTTCGACCAATCGATCGCCGATGGCATATGCCAGCCGGTCATACTGGAAGGTGGGGCGGCCTGCACGCACGGCGCTTCTGCCACCCGTGGATGTCCCCATGCGCGCTAGCTGGCATCATCGGGCTTGGTGGTTTGTCCGTCGGAGACAGAGAGGCCTTTGGCGCGTGTGCCCAGCCCGATGGACAGTTCGCACAGTTCCGGTGCTGTCCAGGCCGGTCGGGCGACTGCCACCAAGGAGGTATCGTCAGGCTCGCCGCCTTTGTGATCAACCGACATGATGCACCTCAGGTCTTCTTTTTTGACAATTGATATATCGCCGATGCGCAAAATCGGATCAAGCGCGAGACACAACTTGTTGCGATTCGAATATTTTTATTGCTTGTTCCACACTTGTCAGAAGTGTATCGCTGAGGCGGCGTATGACTGTGCGAAGTCCATGGTCAGATACAGCAAAGACGGTGAAAATCTTTGCATTTTCTCGCAAAGTTTGCTTATTGCCGCCCAAAGACACCTTAAACGCGAATTTCCATGCTGCAATTAATTGAAGTCTGATTGTCCTGCGGGTGAAGTGGCGCCAGAGGGTAGAGCCGGTTCTTGTTGAGGATATGCCATGATGGATCAATTCGCGTCCCATCTGTCACCGGATGTTCTGATTTCCCGCAGCACCGACTTGCTGATGGCGGAATTGGACGAGGAAATCGTGCTGATGAGCATAGATTATGGCAGTTATTTCGGACTGGCGGCAACCGCGCGTACCATCTGGCGGCTCCTGGAAAATCCCATGCGTCCCGAAGACATCTACCTCGCTCTCGCCCGCGACTATGACGGGGATCCGAAGGCGATCGAGGCGGACACGATGGTCTTCCTCAATAGGTTGCTGGTCAACGGGCTGATAAAGCTCGCCTGACCAAAGGGATCGGTGCCGGCGAGGACATGATTTCGACCTGAAAATTCACTGGTATGATCCATACCACGGCCATCCATGGGATGTGCGGTCCGCCGCCCATCGACCGCTGGTGTCTGCCTTTGATGCGGGGTATTCAGGCTGATCAGTCGTGACAGGCTTTGGGAATGCGGATAGGACGGCGTGTACTACAGCTATCGTGCTCTTGGTCTCGGCATCGTCGCGCCGTTCCAATGTCCCGGCTTTGAACCGGGTGACGCGCCGATCGCCGGTCGCACGGTGGAACTCGCACTGGGGCCGGTTCCGCGGGAACTGCCCCGGCCGGTGATCCTGCGGCCATTGACGCAGATCGACGAAGACGGCCAGTGCCTTCACGAGGTGCCGGGCATCGGTCGCTATCTGATCGAGGATCGGCATCGGGTTACCATCGAGCTGCCGGCCGGTGCCGGATTCGAACGTGCGCTCCGTTTTCTCCGCGGCGTCCCCCTGGCGGTCCTCTGCTGCCGGTGGGGTCTGGTACCTCTGTGGGCGGCCTGCATCGCTCTGAACGGGCGCGCCGTGCTGTTGTCCGGAGGGAGTGGCAAGAGCACGCTGGCGGTCGCGCTGGCCCGTCGGGGGTATCGTCTGCTTGCCGACGAATTTTGCAGCCTTGAT
>NZ_BADK01000057.1 GCF_000333595.1 Azospirillum sp. B506
TCTCCTGCCCCGATTGGCTCACGCTTTGCGGGGCCAGCTGTGACGAGATTTTCTTGTTGGGCTACCCCCAACGGCCTGTACAGGTTGAGCGGGGTAACCGGCTTTTTCGCGTTGGCTTGCGGAACAGCCGGTATGCCGTTGCCGGGCGCGGGGCTCGTTGCCGGAGCTTTGCTGGCATACGAGGCGGTGATTATGGCTTGGAATTTGCTGCGGCGTCCAAGTCGACATGCGTCACCCCACCGGTGTCCCCAACTTCGTATTTGAGTTGTTCTATTTGGCTCTCACCATATTGAACCGGCACCCGTCCGCGCATATCGGGAACGGCGAATTTCGATTCCCCATCGCCCCCATAACGGAAACCGATGATCTCAAAGAGATTTTTCATTTTTTTGTCGTAAATTGGGTAAAGTTTCCCATCGCAGGTCACCCAGCCAGTGGGTGCAAAGGTAAAGCTGAACATACGAATTTCACCAATATACGGATCCATTGGCCTCTACCTTCTACTATTTTTTCGCAGTATATCCTGATGAGATGGCTGTGATCAATTGATAATTATCGAACAATTCTACTTAAGAAGGAAAATCTCATGCAAATACTGTTATTTAGTGTTTCAATCATCGAAAAATCGCCAATGTCGCGCGATTGGATCGCATGACGGTGACCAACAGGGTGTGGGAAAAGGCTTTTGCGTCGCGAGAGAGGGTGCTTTTCGGCAAGATTAGAAAAGACCGAGGCAAGATACTGGTGGTATATTGCAAGGTCTTGACGCGAGATTGCCGGAAAGAACCCGACCGCAGCAGCAAAATGGTTTTGCCGCACCCTGCCAACCCGGTTGGCATCGATGAGCGGGCGAAGCATCATCGGCTCCACCGATCCAGGGCAATCGCATACGATGTCCATATTCCTGCAAGCGGACTTTGGCCATCTTCGACTTCGCGGGAAAGACAGGTTTCCTTGGAAAGCAGTTAACACCTCATATGCGATAGACCTGTCCAGCGATCGGATCGCGGTTGACAAGGGTTGTGTCGAAATGACAAGAGCGCGCGTGTCGCTCCGGCATCGGGCGGATGGCCGCAGTGATCCAATTTGGCCCGTCTGGAGGATTGTATGATGACCATGCTTCCGGCCAAGCCCGGTCTGATCTGGCTGGCATCCTACCCCAAATCCGGCAACACTTGGGTCCGGCTGTTCCTGAGCGCTCTTGAAAGCAACCGGGACGTCGATCTGGCGCGTATGGACACTGCCGCCAACGGCGCGGCTTCGCGCTCCCTGTTGCAGGCCGCCCTCGGCATCGGGCTGTCCGACCTGTCGCGCGACGAGGTGGCTGACTTGCTGCCGCTCGCCTACCGCCGGCTTGCCGAGCTGGGCGGCGACCCGCCGGCGATCCTCAAGGTCCACAGCGCCTATCACACCACGCCTTCGGGGCAGCCGCTGTTCCCGCCTGACGCCACTTATGGTTGTATCCATCTGGTCCGCGACCCGCGCGACGTCTGTCTTTCCTTGGCAGCACATAATGGCGTGGCGATCGACCGGGCGATCGACCAGATGGGGAAGTCCCACCCCCCTGCCGACAGCGTCCGGAAGTCGGGATCCGCGCAAGTCGACGAGTTCCGGGGATCCTGGTCCAGTCATGGGGAGAGCTGGCTGGCCGCTCCGGTGCGGCGGTTGACCGTAAGATACGAGGATATGGTCGCGTCGCCGCTGGACTGTCTGGGACGGATCGCCGCCTTTTGCGGCCTGCCTGCCGATGCGGACGCCGTGGCGTTGGCGGTGGAACGTACCGCCTTCGACCGGCTGGCGGCCAAGGAGCCGCCGGTGGCTTCACGGAACGTCCCGACGGCATGGCTCGTTTTTTTCGCAGCGGTCGGGTCGGCCAGTGGCGCAATATCTTGAACCATGAGCAAATCGCCCAAATAGAACGCGACCATGGTGCCCTCATGGAGCGGTTGGGGTATCAGCCGGTCACTGGTTCCGGCCCTCATGCCAGCGAATGAACTCGTTGATGTGCAGGGCGACGGTCATGCCCATGACGATTGTGTCGCGGATGGAGCCGCCGACGGGCAAATTGGCCGGCGGCCCGGCCGCGAGAACCGCCTTCAGCCGCGGCAAATCGATGATGGCTGCCGCGAACTCCGATGGAAGTTGCTCGTCCAGCCGGCGCCTCGCCTCGTCCCACCATTGGTGCAGCCACTCCTCCGCGTCGGAAAAGGGTTCGAAATAGCCGGGTTCCGCCAGGGCTTCGGCGGGCATGCGATCGGCGAGCACCCGTCTGGCCAGATAGCGCGGAACGCCATTGCGTCGGAATTGTTCGGGTGGCAGCGAGAGGATGAAATCGACCATCCGCCGGTCGCGCAGGGGGGCGGCAGACGTCATGCCCATGCGATTGTGCATCAAGGTGAAGGCTTCAGCGTATGCCGGCTGGACATTCAGGAAAATAGGGACGATTTCCTCGGTGCTCAGCCGGGCCAACCGCTCCGGATTGTGCGGCGACTGTGCCCAGCGATTGCGAAGGCCGCTGCTCTCGGAGAACTCCGGCCGCAGGAAACTGCTCTCCCGGATCGGGGATAACGGCGCGCGCCGGCCGCTCCGCCAAAGGTGAAGCAGCCAACGCGGGACGATGTCGCGGAGAGCGTTTGACCACAGGACGGTTCCAAGGCCGCGGTCGCGGTAGCGCGCAGCGCCGATGACTTCCCGCGTCAGCGCAAACCACCGTCCGGCCCTGAACAGCGCGCGAAATACCCCCTCGCCCTCGGCGGTCAATGTCCAGTTGCCGCCATCGCCGCGCAGCAGGGTGCCAACCCCCTCCTCCTGCGCTGCCCGCGCCAGGGGCAGCCGTCTGGCCACCAGGCTCAACCCGCACAGCGGCGTCCCGATGTCGGCGAATACGGCCCGCATGTCGTCGTCGATCGGTGTCAGGGGCTTTTCAGCGATGGCGCGGACACGCAGATTGGGGTGTTGACGGGCGAGACGCTGCACATGCTCCCACTCCCGTCCGGCGCCGCGTTCGTACGCCCGCGCGCCCGCCATCGGTACGGTGGTGAAACCGTGGATCTCGCGGTCCGGGGCCATCATCGCCAGGGTTGACGCTATGGCCCCGGAATCGAAACCACCGGAAAGCATAACCCCGATGGGCATCCGGCTCCGAAGATGCCCGGCCAGCACATCGGCCAGGACCTCGCGGGCCGCTTCGACATACGCGTTATCATCCTTCAACCGCAGCGGCGGGGCGGCGCCGGGACGCCAGTAGACCTGCGTCCGCGCACCCGATGGATCGAACGAAACCACCGACGCTCTCGGCACCCGGCGAAGGGCGCGGTGTACTGTCCCCTCGGAGTCCGAAGAGCTGGAGAGCAGGTGATCGCCCAAGGTCATGGGGTCGATGTC
>NZ_BADK01000056.1 GCF_000333595.1 Azospirillum sp. B506
ATCGTGAGAGCGGGACGATCTGAACCAGACCGCCGATCGACACGGTGATCAGCACGAGCACGATCAGCAGAAGGGTGTTCCGCTCGATCAGGTCGTGGCTGAAGCCCTTTTTATCCTGAGCCATTTCTCGCATCCTTCCCTAGCGTCAGGCCGCGCCGACCGTCGCCTTGTGCGGCGTGGTGACATAGGGCTTCTCGATGCGGACATCGCCCTTCGCCGTGCGCCACAGGTTGTAGACCATGATGAGAGCGCCGGTGACGAACAGGACGCCGCCCATCGCGCGGATCACGTAGAACGGGTGCATCGCCGCGACGGTCTCCACGAAGGAGTACTGCAGGAAGCCCAGGTTGTCGTAGGCGCGCCACATCAGGCCCTGCATGATGCCCGACACCCACATGGCGGTGATGTAGAGCACGATGCCGATGGTGGCGGTCCAGAAGTGGTAGCTGACCAGACGCAGGCTGTAGAGCTGCGAGCGCTTCCACAGCACCGGGACCAGATAATAGATCGCGCCGAAGGAGATGAAGGCGACCCAGCCGAGCGCGCCGGAATGCACGTGGCCGACGGTCCAGTCGGTGTAGTGCGACAGGGCATTGACCGGCTTGACCGACATCAGCGGGCCTTCGAAGGTCGACATGCCGTAGAAGGCGACCGAGGTGACCAGGAAACGCAGGACCGGGTCGGTGCGCAGCTTATCCCAGGCGCCCGACAGGGTCATGATGCCATTGATCATGCCGCCCCAGGACGGCATCCACAGCATGACGGAGAAGGTCATGCCCAGCGTCTGCGCCCAGTCCGGCAGGGAGGTGTAGTGCAGGTGGTGCGGGCCGGCCCAGATGTAGAGGAAGATCAGCGTCCAGAAATGGACGATCGACAGGCGGTAGGAATAGACCGGCCGCTCGGCGCGCTTGGGCACGAAGTAGTACATGATGCCCAGGAAGCCGGCGGTCAGGAAGAAGCCGACCGCGTTGTGGCCGTACCACCACTGCAACATGGCGCTCTGCACGCCCGACACGAAGGTGTAGGACTTCATGCCGAACAGCGACACCGGGATTTTGACGTTGTTGCCGATGTGCAGGATCGCGACGGTCAGGATGAAACCCATGAAGAACCAGTCGCCACATAGATGTGCGACTCGCGCCGCGTCATCACCGTGCCGATGAACTGGAACCCATAGGCCACCCAGACGACCGTCAGGTACAGGTCGAGGACCCCTCCGGCTCGGCGTATTCCTTGCCCTGGGTGTAGCCCAGGACATAGCTCAGCGCCGCGAGCACGATGAAGATGTTGTAGTTCCAGAAGATGAACTTCGCCAACCCTTCGCCCCCGAAGAGATGCTGGCGGCAAGTCCGCTGGACCGAATAAAGCGAAGTGGCGAGCAGCACGTTGCCGCCGAACGCGAAAATCACGGCCGAGGTGTGGACCGGGCGCAGGCGCCCGAAGCTCGTCCACTCCAACCCGAGATTCAGCGCCGGGAAGGCCAGCTGCAGAGCGATGAAGGTGCCGGCCAGGAAACCGACCACGCCCCAGAACACTGCAGCGATAACGAAGAGTCGGATGGCGTCCTCATGGTAACGCACGTCTTCCGACACCCGCTGGCTGCCCAGGGTGGCCCCTGAAGTCAGAGTCGCTGATGTCATACAATCTCTCCCGTTTGCCCCGGGCGGCCGTGGGGCCGCGCCTTCTGGGTTGCACCACCACTGGGTACGTACTGTTAAGGAGCGGGACAGGTTGCACTCGGAAATGCCAAGAGGGACGCCGGGCGCGCCTGTCTCCAATGGCGCCCACTATGTGGATCGGGGGGGGCAGCAACATTGATCTACGTCAACGACCCTTGCGGCCTGGGCCTGCCATCGTTCAGCGTCCTTGCAATCGGCCGGGCTGAAATGGACGACGGTTTCATCGCAAAACCCCTTGGTCGGCGCCAGATCGACCAGGCTTACCCGCTGGTCTGCGCCATCGTGCCGGGCCTGGGGGTCGACCAATGGCGCGCATTTGCCGCAGCGGTGCTGGACAGCACAACCGGGAGCGGCGATGGAGGGAGTGGCCGGCCCGCCGACCGGGGCATCATGACCGTGCAGAACGCGCAGGGGTACATGCACGGGCTGTTCTCCTACGCAGTCGAACCTCACCTGATCCACGGACGGACGCTGTGCGTGGACAACTTCGTCGTGCTCGACCTGTTCGACGTCGCCGGTATCGCCGAGACGCTGCTGCGGGCGATGGAGGGGCTGGCCCGCCGGCTGGGCTGCGCCGCCATCCACACCACCCTGCCGGAGCGCTACGTCACGCGCGACAGCCGCCGCAACCCCATTCCCGACTGTTTCCGCATCGAAGGGCACCGGCAGGAGACGATCCGCTTCTGCAAGCATCTGACGGTGGTCAACGACAACGCCCCGGAGGCGGCGGCCGACGGACGGTTCGGCGCGGAATAGCACCCGGCGGGCAGGGGCCGTTCCGCCGATCTCGACCCGCCGCCGCGGCTGGTACAGGATCGCGGTCTCGTCCATGACGGTGCCTTGCGGCAATCACCGAACCCGGAATTTTGCGAATGAGCGGAGCACGATACGGCAGCCTGCTGGAAGGGCTTCCCGCAAGCCCACAGCCCGACGAACTCTTCGCGACACTGGCGGCGCTGCCCGGTGTGCGGATCGAGCGGATCGTCTCCACCGGCCAGACCTCGCCGGATGGCTTCTGGTACGACCAGGGGTGGGACGAGTTCGTGCTGCTGGTCACCGGCACCGCCACCTTGCAGGTGGAGGGAGGGGACGACCGCCTGCTGGCCCCCGGCGACTGGGCGCTGCTGCCCGCCCGTACCCGCCACCGCGTTGCCGCCACGGCCGTCGGCGAGTCGACGGTGTGGCTGGCGATCCATATCGGCGAACCGGCAGCCGAACCGGAAGGCGCCGTCGGAGCGGAATAGCAGGACCACCGCGGCCATTGCACGCGGCCGATTTGCCGCTAGGATGCGGCCCATGAGCGACACCGGCACCAAACCCGTCAAGAAATACCCGGCGATCCACCTGCAGGCCGGCCGCCAGCGGCGCGTCATGCAGGGACATCCCTGGGTCTATTCCAACGAAGTCCAGATGGACACCACCGCCAAGGCGGTGCCGCCCGGCAGCCCGGTGCGGCTGCTGGACCCCGGCGGGACGCCGCTGGGCATCTACACCTTCAATCCGCACACGCTGATCGCTGCCCGGCATCTGTCGAACGACCCGGCGACGGTGGTGGACCAGGCCTTCATCGCCGACCGGCTGCGCCGCGCGGTGGGTCTGCGCGACCGGCTGTTCTCCCGTCCCTTCTACCGCGTCGTCCATGCCGAGGCCGACGGGTTGCCGGGCCTGATCGTCGACCGTTTCGACGATGTGGTGACGGTGCAGGCCAACTCCGTCTTCATGGACCGCCGGATCGACGAGATCCTGGCCGCCATCGACGAGGTGATGGCGCCGCGCGCGGTCATCCTGCGCAACGACGGCAGCCAGCGCGCGCTGGAGGGGCTGACGGAGGAGACCCGGCTGGCCAAGGGCGAGATCGATGGCCCGATCCGCCTGGAGGAGAATGGCGTCACCTTCTTCGCCAACCCGCTGGACGGCCAGAAGACCGGCTGGTTCTACGACCAGCGCGACAACCGCGCCTTCATCGCTTCGCTGGCCAAAGGCGGCCGGGCCATCGACTTCTACAGCTACAATGGCGGCTTCGGCATCCAGTGCGCGGTGGCCGGCGCCACCCAGGTGGTCGCGGTCGACCGCTCCGCCCTGGCTCTGGAGAATGCCAGCCGCGCCGCCGAGGCGAACGGCGTCGCCGACCGCTTCGAGGCACGCAAGGCCGACGCCTTCCAGGAGATGGAGCGGCTGGCCGCGGCCGGCGAGACCTTCGAGGTGGTGATCGCCGACCCGCCGGCCTTCGTGAAGTCGAAGAAGGATCTGGCCGCCGGCTCCCGCGCCTACCGCAAGATGGCGCGGCTGGCCGCGAAGATCACGGCACCGGGCGGCTATCTGCTATGCGGGTCATGCAGCCACAATGTCGATCCGCCGACCTTCGCCGAGCTGGTCGCCCGCGGCCTGAACGACGCCGGCCGCACCGGCCGCATCCTGCGCAGCGCCGGCGCCGGCCCTGACCATCCGGTTCACCCGAATCTTCCGGAGTCGGCCTATCTGAAGGCGATCGTCCTGCAGCTGGATTGAGGCGAGGGAGGAGGCTGCGACAGCCTCCTCACCGCTCGAACAGGCCGACCAGTTCCACATGGGCCGACCACAGGAACTGGTCGACCGGCCAGAGCTTCACCAGACGATAGCCGCCATCCACCAGCACCCGCGCGTCGCGGGCGAAGCTGGCGGGATTGCAGGACACCCCGACCACCCGCGGCACCTTGCTGCCGGCGAGCGCCGCTGCCTGGGCCGCGGCACCGGCGCGCGGCGGATCGAACACCACGGCATCGTAACGATCGAGCTCCTTGACGCTCAGCGGGGTCTCGAACAGGTCGCGGCGCTCGGCCGTCAGCCGCAGCCCCTGCACCGCGCGGCCGAGCGCCGCCACCGCCGCCTCGTCGCCCTCCACCGCATGAACCGACGACTGTTGCGCAAGCGGAATGGAAAAGGTGCCGACGCCCGCGAACAGGTCGGCGATGCGGGCGGCCTGCCCGACTCCCTCGCGCACCGCCGCCACCAGGGCGGCTTCGCCCTCCGCGCTCGCCTGGAGAAAGGCGCCAGGGGGCGGCTGAATCGGAACGCCTGCGAAACGGATGAAGGCCGGCCGGCGGTTCGCCACCGGCTCGGCTGCCGCGCGGTCGGTCGGTTGCCAGGCGATGCGGGCGATGCGCTCCGGCTCGAAGGCGACCACCAGCTCGCGGGCGGCGCGATCCAGGCTGCGCGGCCCGACCAGCAGCAGGTCGACCCCGCCTTCCAGGTCGGTCAGCACCACGTCGGCATCGCCGCCGTCCGGCAGCAGGCCGGCCAGCAGGCCGCGCAGAGGCTCGACCAGATCGAACAGGCGCGGCGCCAGGATCGGGCACTCCTCCAGATCGACCAGCCGGTGGCTCTGCCGCTCGTTGAAGCCGAACCAGACCCGCCTGCCCCGCTTCAGCGCCGCGAACCGGGCGCGGCGGCGGGCGGCAGCGGGTGTACGTGCCAGCGGCTCCATCACGACATTGCCCAGCCCGACCCGCTCCAGCGCTCCACGCACCATCCCGCTGTTCCAGGCGGCGTAGGTCGCATCGTCCATCTGCTGGAGCGTACAGCCGCCGCAGCGGCCGAAATGGCGGCAGGGCGGGGTCTGGCGGCCGGGACCGGACTCAAGCACCTCAAGCAATTCGCCCCGTACGCCCTCCCCTTTTCCGTCGCTTTCGGCGACACGGACGCGCACGCGGTCGCCCGCCACCGTGTAGGGGACGAACAGGCGCAGGCCGTCAGCGAAGGCCACCCCGTCGCCGCGCGCCCCGACATCGGCGATGGCGACCTCGATCTCCCGCGCTTCGGCGGGCGGCTGGGTGGTCTTGCGGGTCGGCTGGCGTCCCTTGGCGAAGGGGCGCTTGGCTGGGCGCGTCATATCGGGGGTCCGTTGGATGCTGGGGATTGCTGCGCCCCCTTTACGCCTCCAGCAGCTTGGCGCGCAACGGTTCCGCGATCGGCGTCGGGCGATGGGCGGCCTTGTCGACGATCACCGCCACCGCTTCCTGGGTGGCGATGCAGCGGTCGCCCAGGAAGATGGCGCAACCGAGCGTGATCGAGCTGGTGCCGACCCGCAGCGTCCGCGCGCCGATCCGCACCGTGTTGGGATAGAGCAGCTCCGCCTTGTATTCGATCAGGCTGCGGGCGAGCACCACGGTCCAGGGATCCCCGTCGCGGAAGCCGCCGGCGCCATGCAGCAGGGCGATGCGCGCCTGTTCGAAGAAGACGCCGATGGCGTTGTTGTTGACGTGCCCGACCGCATCCAGGTCGTTGAAGCGCACGCGCTCCTCCCACCAGAAGCGATAGAGGTCGGGGCTGGTCAGGTCGGGCGTGCCGGTCATGCCGTCTTCCTTGCCGTATAGGTCAATGCATCGCCGGACTGTGGCGTATGGTCCGGGACGGCGCAAGCCCGGCTTCCCGCTTTGCCGTCCCAATTTTCCAACCGGACCCGCGAATTCCCGCGCCAATCGCCGATGGGCCGTGTTATTGGAGTCGGACCAACCCTCCGCAACGGACCGGACGATGAGCAAGGACACCACCAACCAGACGGCCGAGGCGCTGTTCGAAAAGGCGCTGTCGATCGCCGAAAAGCACCTGGATGAGGCGATCAAGGAAGGTGGCCCGCTCGGCCCCTACATCGCCGTCGCCATGATCGAGGCAGCGGTGAACGCCGCCGTGGACGAGACCAGCCACGAAGACGTCATCGACATGCTGCGCGATCTCGCCGCCCAGATCGAGGCGGACGCCGACGAGGCGGAAGAGGACTGACGATCAGGCGGTTACGGACCCTGCCTGCCGGCGCGCCTCGCGCCGGCGCAGGATCTCGTAGACGACGGCGCCCAGGACGGTCAGCGCGATCAGCACCAGCGACAGCGCGTTGACCGCCGGGGTCAGGCCGGTGCGCACCTTGGTCGCGATGAAGACGGTCAGGGTGGTGTCCAGCCCGCGCACGAACAGCGTGGTGTTGTAGTTCTCGAAGCTCTGCAGGAAGGCCAGCAGGGCCGCCGACAGGATCGCCGGCATCAGGTACGGCAGTGTGATGCGCCGGAACACCTGGCCATGCGTGGCGCCGAGGTCGAGTGCGGCCTCCTCCAGCGCCGGGTCGAACCGCTCCAGCCTTGCCGAGAACAGCAGCATGGCATAGGCGGCGATGAAGCTGGATTGCGCGACCACGGTCAGGAACAGCCCGCCGCTGACCCCGAACCATTCCCGCCAGAACACCAGGGTCGAGATGCCGACGATCACCCCCGGCGTCAGCAGCGGCGACACCATCAGCGCATAGAGGACGGTCCTGGCCCGGCGTGCAGCCGGTCGAGCAGCAGCGCCGCCGCCAGCCCCAGGGGCACCGCAAGCGCGATCACCCCGCCCCGACGATCAGGCTGGTGCCCAGCGCCGCCCACATGCGCTGATCTCCCCACAGCGCTTGGAACCAGCTCAGCGTGAAGCCCATCCAGGGGGTGACGGTGGGAAAGCGGCTGCTGTTGAAGGTCGCCGCCGCCATGATCCCCAGCGGCAGGAACAGATAGCCGAAGAACAGAACCAGATAGGCGCCGGTCAGCAGGCGGCGGAAGCGGGCAGCGGTCATGTCGGTGATCCCATAGGAGGCAGGCTCACTTCGCGATATCCGCCAGCCCGACGCGGAACAGCCGCATCGCGCCGAGGATGAAGCCGATGCACAGCACCAGCAGGATGAAGGCGTAGGCCGCCCCCTGGTTCCAGTTCCCGCCCTCGAAGAACCAGTTGTAGATGATCTCGGTGAACCAGCGGCTGTTCGGCCCGCCCAGCAGGGCCGGCACGGCATAGCTGCCGGCGGCCAGCATGAAGGTCATGATGCAGCCGACCGCGATGCCCGGCTTGGCATGGGGCAGCACGATGCGGCGGTGGATGCGCAGCCATCCGGCGCCCAGATCCCGCGCCGCCTCGATCTGGTTGCGGTCCAGCGATTCGATGGCGTTGTAGAGCGGGAAGACCATGAACAGGATGTAGACATAGACCATGCCGACGATCACGCCGCCGTCGCCGCCCAGGAAGCGCTGCGGCTCGTCGATGATGCCGAGCCCCAGCAGCAGCGCGTTCAGCGGCCCGTTGAAGGCCAGGATGATGTACCAGGAGAAGGTGCGCAGCAGCTCGTTGATCCAGAAGGGCACGACCAGCATCAGGATCAGCAGCGGCAGCCGCCGCTTCGGCGCCACCTGCGCCAGATAGAAGGCGACCGGATAGCAGACGGCCAGCGTGGTGGCGGTGACCAGCGCGCTGGCCCAGATCGTCTTCAGGAAAATCGCCAGATGGATCT
>NZ_BADK01000055.1 GCF_000333595.1 Azospirillum sp. B506
AGGGCGATCTGCGCTTCGTGGCGATCCCGCTCAGCTGAGATCGGCTTCGCCCGAAAATCCAGGGCGTCGGCGGGGAACCGCCGGCGCCCTTTTTCTTTGCAGCGGGTGCAGCGGAGGGGCGGCTACGCCCCGTCGAGCAGCATCGCCAGAGCCACGGCGCCCGCCAGCAGGGCGCACAGGGTGATTACGATGGCGAGGCTGCGCAGGTACTGGCGGAACTCGCCCTGTTTCCATGCGCTGCGTCCCAGCAGTACCAGATACCCCGCCATGGCGGCGACGATGATCTGCCAGCCCATCTTGCCCTCGTCCTGTCTCCGCCGGACGACGGCGGCCGGCAGCCATGCACATGTCCAGCCACAATCGGTCAAAGCCTCGGACAGCCGGCACGCTCCCTCTATATCGAAAGTCTCGCGTCTCCGATCGGGTTATCTGTTGGCATCACCCCGTTGGCGGCATCCGCAGCAGCCCGATGTGAGAAGATTGCGGCATATTCCAATTGGGAACCCTTCTCCTGCGCAAATAAGTGGTGGTTAACGAATCAGTTAATGCCTTTGCGCAAAGCAATGTTCGCTGCTGTGATATCTTTAGATCCGGCAATCCTGGGGAGGCTTTGCGCATATGTCCAATGCGTTCTTCTTTTAACTCCGGAGAGTGGTACCTTGGAACACGACACGGGGGTAACCTCCCCCTAAATAACGGCCTGCCGAAGCTATCGAGAGGTAGTCGCCGAAGCGCCAAAGCGTCGGGACCTTCCTCTCTACAACGGCCCTCAGTATGGCCACGACGTCATGACGATCGACCAAAATTGCGGGAGCGGACGATGGACTCAGTGCGCGCTTTTCTTATCGACTCGAACAAGCTGTTTCGCGAGGGGCTGAAGCGCCTGCTCGACGATTCGCCCTTCCAGATCGTTGCGGAGGCGGGAAACCTGCGGGAGGCGCTGGGGTCGGTTGAAAGCGGCTTGCGGCCGCAACTGGTTCTTCTGGACCTGCAGAACGGTGGCGACGAGGAGGCGGACGGGATGCGCCGGCTGCGCGCCTTTCTGCCGGAAACCCGCATGGTCATCCTGACCAGCGATCTGTGCACCCGTCGTCTGGCCAATGCGCTGGAAGCCGGCGCCGATGGCTACCTGATGAAGGATCTGTCGTCCGATGCGCTGGCACAGTCGCTGAAGCTTGTGATGATGGGGGAGAAGGTGTTCCCGACCCATCTGGCGGCGCTGCTGATCTCCGGCCGCGTCAACGGCAACGGCACCGAGATGCCGGTGTCGCGCAAGGGCCTGTCGCAGCGCGAGGTGCAGATCCTGCGCTGCCTGCTGAACGGCGACAGCAACAAGATGATCGCCAACCACCTGAACATCACGGAAGCCACCGTGAAGGTTCACCTGAAGAGCCTGCTGCGCAAGATCAACGCCTCCAACCGCACCCAGGCCGCCATCTGGGCGTTGAACAACGGCATCGGCGGCGAGCTGGCCGGCGCCAATGTTGTTGCCGCCGCGGCGAACCAGTAGGCAGAGGCCCGTCCATTGCCCCCATCTCCACCTTTCCTGGTCTCAGGGAGGGTGGGGGACGAGGCCGCCATTGCATGACATGGATTGCCCGCCTGAATGAAGGCGGGCTTTTTCATGGAATCAGGTCATTGGATCACACCGGCAGCCGGATCACTGCGCGCAGGCCGCCATAGGGGCTGTCGTCCAGCGTGATGTCGCCGCCGTGGCTGCGCGCCACGTCCCGGGCGATGGTCAGG
>NZ_BADK01000054.1 GCF_000333595.1 Azospirillum sp. B506
CCTTCGGCGCTTCAGGAATCCCCGACGAGGTGTTCGAGCAGGTGGTGCGCACCGACTTCTTCGGCATGGTCCATGGCTGCCGCGCCGTGCTGCCCCATTTCCTCGACCGCGGCGAGGGGATCATCATCAACACCGCGTCAATGGTGTCCAACATCGGCCAGCGCTATGCCACCCCCTATACCGCGGCGAAATTCGCCGTGCGCGGCTTTTCCGAATCCCTGCGGCAGGAGCTGGTGGACGAACCCGACATCCATGTCTGCATGGTCATGCCGGCTTCCATCGACACGCCGCTGTGGCAACATGCCGCCAACTACACGGGCCGGGCGGTGAAGCCGCTGAACCCGATCCACCCGCCGGAGGAGGTCGCCGCCGCCATCCTGTCGCTGGCCGTCAATCCCCAGCGTGAACTGTTCGTCGGCGCCGAGGGGCGCCTCGCCGCCGTCGGCAACGCCATGGCGCCGCAGATGACCGAGCGCGCGCTCGCCCACACCATCGAGCGCGACATGTTCCAGAACCGCTCCGCTCCCGACACGTCGGGCGGCGTGCTGACGGCCATGCCGGAACATCAGAGCGCCAGCGGCGGCTGGATCGAGCGAGAACGGCAGCGCAGCCGGGGGAGGGAAGAGGGGCGGGGGTGGTCCTTTTCCTGGACCAACCTGACATTGTTCCTGCTGCCGGTGGTGCTGGCGAGCCGGCCGCTGAATGGCGGACGGACGCGCTACGTCCCGTGATGCCTCCGGCGATTCTTCCGCAGCGCGCTTGATCCGGCGGTCCGGAGCCGTTATACGCTCGCCCCTTTTCCGGTGCGGCGGGTGGCCGCACCGGTCATCCGGGCAGGAGGCGGGACATGACGGCGTGCGGGCTCGATTTCGGCACCTCGAACACGACGCTCGGCGTGCAGGACGCCGACGGCTTCCGGCTGCTGGCGCTGGACGGCTCGCGCACGACCTGCCAACTGCCGTGTTCTTCGATTTCCAACATGACCGCACCACCATCGGCCAGGCCGCCATCGATGGCTATGTCTCGGGCGTGGAGGGGCGACTGATGCGCTCCATCAAGTCGATGCTCGGCACCGACCTGATCGACGCCGATACGGCCTTGCGCAAGGGCCGCATCAGTTTCCGCGCGGTGATCGGCACCTTCCTCGATCTGGTGAAGAAGCGGGCGGAGGACGCGCTGGGCGGCGAGCTTGGCGACGTGGTGGTCGGCCGTCCGGTCCATTTCGTCGACGGCGATCCGGCCGGCGACGCCGCGGCGGAAGACACGCTGGGGCAGATCGCGCGGGCCGCCGGCTTCCGCAACGTCTCCTTCCAGTTCGAGCCCATCGCCGCCGCGCTCGATTACGAGCAGCAGGTGGCGGGGGAGGAACTGGCGCTGATCGCCGACATCGGCGGCGGCACGTCGGACTTCTCGGTCGTGCGCATCGGGCCGGAGCGGCGCGGCAAGGCTGACCGGGCCTCCGACATCCTGGCCAACGACGGCATCCGCGTCGGCGGCACCGATTTCGACCGCGATCTCAGCCTCGCCACCGCCATGCCGGAGCTTGGCCTGGGCAGCGCGATGAAGCGCGCCGGGCTGCTGGCGCCCAGGAGCATCTATTTCGATCTGGCGACCTGGTCGAAGATCAACTTCCTCTACACCGCGAAGGCGATGGCCGAGTTGGAGCGGCTGCAGCGCGATTCGGCCGAGCCGGAGAAGATCGAGCGGTTGATCGGCGTGGTCGAGCATCGCCAGGGCCATGCGCTGGCGATGGCGGTGGAGCGGACCAAGATCGCCCTGTCCGACCATGAGTCGGCGGAGCTGGCGCTGGATTGGGGTGATGGAGAACTGGCGCTGGCGGTGGACCGGGGGGCGTTGAACCGCGCGACCGGTTCGCTGGCGGCCCGCATCGGAACCCGCATCCGCGATTGTCTCGCCGACGCCGGGGTGACCGCCGACCGCATCGACGCGGTGTTCCTGACCGGCGGCTCCACCCTGCTGCCCCAGGTCCGTGCGGCGATCCTGGCCGAGGCGCCGGGCGCGCGGGTGGTGGAAGGAAACATCTTCGGCTCCGTCGGCCTGGGGCTGACGGTGGAGGCGCTGCGGCGGTACGGGTGAACGAAAGGGGTGGGAGGCAACCTCCCACCCCTGACCCTTTACTGCACCACGATGCGCGGCGCCGCACGGCCGCCGCTGCCGCCGCCGATCTTTTCCCACAGGCGGGTCGCGATCCGGCGATAGGCCTGGGCGTGTTCCGAGTCCGGCTGCGACACCACGATCGGCTGGCCCTGGTCTGAGGTCTCGCGGATCGACAGGTGCAGCGGGATCTCGCCCAGGAACTCCATGCCGAGATCGTCGGCTTCCTTGCGGGCGCCGCCGTGGCTGAAGATGTCGGTGCGGTGGCCGCAGTTGGGGCAGCAGAAATAGCTCATGTTCTCGATGATGCCCAACACGGGCACATCGACGCGGCGGAACATGTTCAACCCCTTGCGGGCGTCGAGCAGGGCGATGTCCTGCGGGGTGGAGACGATCACCGCGCCGGCCAGCGGCACCTGCTGCGCCATGGTCAGCTGGGCGTCGCCGGTGCCCGGCGGCATGTCCACCACCAGCACGTCGAGTGTGCCCCAGTTGACGTCGCGCAGCATCTGCTGCAACGCGCTCATCACCATCGGTCCGCGCCAGATCATCGGCGTGTCCTCGGCCACCAGGAAGCCCATCGACATCACCTTGACGCCGTAATTCTCCATCGGCTCCAGACGCTTGCCGTCGGGGCTGTTGGGCCGGCCGGCGATGCCCATCATCCGCGGCATCGACGGGCCGTAGATGTCGGCGTCGAGCAGCCCGACCTTCAGCCCGTTCGCCGCCAGCGCCAGCGCGAGGTTGGCCGAGGTCGTCGATTTGCCGACGCCGCCCTTGCCGGACGCCACCGCGACGATGGCCTTCACGCCGGGGACCAGCGGCTTTTGCGGATCGTTCTGCGGCGCGGCGCCATGGGAGTGGCCGCCATGGGAATGCCCGTGCGAATGGCCATGCCCACCATGCGAGTGTCCCTGCTGCGGCGCTGCCTGCGGTGCGGCGCGGTGGGCGGTCAGCACGGCGGTGACCGATAGGACGCCCGGCAGGGCATCGACCGCCTTCTCCGCCGCGTGGCGCAGAGGCTCGGCCTGGGCACCGCGCTTGGGGTCCACCTCGATGGAAAAAGCGACATGCCCGTCACGCACCACGAGGCCCGACAACATGCCCAAGCTGACGATGTCGCCGCCCCGGTCCGGGTCGATGACGGTCTTCAGCGCCTGCATGACTTGAGCTTCGCCGATCTGCGCCATGGTTGAAAACTCCGCTGTCTTCCCGATATTGGCGGATATCCGTTGGTGGAATCCTTGCCGAAGGGTATGGGGGACTATAGGACCGACGGACGAGATCGGTAAAGGGATGCGCGGGGCTTAAGCCATTGCGCTTCCACATGATGGGACGAATCGCAGAGGGGGACACAGTCGGATGCCGTGGAACAATCAGGGTGGGGGCGGTGGTGGCGGCCCCTGGGGTCCTCCGCCGGGCAACAACGGCCCGGGCAACCCGTGGGGGCGTCCCCAGGGCGGGGGAAATGGCGGCGGCGGCGGCGGCCCGCAGCCTCCCGACCTTGAGGATCTTCTGCGGCGCAGCCAGGACCGTCTGCGCCGGGCGATGCCCGGCGGCTTCGGCAGCGGACGCGGTGTGGCGCTGGTCGCCGGCGTGCTCGGCCTGATCTGGCTCGCCAGCGGCATCTACCGCGTCGAGGCGGACGAGCAGGGCGTCGTCATGCGCTTCGGCCAGTGGGTGCGGACCGAACAGCCCGGCCTGCGCTATCGCCTGCCCTCGCCGATCGAGACGGTGCTGCTGCCCAAGGTGACACGCGTCAACCGGATCGAGGTCGGCTACCGCTCCTCCGTCGGCGGCGGCCGCACCGATCGCGACGTGCCGGACGAGTCGCTGATGCTGACCGGCGACGAGAACATCATCGACATCGACTTCACGGTGTTCTGGGTCATCAAGGACGCCGGCAATTTCCTGTTCAAGATCCGCGAACCGGAAGTGACGGTGAAGAAGGCGGCCGAAAGCGCCATGCGCGAGGTCATCGGCCGCACCGACCTGCAGCCCGCCCTGACCGAGGCCCGCCAGCAGATCGAGACCTCGACCCGCCAGCTGCTCCAGACCATGCTGGACGAGTATCAGGCCGGCATCGAGATCACCCAGGTCCAGCTGCAGAAGGCCGACCCGCCGCAGCCGGTCATCGACGCCTTCAACGACGTGCAGCGTGCCCGCGCCGACCGCGAACGCGCCCGCAACGAGGCGGAAGCCTACCGCAACGACATCATCCCGCGCGCCCGCGGCGAGGCGGAGCGGCTGGTGCAGGAGGCCTCGGCCTACCGCGAGCAGGTGGTCAGTCTGGCGCAGGGCGACGCCGACCGCTTCCGCAAGGTCTACGAGGCCTATGCGCTGAACAAGGACGTCACCGCCAAGCGCATGTATCTGGAAACCATGGAGGAGATCCTCCGTGGCCGGAACAAGATCATCGTCGACGGTTCGGCCCAGAATGTCGTGCCCTACCTGCCGTTGAACCAGCTGGCTCCGAACGCCACGCCGGTTCCGCAGCAGCAGGCGCCGCGTCAAGCCCCGGCCAACCAGAGCGGCAACCAGGGTGGCGCACGGTCCGGCACGCAGACGCAGCCTTTGTCCGCGCTGCCCCAAAATCCCTCAACGTCCGGCCAGTGAGGAGGATCGCATCATGAAACGCACCCTCGCCATCGCCGGTATCGCCATCGTCGCCCTCGGCGTCGTCGCGTCGTCCGCCCTGTTCACCGTCAACGAGGCCCAGCAGGCGCTCGTCCTGCAGTTCGGCGAGCCGCGCCGGGTGATCCAGGACCCGGGCCTGAAGGTGAAGATCCCCTTCATCCAGGAGGTCCGGCTGCTCGACCGCCGCGTCCTCGACCTCGACCCGCCGGTGGAGCAGGTCATCCTGGCCGACCAGAAGCGCCTGGATGTCGACGCCTTCGCCCGCTACCGCATCCACGATCCGCTGCGCTTCTACCAGACCGCCGGGACCGAGGCGGTGGCGGAAACGCGCCTGAACTCCATCGTCAACTCCGCCCTGCGCCGTGTGCTCGGCAACGTCACGGTGCTGGCCGTCCTGTCGGACGAGCGTGCCCGCATCATGACCGACATCAAGGGGCAGGTGAATGACGAGGCCAAGCGCTTCGGCATCGAGATCGTCGACGTCCGCATCCGCCGAGCCGATCTGCCGGAGGAGACCAGCCAGTCGATCTTCGCCCGCATGCGGTCCGAACGCGAACGCGAAGCGTCCGAGGCCCGCGCCCAGGGCCAGGAACAGTCGCAGCAGATCAAGTCGCGTGCCGAACGCGAACGCACGGTCATCATCGCCGAGGCCCAGCGCGACGCGCAGATCCTGCGCGGCGAAGGCGACAACACGGCGCTGAAGCTGATCGCCGAGGCGACCTCGCAGGACCCCGGCTTCTATGGCTTCTACCGCTCGCTCGAAGCCTACCGGAAGGCGCTGAACGGCAACGACACCACCATGGTGCTGTCGCCGACCGGGGAGTTCTTCCGCTACTTCAGCGGCCCCGGTGCCCAGGCGGGCGGCGGTCCGGCGCCTTCGCCGGCCCCCGCTGCTCCCGCTCCCGCGCCCGCGCAGTAACGCTGCCGGGCCGGATCGGGACTGTTTGCGGCCGGAGCGGGATTGCCCCCGTTCCGGCCGCAGCCATGTCCGGCCCCCTTGGAGGTCCGCAGAATTGGCTTGAAGGAAATCCGCGCGCCTTAAGATTTCCACTGGTGCCGACTGGACCGGCACGCCATCTTGCGGCCATACTCTTGGCCCAACACATATATGGCCCAGAACCGGGCGGCCGCTCCCGCCCACGGAATCGGCCGGACGTCTGGTAGGGAGAGCACGTTGATTCGCATACCCAAACTCGAACCCGCCACGCGCGGCGCCGTGGCCGAGGCCCGGCCTCGCAAGGCGGGCGTCCGGCCGCTGGTCGCCGCCATCGTCTGGGGCATGACGTCGGTCATGGCCGGCGGTGCGGTGATGGGCGGTCTCGCCGTCGCCCCGGCCCAGGCTCAGGCAGCCCAGGCACAAACGGGTCAGGCCCAGGCGGCGACGGCGCCGCGCAATGCGCCCGGCAGCTTCGCCGATCTGGCGGAAAAGCTGCTGCCGGCGGTCGTCAACATCTCCACCAGCCAGAGCGCGCCGCAACGTCCGCAGGGCCAGCGGCCCGAAGTCCCGCAATTCCCGCCGGGTTCGCCCTTCGAGGATTTCTTCCGGGACTTCTTCGACCGTCAGCAGCAGCAGGACCAGCCGCAGCGCAAGGCGACGTCGCTCGGGTCCGGCTTCATCATCGACGCCAAGAACGGCTATGTGGTCACCAACAACCACGTCGTTCAGGACGCCGACGAGATCACCGTCATCCTGCAGGACGATACCAACATCAAGGCGGAGCTGGTCGGCAAGGACAGCAAGACCGACCTGGCGCTGCTGAAGATCAAGACCAGCCATCCGCTGGTCGCCGTTCCCTTCGGCGACAGCGATGCCATGCGCGTCGGCGACTGGGTTCTGGCGATCGGCAACCCGTTCGGCCTGGGCGGGTCGGTCACTGCCGGCATCATCTCCGCGCGTCAGCGGAACATCGATGCCGGCCCCTATGACGATTTCCTGCAGACCGACGCCTCGATCAACCGCGGCAATTCCGGCGGCCCGATGTTCAACCTGAACGGAGAGGTCATCGGCATCAACACCGCCATCTTCTCGCCGTCGGGCGGGTCGGTTGGCATCGGCTTCGCCATTCCGTCCAACCTCGCCAAGCAGGTGGTGGCGCAGCTCAAGGACTACGGCAAGACCCGCCGCGGCTGGCTCGGTGTGCGCATTCAGGCGGTGACGCCGGAGATCGCCGAAAGCCTGGGCCTGCCCAATCACAAGGGCGCGCTGGTCGCCTCGGTGACGCAGGACGGTCCGGCCGCCAAGGGTGGCATCCAGGCCGGCGACGTGGTGACCAAGTTCGATGGCCGGGAAATCGACGAGATGCGGCGCCTGCCGCGCGTCGTCGCCGAGACCTCCATCGACAAGGCCGTTCCGGTCGAAGTCTGGCGCAAGGGCAAGTCGCAGACCGTCCACGTCAAGGTCGGCGAACTGGAACCTGCCGAGAAGCAGGGGTTGCT
>NZ_BADK01000053.1 GCF_000333595.1 Azospirillum sp. B506
CGAAAGGCGGTTCCTGTCGTCGATGTAGTGGCCCATGGTGCCGGCATTGCGGCGAAGCGGCACCGTCTCGGTCAACAGGCCGCGGCCGTCGGACGAGGCGATGACCCGGTGGCGGGCGTCGAGCAGCAGGCAGCGCGACTTCTCGCGTTCGCCGGCCTCCAGCCGCACCCCCTCGACCACCGCGGCGGCCTGCGGCTCCCAGTCGAAGAAAATGCCGAGCACCCCGATGGCGCCGGCGTCCGACTCGCCGTCGCGGCGGATGGCGGTGGCGTAGGTGGCGACGACGCGGTCGTCCAGGCTGCGGTTGCGGGCGACGTCGCCGACGATGAACTCGCTGCCATTGCGGGTGGCGAGCGCCTGCCGGAACCATGGCTCGTCCGACACATTGGCGCCACGGGCACCGGGATAGCGGTCCGGCCGGCCGTTGGCGATGACGGTCCCATTGCGGTCGGCGATCCAGAGGTCGAGATAGACGGTGTAGGATTCCAGGATCACGCCCAGCCGCCGCGAGGCATGGCGGCGGGCCTCCTCCGTCGGGTCGGAGGCACATTCGACCACCGCGCTGTCGGTCGCCCACCAGCGCACATCGCAGGACCGCTCATACAGATTGCGGTCGATGATTTCGATCATGTTGAGCGACAGGTCGGCCAGCCGCTTGCCGTGCATCTCCTGCACCATGGCACTGCCGGTGGTGGTCAGATGATCGACGCGGGCGACGATCTCCGACCGCAACTCCTTGGTGATGCTGTTGACCTGGGTCGAGATCTCCGACACCTCGTTGGCGACGACCGCGAAGCCACGCCCGGCATCGCCGGCCCGCGCCGCCTCGATCAGGGCATTCATGGCCAGCATCTTGGTGCGCCGGGTGATGTCCTCGATCAAGGACACCTTCTTCGACGCACCATCCAGAACGCCCCGCGACAACTCGAACAGATCGGTGCCCGCCATGCTCATCGTGTTGTCCCCCGTCATGACCGTCCGTGGATCCCCCAATCAAAAGCCGTGCCAACGGTTGCCGAACTTCACCCGAACGCCCCGCCCTCCCGGATTCCGCGGCACTTGGCCGCGGATGGCCAGTCGATGCCCGCCCCTGTGGGGAACTCCTGCAGCTAAGCTGCTGAAACAGCAGGCATGCCGGCATTGGGTTGCTCAAAATGTTGCAGATTTTCCATCGGCGCGGCGCTCATGTTGCGTACACGTAACATCAATTCTTCGCAAATTCGCAACAAAAAATCCATTTCGCGGCGCAGCACGCCAGATCAATTCCACTTTGCGGAATCCCATTCACACGTCATGCACATTCGCCGGGCAATCGGTGTGAACAGTTCCGCTGCACCGCAAGATGGCATATCCCGATATGCCGTCATGCAACGCGGTGCATCTCATCCAGGAATTGCTGGACCTCGCGGGTCAGCCGGTCGGCCTCGGCAACCATGCGCCCGGACGCGGCGAACACCTCGTGCGCGGTGCCGCTGGTGCGGCCGGCCGCATCGGTCACGTCCTGGATGTCATCGGACACCGCACGGGTGCCGGCGGCCGCCTGCTCCATGTTCACCAGAATTTCGCGCACGGCGGATCCCTGCTGCTCGATTCCAGCACTGATGCCGGCGGCGATCTGGTTGATGGAATGGATGGTCCGGCCGATGCCGACGATGGAGGTCACCGCCTCGCCGGTGGAGGATTGGATGCCGGCGATCTGCGCGGCGATGTCGCCGGTGGCCTTGGCGGTCTGGTCGGCCAGCCGCTTGACCTCCTGCGCCACGACGGCGAAGCCCTTGCCCGCCTCGCCGGCCCGGGCTGCCTCGATGGTGGCGTTCAGCGCCAGCAGGTTGGTCTGGCTGGCGATGTCGTTGATCAGGGTGACGACGTCACCCACCGTGCGCGCGGCGCCCGACAGGGTGCCCACGAGTGCATTGGAGCGCTCGGCCTCGTCGGCGGCGGTTTCGGCGACGCGGGCGACCTCGCCGATCTGACGGGCGATCTCGGCGATGGAGGCCGACAGTTCCTCCGTCGCGACGGCGACGCTGCCGACATTGCTGCCGGTCTGGGCCGCGGAGGCGGCAACCGACGACGCTTTGCCGGTGGCCTGGGTCGCATCCGTCTCCATGGTGCGGGCCGAGACCTCCAGCCGATGGGCGGTGTCGGCCACCTCGCTGCACACGCTCTTGATCTGGTCCTCGAAGCGCCGGGTCACGCCGGCGAATCCCGCCACCTTCTGCGAGATGCTGTCGGTCGCCGCGTTGATGGTGCGGCTGGCGTGCAGGAAGCCACCCTGCATGCCGCGCAGCACGATGCGGCGGAAATACTTGTGTTCCGATACCGCGTGCATGGAGGCGGTGGCCTCGCGCATGAAGGCATCGGTGCGGTCGATGGCATCGTTGGTTGCGTGCATCAGTCGCCCAGCGCGCCGCCTTCGTGGATGCCGATCACCCGCGCCTCGAAATCGCCGGCGGCGACCGCGCGGTTCACCCGGGTCAACCGGTCGACCGCCGCGCAGGCCCGGCGCAGGAACAGCAGCGCCCCGCCCAGCGCCGCCAGCCCGGCCACGGCCAGCCCGGCGCGCAGCGCAATTCCGCCCAGCCCCAGCAGATCGACCGCCAGAAGCACGGCCAGCGACAGCGCGCCCAATGCGGCAAGGCCGCCGGCCCTGCCGAGGGAGGATGGCTTCGGGGACAATGGTCTCGGAGGCGATGGCTTAAAGGGAGAAGACGAATTCGTCATACCCGATCCCCTTTTCCGCCAGCAGGGCGAGGACGGCGGCGAATGCCGCCTCCATCCCCTGCTTGCGGTCGGCATGGCTGGTCTCGATGTCCAGGAGCTGGCGGTAGAGTGGAACGACCTTGTCCACGGCCGACCGCTCCGGCACCCGGCGGGAGGAGTGGTAGCCGATCACCCGCCCGTCGGCGTCGAAACTCGGCGTGACATGGGCGAAGACCCAGTAATGGTCGCCATTGTGGGCGCGGTTGACCACATAGGCGAAGATCTCGTTGCCCGCGGCCAGCGTGTCCCACAGCAGCTTGAAGACGCAGCGCGGCATGTCGGGATGGCGGACGATGGAATGCGGAGCGCCCATCAACTCCGCCTCGTCATAGCCGGCGACCCGTTGGAACACCCGATTCGCATAGGTGATCCGCCCTTTCAGGTCGGTCTTGGAAACGATGACTTCATCCGGATCGAAGAAGCGTTCCACCCCCGTCAGAGGGACGTCGCGTCGTGCCATGTGCCTTCCGGTCTCCCGCTTCCGAAACCCGCGCGCTGTCACGCGCCCGATTGCAGGGAGACTCGGCGGCGGGAACGGAATATGTCCGAAACGACATGCCGCGCGATCTCCCGCACCACGGGCGCCGCAACGAAATGCACTGTAATGTGACAGAAGCCGACAGGAAAGACCCTACCCATTGCGAGGCCGAAATATTTGGGTAGCCATCATCTCGCCAGTGTCATGGGCGGCGGTCCCGACCGCCTATTCCGGCGGATAGGGAATGGTCAGCAGCCGGTCGGCCGGTGGATTGTCCACCGTCACCACCGTGCCATCGGGCCAGCGCACCTCGACCTGCTCGACCTCATGCACCGGCCCCAGCCCGAAATGCGCGACCGGCTCGCCCTGACAGAGATAGCCGGAGCCGGCGCAGACCGCCCGCCGCTGGCGCCGTCCGCCGGCGATCAGGATGACCACGGCCCCGCGGGCCGGTGCGCCGAAGGGGGTCAGCGGCTGCACGCGCAGCCAGCCGTTGCTGGTGGCCGCCGGACGATAGACGGACAGCGGCTGTGCCACGGACTCGGAGCCGCCATGGCTGTTGCCGTGCGCCAGCACCAGTTCCAGCCGGCCGTCGCCATCGATGTCGGTGGCGATGGCGCCGGTTCCCAGCCCCTTCGGCTCGGCCGCGTCACCCAGCTCCAGCTCCTGCCACTGGTCGTTGCGCCAGCCGAACAGGCGGTTCGGCTCACCATGGGCGTGGAAGAACAGTTCCTCATAGCCGTCATTGTCGAAATCGGCGGCGACGACGGTGAAGATACGGCCGGGCATCGACAGGTCGGCATCGGCCGATTCGATGAAGGCGCCGCCCATGCGCTGGTGAAACAGGCGCTGCGCCCCGTCCCAGGTGCCGACCACCAGATCGAACAGCCCGTCGCCATCGACGTCAAGCGCCGTGACCGCGCGTCCCGACGGGCGGGAATCGGCGATGCCGCGCTCCTCGGCGATCTCCTCGAAATTGCCGTCGCCCAGATTGCGGAACAGCTGGTTGGGGCCGCCGTCGTTGACCGTCACCACATCCATATGGTCGGACACGATCGGCAGAACCGTGACGCCGCGCGCAGCGCCGATGGAGTCCAGCCCGGCCTCCTCCGCGCCATCCTCCAGCCGGCCGCGCCGGGTCAGTTCGTACAGACGCAGGGGACCGCCGTCGGTCGCCACCAGGAAGCCGTAGCGGCCATGGCCCCAGCGGTCGACCGCCGCGACCGCCCCCGCGGCGGTGTGGTTGGCCGCCCCGGCATTCTCCGCCTGCGCGAACAGGTCGATCCAGTGCTTGCCGAAACAGGCGAACAGCCGGTCGGCCATGTCCTTGGTGCCGGTGGCGCGGTCGCAGTTGACGACGTAAAGCTCCTCCCGCCCGTCGCCGTCGATGTCGGCGGCGGCCAGCCCCAGCGCGGGGCCGGTGGGATCGGCGAGCAGCGGTCCGGCAATGTCGACCAGACGGCCATCGACCCATTTCAGGACGAGATTGGCGGTGCGGTAGCCGGCCACGACCAGCTCGAAGGCGCCGTCGCCGTCGATGTCCGTGACCGCAATCCCGTTTGACGGCCGCGGCGGGTTCTCGGCGATCAGCGACGAGCAATCGAGGAACATCGGCACCCTCTTGTCCCGTGGTCGGTCCATCCGCCGTCACCCAGAACTCCGGTCAAGCCAGCATGACCGAGGCAGGCCCTTGGAGCCATTGGGCTTTCGCGCGGTGTATCCCTGTTGATACTCCGTCCCCGGCCGGCCGTAAACCCGGACGGAGGATCAGGAGCGGTCTATGTCCGATGCCGCGTCCCGGACCCGCGCCGGCCGGCAGGCGGCCCCGAAAGCAAAATCCCCCCGGGATGCGGCGGCACCGGAGGGATTTCCGACGGTCGGGCGGCGGGATCGGCTCAGATGCGCTTCTTCCCGGCATTGCCGACGGCGCTGCCGGCAGGCCGCTTGGCTGCGCCGACGTCGTTGCCGGCCGGCTTTTCCGCCG
>NZ_BADK01000052.1 GCF_000333595.1 Azospirillum sp. B506
CCCCACATTGCAAGCGCCCCGACACACCTCCTCCATCGCCAAAACACGCATACACCACGCCTCCGTTTCGGCAGACGTTTACCCGACCATCCATACCGCCAAGCGCAAATCCTCCTCCGTCAATTCGTATAACGCAGGAATAGGAACCCGGTATCTCGGCGAAACATTCGCCTGTCGCAATGTTCCACAGCTTCGCGGTGTTCTCACTGCAAATGGTTGCCGCTATGCTCCCGTCTTCCACAAGCGCCAGAGCAATAATGGGTTTATCCATTACGGAAATTTTCCGGGGAATCTCATCCGTCTGAAGGTCCCACAGCAGAAGAGAGCCGTCGATATGGCTGGAAAGAAGCCTTTGAGCATCGCCAGTTAGATCAAACGCCAGAATTGCGCGCCCATGATCGGGCTGACTCCGAACAATAGCAGCAGAATTTTTTGTCCAGGCAGAAATATTTTTGAAGATCGACATCATTCTTTATCCACAAGAAATGTTCATGGAGTCTATATTTTTAATATAGAGCGCCAAAATTGCAAAAATATCCCCATCAATTATAAAGGCATGAAAACGCATTTATCCATCAATGACAGAATCTGCTTCGGGAAAATCAGATTTCCATTTCCACCGGATCGCTTCATTAATTCTTTCCGTTCCAAAATGCTTCAACCTATCCAATTTTGATGTTCAATCATTGACATGAGTTCCAATTCTATTTTATCATCTGTGATAGAACCTGAAAAGAGGATAGGGCGTAGAGTGATCGTTTTTGCCTCGGAGTCTCTGGATAGGCACAGCTCACACCTTGATAAGGTGTAAGGCGTTACTCCATTGTAAATGGGGGCAGGGCAGCCCAATCCTGATTGAAATTCAGCTTCAAAAAGGGAGTAGGAATTGTATAATAAAAAGGTGATATCAAGCGTGCAGTGCTTGGGAGATATCAATCAAATTTCCCCGAAGGGCGTGATATTTATTTGTGCCACGAAGCAAATTAGCGATGTCATAACGCCAATAATAAATGAAAATTTCCCAGAAAACAAAACCCGCCAAGTTCACCCCAGGCCGAGCGGGGATGTCATATCAATTGAAAGTATGGCAAAATCATACCAAAAAGACGATATCGTTTTGATCGGTTATGAATATTATAAAGAATACTCTATTTCCTTCCAAATCCGCGGAATTCCACACTCATGCATATACAACGCCATGAGCCTTTATAACGATGTATGCATGTATAGAAAATCAAGAGATGACCAGAGAAAGAATTACCGAGAAAAGTACCGTCCATCGTTTGATGTATCGGAAAGGATCAGTTTCACGCCCAATTTTGTAGCTCTTGTCGGGGATTCAACATTATATCACCTTCCCAGTATTTGTTTATCGCAAATGCCTAATACCTATAATTTAGGCGTTCCTCATCTGTCGAGCGAGGCATTGATGGAGCGTGTCGACTTCGCTGTCGAAAAGGGTGCTTCTGCTGTGGCGATTTCCGTTGGAATTATAGATCTGACCGCATTCGTCCTGTTCGATCCAGGAGAATTGATCGATCGAATGCGACAAGTGGCCGATAAACTGGAATCGCGGCATATACCATGTGCATTCCATACGATTGCCCGGCCCAATTTCAGCATACCAGGGGGTGGATTGGACAACCGAATGCTGGCTGCCGATCATACTGGATGGGTTAATGACGTGATGAGGTCTGGAGGTTTGGGCCGACATGCTGCAATCATCGACGTCGATGCAATGCTGTCAGGAGAAAAAGGTCTTCGCGAAGAATATTGTTCCTTTGATTACGTGCACACCAACGGTGAAGGGTACTTGGTCTGGGGAAGGATGCTTCGAGAATGGTATGATTCCTTAGGGTCCGGCCCCATAAAGAGCCTTTCCGCCAGCGAGCCGTCGTGATTCAACGTCCTGGAATGGTGCATTGCGATGAGCGGTGGTCAGTTCTGGTTGACGGCGGAGCAATTTGGCCGGCTTGTCCGCGCGACACCCGAGGCAAGCCGCGCGTGAACGATCGCCGTGTGATCAGCGGGCGCGGATAGCCCGTACGACATGGCGCAGCACCATTGCCACCTCGGCGCCGTCAGGCGTCTTGCCGGGGCGCAGGATGACGGCGACCGGCTTGCCGGCCACCGCGCCGGGAGGGTTCAAATGGGACAGCGTGCCGCCCTCTACTGCCGGGTCTTCACCGCCGACCTGTCCTGCCCGCCAGGAACACGACCTGCTCACCTTCGCCGCCCGCGCCGGCTACGAGGTGGTGGGCATCTTCAAGGAAACCAGTTCCGGGGTGAAGCACGCTGGATGGCACCGTCAACTTGCTGGCACTGGCGGTTTGCGAGGGCGCGGTTTGCCCCTGAACACCCCTGGACCGGTTGATCACGCGGCCAACGGCGCGCCGACGACCTCGGCCCAGGTGGCGAAAGCCTGGGCGCGGGCAGTGCGGTAGTCGGAGGCGGGGAGGCTGTCGCGACGCAGCAGATGGAAGGTTGTTGATCGGGTCATGGATGGAGAGGAAACGCTGGACCTGGGCAGGGTCTTTGAAGCGCTTTCGCTGCCATTCGCGCCGCCGGTGGGTTGGTGGGAGTTCTCTGCCCGGTTGTTCAGCCCCTTGTGCTGGCGGTGCTCCCCGCCCATCCCCAGCTCCCGCTTGGCGGCAGCGTAGGACTTCAGCTTTTCAGTGACCGACACGCGCGGAGCCCGGCCCTGTTTTTTCAGCAGCTTGCGCAGCAAGCGTTTGGCCGCCCTGGTGTCGCGCCGACTCTGAACCAGCACGTCGAGAACGAAGCCGATCCATAGCCCGCCAAACCATCTGGGGATTTTTCGACCGACCGTTCCGGAAACTTCATTCGGCCTTTACAGCGCCCCGCCTTGGTGCCCGACGGCGCAACCGGGTGGCGATCTCGGGGCCGACTTCCGGGCCCAGTGGCGGACCGTTTCGTGGCTCACCGTGATGCCGCGCTTCGCCAGCAGATCCTCGACCATCCGCAGGCTGAGCGGAAAGCGGAAGTACAGCCACACCGCTGTGGCAACGATCTCAGCGGGATAGCGGTAGCCAGCGTAGCGGGGATCAAGGCGTGTCGCCATGCCGTTCCATACCCTGAACAGACCACCTCAGCAACTGCGGGGCAACAAGTTTACAGGGCCCTCTCGTATTGTGGCCCCAAGTTGCGTCTCGGTACATAGGTGACTCACAATTCTCGAGTCATCACGCTTGAAAATTGACTATCGATAGTATGATAATCGGCCAGGATGTTTTATGACCATCATTGTGCCTCTGGGTGGCGGAGTCGATATGTTTCACAATTATTACAAAAAAATGACGGACCCTGCGCTTGCCGCTATTCCCTTTTTCCTTCGCAGTTCCTGGAAAATCGCGATTGTTTTGGCTGTTCAGGCGCTCTCGCCGATCCGCTTCGATGGCTTCCAGCAGCACGAGCGGTTCAGTTTCAGGCTCAACAGCGCGGTCGCCGCGGATCTGACCGATGCGGACGGTCGCCCACACGCCGTGCTGGAGGTGGGATCGAAAGGCGTCAAGGCCCACCTGTTCAAGCTGGAACGGGCGGACACCGATCCGGGCTGCCAACAAAACCAGGACACCTATATCCGCTGCCTGTCCCCCCGGACAGTGGCCACGGAAAACACCAATCCGGTGGACGAACCCGCACTGAATGACACCGTCCGAGCCGTCTCGGCGCTGCGGGACCGGCTTAAGACCGAGTTCGGCGTGACCGATGACAGGTTGCTCGTGGTTGGCAGCAGCGGCGTTCGGGAAAAGGCGCACGCCGACCGGCTGGCCCAGGCCATTCAGGCCGTGTTGTCTCCAACTCAGCGCTTCTCCTACGTCACCGCGGACGAGGAGGCCAGATATCTGTTCACCGCCGCCACGGGCATGCTGCCCCCCGACCGCCGCGCGGAGGCGAACGGCCATGCCGTGTATATCGATTTCGGCAGCGGAAATCTGAAGGTGTCGTTCGTCGAAGGTAACGAGTTTCGGACGGCCATGATCCCGTTCGGAACCCGGTCCGCCACCCAGGCCATCGATGACGGGAGGGGCGCCATCGAGTTCAGGCAGGCAGCCGACGACTGGATCGCGCAGCGCTACCGTTCGATGGTGCGATCCGAATTCGACCGTCGGCCCGGTGCCATCAACCGTGACCGGGTTTATCTGGCCGGCGGAGCGGTCTGGGCCCTCGTCACCTTGACCGACCCGCGCAACCGCGACCAGCTTCCGCCTGTCACCGGACCGCAGATCGACGCCTACATCGCCCGCGCCGACCGGGACGACGCGCTGAAGGATCTCTGCACCGAAATCTCGACATCAATGTGAATCCCGAGATCAAGGACGTCTGCAAAAACTTCTCTATAGCCAACCTGCGGGTGTCGGGCCGCATGTTGCGGGTTCTCGCTACGGAATTGGACTTCGCGCACAAGACTGTCGCCTTTACCCGAGACGCGATGGCGGCTTGGCCGCTGGGCTATCTGAAGGCGAATGCCCGGCCCTTCACGGTCGTCCGGCGCGACTCCCCAGTCACCGGCACGGTCCTGCGCCTGCATGGTTCGAACACCATCGGGGCCGAACTCGCTCCCGTCTTGCTGCGCCGGTGGGTGGAGAGCAACGGCAACCTTCTCGCTCCCTGGATATCGCACGCCCCACTGGAAAGCGCCGCCCCCGTTCAGGGCGGGAATCCCACCCTGCCAGCACGGGTCGAGGTCTTCGCCCATGGCAGCTCCACCGGCATTCCGGATCTGGTGGGCGACCGCGCCGATCTGGCGATGCTGTCGCGTGCGCCAAACGACCGCGAGTTGGATATGATGAGGCGCGCCGGCGCTGCGGATCCACGCGGACGCAGCAGCGAAACCGTCGTTGGACTCGACGGGCTTGCCGTCTTTGTCAATTCCGCCAACCATGTGCCCGCCCTGACGCCGGAGCAGATCGGCGGGATCTTCACCGGCCGCATCACCGACTGGCGGCAGGTTGGCGGACGGCCGGGACCGATCCAGGTCTTCCACCGCCCCGACGGGTCAGGAACCCTCGAAACATTCCGCACACTGCTGCTCGACGGAGCCCAAAGCCCGCTGGCGGGCACCGAGATCGAATCGAGCGAGGTGCTGTCCGACCAGGTGAGCGGCACCCCGGGTGCCGTCGGCTTCACCGGCCTCGCCTACGTGCATAACAACGAGGCTGTCAGCGTCGACGAATGCGGGATCGAATATCCTCCGCATCCCTTCCTGGTGAAGAGCGAGGAATATCCGCTATTCCGCCGGCTCTACATGCATCGCCTGCCCGACAGCCGCAACCCCTGGGTCGAACCCTTCGTCCGTTTCCTCGGCAGCGCCACCGCCGAGGATGCTGTCGAACGCGCCGGCTTTGTCAACCAGGCGATCGAACTCGGTGACGAGAGCATCACCGCGATGCGCCGCGCCGCCCTTACCAACCCGAAGGCCAACAGCCAGACCCGTGGCCGCGCCGAGGAGAGCGCCATCGAGCGAATGCGCGCGCTCACCGACCGTTACACCCGCCTGTCGACCACTTTCCGCTTCGACCATGATAAGGACGTGATCGACGCGGCTGCCGAGGATAATCTCGACCGCCTGCGCGTATTCATGGGCCGTCCGGAGAATCTCGGCCGCAAGCTGGTGGTGATAGGATTCGCCAGCGCCTCCGGCGGCGATGCCCACAATCTGAACCTATCCAGACGCCGGGCCCACAACATCGCCAACCGCATCACCGGCTTCGGCGGCATCACGGTTGCCGAGGAGATCGGCATCGGCCGGAACCTTTATGTCGCCTGCAACGACACCGAGAGCCGGGCGCG
>NZ_BADK01000051.1 GCF_000333595.1 Azospirillum sp. B506
GTCATCGCCGAAGGCGTGTTCGATGTGCAGGTCGCCGCTCCGGCCGAGGCCGACAACGGGCATCGTTCCGGGCTGTTGCACCTGACGCGGCTGCGGCCGGGCGACCTGTTCGGCGAGATGTCGCTGCTGACCGGGCAGCCGCGCAGCGCTTCGGTCGTCGCCTGCACCGACTCCGTGGTGTTCGAGGTGGCGCGGGCCCATCTGGACCCGGTGCTGCGCCGCCGGCCGGAACTGGCGGAACGTCTGGCGGAGCTGATGGCCGAGCGCCAGAGCCGGAACGCCGCCGAAACCACCCGCCAACAGGGTGCCGCCCCGCCGCCGACAGTGGAACCGCAGGCCTTGCTGGCGCGGCTGCGGGGGTTCTTCGGACTTTAGAGAGCCTTGCACACGGAACCTTAAGCCCTGCCAACCGTTGGTCCACGCGGGTAGCGGTGGTGCAATTCGGCCCTTTTCACGGGTCTGGCGCCCCTTCGTCCTGAACCAACGAGGAGGCTCGACGGCCGATGTGCGGAGTGAGCGGTGAGATTCGTTTCAAGTCCGGCGAGGCGGCGAGCACGGCCGCCGTCCAGGCCATGTGCGACCGGCTGGCGGCGCGCGGGCCGGATGGGCATGGCCTGTTCGCCCACGGGCGCGTCGCCTTCGGCCATCGCCGGCTGAAGATCATCGACCTCAGCGAGGCCTCGCAGCAGCCGATGGTGGATTCCGCGCTGGGCCTCGCCATCGTCTTCAACGGCTGCATCTACAACCACCGCGAACTGCGCGAGGAGCTGGCCGGGCTTGGCTACCGCTTCTTTTCCGACGGCGACACCGAGGTGCTGATCAAGGCCTATCACGCCTGGGGTCCGGACTTCGTCACGCGCATGAACGGCATGTTCGCCTTCGCCATCCACGAGCGCGACAGCGGCCGGGTGGTGCTGGGCCGCGACCGGCTGGGCATCAAGCCGCTGTATCTGGCCGACATTCCCGGCGGCCTGCGCTTCGCCTCCTCCCTGCCCGCCCTGGTGGCGGCAGGGAAGGTTGCCGGCGGGATCGACACCGACGTCGATCCGGTGGCGCTGCACCATTACATGAGCTTCCACGCCGTCGTCCCGGCGCCCTACACCATCCTGAAGGGCGTGCGGAAGCTGCCGCCCGCGACAGTGCTGGTGGTGGAGCCGGACGGCACGCGGCGCGAACACACATACTGGTCGCTGACCTTCGGACCGCAGGCCGGCGACGAGGGCCGCGACTTCGCCGAGTGGCGCGAGCTGGTGCTGGAGACGCTGACCCGCGCGGTGCGCCGCCGGCTGGTCGCCGACGTGGCCGTAGGCGTGCTGCTGTCGGGCGGGCTGGACAGCTCGCTGATCACCGCCCTGCTGGCCGAGAACGGGCAGAGCGGGCTGAAGACCTTCTCCATCGGCTTCGAGACGGTGGGCGACGAGCGCGGCGACGAGTTCCAGTATTCCGACATCGTCGCCAAGCATTTCGGCACCGACCACCACCGCCTCTTCGTCGACAGCGCCCGCGCGCTGCCGGAACTGACCGACTGCGTGCGGGCGATGTCGGAGCCGATGGTCAGCCACGACAACATCGGCTTCTTCCTCCTGTCGCAGGAGGTGGCGAAGCAGGTGAAGGTGGTGCAGTCGGGCCAGGGCGCCGACGAGGTGTTCGGCGGCTATCACTGGTATCCGCCGCTGCTGCAGAGCGGGGACGCGGTCGGCGACTACGCCCGCGTCTTCTTCGACCGCGACCATGCCGAGATGGCCGAAGCGCTGGACCCCAGATTCATCGGCGAGGACCATTCCCGCCGCTGGCTGGAAAGGCGGTTCGCCATGCCGGGCGCCGAGCGGCCGGTGGACAAGGCGCTGCGGCTCGACACCACGGTGATGCTGGTGGACGATCCGGTGAAGCGCGTCGACAACATGACCATGGCTGCCGGGCTGGAAGCGCGCGTGCCCTTCCTCGACCATGAGCTGGTGGAGCTGGCCGCCCGCATCCCGGCGGAGATGAAGCTGCCGGACGGCGGCAAATACGTGCTGAAGGAAGCGGCGCGGCGGGTGGTGCCGGCGGCGGTGATCGACCGGCCGAAAGGCTATTTCCCGGTGCCGGCGCTGAAATACCTGCGCGGACCCTTCCTGGAGCGGGTGCGCGACGTGCTGAACGCCCCGTCGGCGCGCGAACGCGGGCTGTTCCGCCGCGACTATCTCGACCGGCTGCTGGCCGATCCGGAACGCCACATCACGCCGCTGCGGGGATCGAAGCTGTGGCAAGTGCCCTTGCTGGAATTCTGTTCCAGGAACAGGGCCTGTAAGCAGGCGACTCAAAACGACAGACGTTCCGCCGGGGCATCCGGATGCAGAACGCCGATGCGGGACCGATCCGCATCCCCGGATGTTGCCAATGCGCGGAGCCGCATCCGACGACCAGGGGGATCCCATGAGCTACGCCCGCGTGAAACCGCACCGGCTGGAACGCGCCGCCAGCGCCACCCTGCGCCACACCCGCCGCTACACCGGCCGGCCGCCGGCGGGGGAGACCGGGGCCGACGCGCCGCGCGCCGCCATAGCAACGGACGTGACGGTCGATTGCGGCTGGGGACGGCTGATCTTCGCCCACACCTTCGACGATCTCGACCGCATGATCGAGACGCTGCGGCAGGAGGCGCCGGGCACCCGCGACATCGTCTTCTATCTGCAGGACCCGCATGTCGCCCTGTCGCGGGCACCGCAGGAGCTGTTCCTCGACCCGTCCCACACCTTCCGCCTGTGGCTGACCGACTACCGGCCGTCGCGGCGCCGGCCGAAGGGCTACAGCGTCCGCCGGCTGCGCACGCGTGAGGATGCCGAGGGGGTGCAGCGCATCTATGCCCGGCGGCGGATGGTGCCGGTCTCCGCCTCCTTCCTGGTCGCGTCGCGCAACAGCCGGGTGCTGACTCATTTCGTCGCCTGCGACGACGCCACCGGCGAGGTCATCGGCTCGGTGACGGCGGTGGACCATGCCCATGCCTATGGCGACCCGGAGAATGGCAGCTCGCTCTGGTGTCTGGCGGTCGATCCGCAGGCCCCGTTCCCGGGGATCGGCGAGACGCTGGTCCGCACGGTGGCGGAGCATGTGCAGGCGCGCGGCCGCGCCTTCCTCGACCTGTCGGTGCTGCACGACAACGGGAACGCCATCGCTCTGTACGAGAAGCTGAATTTCCGCCGGATTCCGGCCTTCGCCCTGAAGACCAGGAACCCGATCAACGAGCGGCTGTTCACCGGCCCGCAGCCCGGCGAGCAGTTGAACCCCTATGCCACCATCATCGTCAACGAGGCGCGGCGGCGCGGCATCGGCGTCGATGTGCTGGATGCCGAGGCCGGCTATTTCGCCCTGACCTGGGGCGGGCGCAGCGTGGTTTGCCGCGAATCCCTCAGCGAGCTGACCAGCGCCGTCGCGATGAGCCGTTGCGACGACAAGGCGGTGACGCGGCGCGTTCTGGAGCGCGCCAGCCTGAAGGTCCCGGCCCAGGCGGTGGCGGGGGAGCCGGAGGAGAACGCCGCCTTCCTGGCTGCCCACGGCCGCATCGTGGTGAAGCCGGCCCGCGGCGAGCAGGGGCGCGGCATCACCGTGGATGTGCGCGATACCGAGACGATGGAGCGCGCCATCGCGTCGGCCCGTCAGCATTGCGACACGGTTCTGCTGGAGCAATTCTGCGAGGGCCAGGATCTGCGGATCATCGTCATCAACAAGAAGGTGGTGGCCGCCGCGGTGCGCCGCCCGGCGGAGGTGACCGGAGACGGCAGCCACAGTGTGCGCGAGCTGATCGAGGCACAGAGCCGCCGCCGTGCCGCCGCCACCGGCGGCGAAAGCCACATCCCGATGGACGCGGAGACCGACCGCTGCCTCGCCGCCGCCGGCAGGACGCTGGACGACGTGCTGCCGGCCGGCGAGGTGCTGCCGGTGCGCAAGACGGCGAACCTGCACACCGGCGGGACCATCCATGACGTGACCGACAGCCTTCACCCGGAGCTGGTGGAGGTGGCGACCGTGGCCGCCCGGGCGCTGGACATCCCGGTTGTGGGCTTCGACCTGCTGGTGGAGTCGCCCGACCGGCCCGGCCACGTCTTCATCGAGGCGAACGAGCGGCCGGGGCTTGCCAATCATGAGCCGCAACCGACGGCGGAACGCTTCGTCGATCTGCTGTTCCCGCAGACGCGGGGGGTGCTGTGAGGGGAGTTTCCGCACCGCTCGCCCCCATCCTCAGCAGGAGGAAAATCCAACCATGGCCGTGCCGCTGCCCATCGACATGGGCTATGTCACCGACATCCTTTACCGGCTGCTGACCACGCCGAGCCCGACCGGCCATACCGGCGACGTGGTCCGGCTGTGCTGTGCCGAGCTGGAGCGGATGGGCATCCATTACGAGCTGACGCGGCGCGGCGCCATCCGCGCCGACCTGAAGGGGGTGCGCTCCACTCCCGACCGGGCGCTGGTCGCCCATGTCGACACGCTGGGCGCCCAGGTGAAGATGCTGAAGGACAATGGCCGGATGGAGCTGGTTCCCATCGGCCACTGGTCGTCCCGCTTCGCCGAGGGCGCGCGCTGCACCGTGCTGACCGACCGCGGCCCCTGGCGCGGCACCATCCTGCCGCTCAAGGCGTCCGGCCACACCTTCAACAAGGAGGTCGACAGCCAGCCGGTCAGCTGGCAGCAGGTGGAGTTGCGCGTCGACGCCCCGGTGGCGAACCGGCGGGATTTGGAGGAGCGCGGCTTCAACATCGGCGACATCGTCGCCATCGATCCGCAGCCGGAATTCCTGGAGAACGGCTACATCGTCTCGCGCCATCTCGACGACAAGGCGGGAGTGGCGGTGATGCTGGGCGCAGCGAAGGCGGTGGTCGATGCCAAGGCCGCCCTGCCGGTGGATTGCCACCTGCTGTTCACGATTTCCGAGGAGGTCGGGTCCGGCGCCTCATCCATCCTGCATCAGGACGTGGCGGAGATGGTGACCATCGACAACGGCACCACCGCCCCCGGCCAGAACAGCCGCGAATATGGCGTCACCATCGCCATGGCCGACAGCACCGGCCCCTTCGACTTGGCACTGACCCACGCGCTGATCGCGCTGTGCCAGGCGCAGAACATCCCGCACCAGCGCGACGTCTTCCGCTATTACCGCTGCGACAGCGCGTCGGCCATCGAGGCCGGCAATGACATCCGCACGGCGCTGGTCTGCTTCGGCATCGACGCATCGCACGGCTACGAGCGCATCCATGCCGACGCGCTGGAAAGCCTGATGCGGCTGCTGGTGCTCTACCTGCAAAGCCCGCCCAGGGATTGAGGGTGAGGAGGGATTGAGCCGGACGCATTTAAATGCCGCCTGCCCGATCAATGCGGTTTCAATGGTTCGCTGCGACTGCGAACATTCTGAAACGCTGAAGAGGATCCCTCTCCCCGACAGTGCGAGCCAGGATCCTCCTTCCCCGCCTCTCTGACGCCGCCGCCTCCCGGCCCCCCGTCCCACAGCAGGGGACGGGGGGCGCGCCCGTCGGAATGCGTGCCGTTGGCCGGCATCAGGCCGGGGTGACCGGGACGGCCGGGACGATCGAGTCGACGGTGGATGACGTGCCGGACGCGATTTGCGTGGTCGTCACGCTCGACAGTGCGTTGACGGCCAGACTGGCCTTGACGTAACCGTTGATTGTGACCTCCAAAGCGTACAGCGTGTCGTAACCAAGCTGCTGCGCCATTACCGAGTCGGGGATCGACCCCGGCACGGGTTCATCATAGTAATATGTCGCTTTCGTGGTGAAACTCGTCGGAGGAACATCGCCGAACTGAATGCTGAGTGTGGATTTCCACTCACTGTCTGCCGGAATATCAATCGTCAAATCGAGTTCCGACGTAATTTCCTGCGTCACGCTGATCGACCCCTCGGTCGTTTTCGACTTTTCTTCTGACAGACTTATGTCCAATGTTACGGAATATGATGTCGAGTCGACGTCCTGTTCGCCCCAACTTTGTCCGAATGTGAACGAAAATCCCTCGGTATAAGTGACCGTGCTGGTTTTGGTGATTGTGACGGTTGCGCCTTGCGAAATGGAATAGCTTGAATTTACCGTTTGGGTCAGTGTCGAATTTCCATAATTGACCCCGCTGCTGTTAAAATTCAAAGTCCTTGCGTTGTCGATTGTTGCCGTCGACGTAACGGAGAATGGTTGGGCGACTTGGTAGACGGGCGGCAGGATCGCCCAACTCCATGACGAGGCCTTGTCGGCGAAACCTTGCTCGACGAGATTGTATCCCTGGCTATAAGGGTTCGCCGCGGAAGGGGTTCGGCTTATCCAGCCAGCGACAGTGCTGGTCTGGCCGTCACCAGAACTGCCATCATACAAGGTCACTTTTTCCACGCCGAGGCCGCCGAAATAAATCGACGCCGCCTTGTCGGAGATCCACCAGCCGTCCAGAGAGTTGACTTTCGTGTCCTGCCATTCCGACAGAAAGAACGTGTTCCGGCTGCCATCGAAATTCTCACCGTCGAACAGCTGGAATATGCCGGCGTTCAAATCGACCTCGCGCCAGATGTAAGCCGATATGGCATCGTTCGCACCGGCTTTTATCAAATCGACAGTCTGAGTAGATCCGTTTCCAATCAAGTCGAGGCAGACACCGGCGCCGGAAAAATTGTACGGTTGATCGGGAATTAGATTCGTTGGATTTTGTAGCAATGTCATCACCGTGCCGACCGGCAAATTGAAGGCGACCCATGTCGCACGGTCGTTCAAAGAACTCCCGACAATCGAACGCTGTGTTCCAGAGACGGTCTCCGTCGTCGATATCTCGAAATAACTGCTGTACCAGTTCGGATCACTGTAAAGACGGACGATTCCAGACTCGAGCGGGCCGGTATATGGGGCGGCTTCCGGCGGAGCAATGTATGGCTGGCTCATGATTTAAAAAACCTCGTCAATATTGTGCTGGGATGCGAGGCCCTTTCAATATCAACAAAAGCGAGTTTTTTATATCACATAAACATGTGATGGTAGATCATTATGGGGCGCAAAAAAACTATAACGCGATTATTATACGCCGAGTATCCATATGCGCGAAACCGTTGGCCGGCAGAAATCGATGCGGGATGGCGGAAAGGGACGGCTTTGCCGGCCGCGCGCCGCTCTGCAGGCGAGCCTTTCCCACCATGCCGGGCAAATAGAGCGGATCGCGTGAAATCGGACTCGACCTGAAGCGTTGCTCCGCCCGCCGAACATAAGGCTGGAGCGTCGCGCGTTTCATGCTGAACGCACGAAACTCCAACAGGGTGCGGAAAAAGGCATTTGCGTCGCGAGGGAGGGGGGCTTTCTGACGGCGGCCGCCTTCACGCAGCCCCATCCCGCCTGACCTCCTCCAGCACGCGGCGCAGTTCGCCGGGGTGCAGCGGCTTGTGCAGGAAGGCGCAGCCGCGGCGCTGGCCCTCCAGCAGGGATTCCGGTGCGGTCTCGCCGGTCAGCACCACCGCCGGGATGTCGGCCTTGAACAGCTTGCGGACTCGGTCGATCACGTCGAAGCCGGAGACCTTCCCGGGCAGGCGCAGGTCGGTCAGGATGGCGTCGGGCGGCCCCTCCAGCCCGTCCACCGCGGCGAACACCTCGCGCATGTTGGACGCCGAGACGAAGGCGCAACCCCAGCTTTCCAGGGTCAGCAGCAGGCCGGACAGCACCATGCTGTCGTCGTCCACCACCAGGATGCGCATGCCGTCGAGCGGCACGCCGGCGGTGGCGTGGTCAGCGGCGGTGGACGCGGCCGGAGCGTCGGCGGGCGCATCGTCCCCGTCCAGGCGATCGACGGTGACGGCAAAGACCGAACCGCGGCCGGAGCGCGACTGCACATCGACCGGCGCGCTCAGCAGAACCGACAGCCGCCGCACGATGGCGAGGCCCAGCCCCAACCCGCGCGTGGCGTCGCGCGCCGGGTTGGTCAGCTGGTGGAACTCGTCGAAGATGACGTCCAGCTTGTCCTGGGGAATGCCGAAGCCGGTGTCCCACACCTCGATGCGCCATTGCCCGTCGCGCTTGCGCAGGCCCAGCAGGATGCCGCCGCGCTGGGTGTAGCGGATGGCATTGGCCAGCAGGTTGCGGACGATGCGGCCAAGCAGCACCGGGTCGCTGCGGGTCACCGCCCGGCACGCCACATGGACGCGCAGGCGCAGCCCCTTCTCCTCCGCCTGCGGGCGGAATTCATCGGCCAGCGAGTGCAGCAGCGTGTCGAGCGACACCGCCTGCATGTCGGCCTCGACCGTGCCGGCGTCCAGCGTGGAGATGTCCAGCAGCGCGTTCAGCAGCTGCTCCCCCGCGGTCATGGCGTTGGCCAGCATGCCGGCGGTGCGGGTCGCCCGGGGATTCCCCTCCACCTGGGTGGTCAGGGCGTCGAGGAACAGGCGCATCGCCTGGAAGGGCTGGCGCAGATCGTGGCTGGCCCGAGCCAGGAAGCGGGACCGCGCCGCGGTGGTGCGCGCCACCTCCGCCCGCATGGTCTCCGCCATCCGGGCGATGGCGCCGTCCAGCGTCGCCGAAGCCAGCACGCCGATCACCCGGCCGTCGACCAGCAGCGGGAACGCGCGCAGGCTCAACGGCGGATCGGTCCGCAGAACGATCCTCGCGTCTTCGGCCGGCGCGGCCGGACTCTCGCCGGTTCCCGTCCCATAGAGCGGGCGCAGCGCCTCGGCCACCGCGGGCCAGCCGCCGGACAGCAGGATCGGGCCGCTTTCGTCGCGCGTGGCCGCGCGGGGGCGGTTCAGCAGCGTGGCAAGGGCCTCGTTGCAGCGGACGGCGGCCATCTCCGGCCCGCCGACCACCAGCATGGTCGGCACCGTTCCGGCCGCGCAGACACGCCGCGCATTCTCAAGGCACTCGCGATAGCGCAGATCGGTCGGAGACAGGGGGGTGGCCGAAGATCGGTGCATCGCGTGTGTGTCTCTTGCGTCGGTGTCTCTGGAGATCGGAGGCTCGTGGATGGGCTGGAGGCTGATCGCCATTGGAATCGGCACCGGCACCGGAAGGACCATCGGACAGTTTCAAAAAGCCCGCAGAGAATAAACGGACAAGACGGCTTTAGAAATCACACGATGGCTCTACTCCCTTCCTATGCGGAAAGTGCAACACGCGGCGAGCGGATAAGGTGATCCTCGACAAAGTATTTGCGGCGCAGAAGCGCCATCAGCCGGATCTTGAGCACATCCATCGTCTGCGCCTTTCCAACGAAATCGTCGGCGCCGGCGTTCAGGCTTGTCATCAACTGCTCCTCGTCATCCTGGCTGGTCAGAATGACGATCTGGAAGAACAGTCCACGCTTGCGCCGGAATCTGTCGAATCTTTCGCAAAGCTGGGTTCCGCTGGTCCCCGGCATGACGAGATCGAGGATGACGCAGTCCAGCGCGCCCCCGGCAAGCGCCGCCACCGCCTCGTCGGCGTTGCGGGCGGCGGTGACGGTGCAGCCCTCCTGCTCCAGCTCGGCGCGCAGGAACTCGCGGTAGGTGGCGCTGTCGTCGACGATCAGGATGCGGGCGCGGCGGAAGATCTCCGTCGCCGTGGGCGGGGCGCTGCGCCGCTCGATCAGCGCGCAGGCGGACTCCACCACCGCCTTGGGGTCGGCGGGGTCGTGCTCCCCCGCGCCGCGACCGAGCACGATGACGGCAGCATCGGTGCGGGCGCGCAGCTCGGCCAGACCGGTGGGCCCGGCGAGTTCACCCTCGACGATCAGCAGATCCGGCGTCCTGCCTGCGACCTCCGCCAGGGCGGGATCGACGCCGTCGACGCAGACGGTCTCCACGCCGCGCTCCTCCAGCAGCAGCTTCAGCAGAAGCCCCTGCGTCTGGGATCCCATGACAACCAAGGTGCGGAGTCCGTTCATGACGCCATCTTATCGTCGGAGGTCAGTTGCAGCAGCCGTCCGGCCAGCCGGTCGAGCGGCAGTTCCTCAACAGCACCGCCCAGCCGCACCGCGGTGCCCGGCATGCTGTGGATCACCGCCGTGGAGGCGTGTTCGGCAATGGTGTAGGCGCCGGTCCGGTGCATCTCCACCAGACCTCTGGCGCCGTCCTCTCCCATGCCGGTCAGCAGAACGCCGATACCGGCGGCGCCATAGGCGCGCGCCATCGACTGGAACAGAACCTCACCCGACGGTCGCTGGCCGCACACCACCGGATCGGCCGACAGGCGCAGCGTCGCGCCGTCCACCAGCAGATGCCGATCGCCCGGCGCCACATAGACCGTGGCGGGACGCGGGGGCAGCCCGGCCTCCGCCAACCGCACCGGCAGCGCCGAGACGGTGCCGAGCCAGCTGGCAAAGCCGGCCATGAAGGGGGCACCCATATGCTGGACCACGAAGACCGGCATCGGGAAGTCGGTCGGCATGTCCTTCAGGATCTTCGCCAGCGCCGCCGGCCCGCCGGTGGAGGCGACGAGGCCGACGGCGCGGAAGCGCCGGACATTCCCGTCGGACGCCACCGCCGCCGCCGGCAGCCGGCCATCCTGGGCCGGCATGTCGCCGGCGGGCATCGCGGCTGTGGATTTGGCGCCGCGGGCGGAGATGCGGTGGCGGATCACCTTCACCTGGCTCATGATGACCAGCTGGGTGCAGAGATGGTGCGCGACGGTCTGGTAGTCGGCGCGCGCCATGCTGCCCGGCTTCTCCACCACCGCCAGCGCGCCGGCCTGCAGCGCCCGCATCGGAATGTCGAGGTCGCGCACGTCCGACGCCACCACCACGATCGGCAGCGGGTTCTGCCGCATGATGCGGCTGGTCACCTCGAACCCGTCGATGCCCGGCAGGCGGATGTCGAGCGACACCACGTCGGGAACGGTGCGGTCGATCATGCGCAGCGCCTGCTCGCCGCTGGAGGCGATGCCCGCCACCTCCAGCCGCGGGTCGGCGCCGATGACATGGCTCAGCAGCTGCTGGATGACCGGGCTGTCCTCGACCACCAGCACACGGATGCGCCTGGCGGCGGTGATGGGGGCGCCGGTGATGGGGGAGCCGGTGGCGGGGAAGCCGGCTTTCTCCACCCCGCTCACAGCAGCCGCCGGATGCCGGCCAGAAGCTCGTTCTGGTCGAAGCGGGTCTTGACGATGTAGGCGTCGGCGCCCAGCCGCAGGCCGCGCTCGCGGTCCTCGTCGCTGGCGCGCGAGGTGACGAGGATCACCGGGATCTCGGCAAGCCGCTTGTCCGCCTTCACCGCCTGCAACAGGGCGAAGCCGTCCATCCGGGGCATCTCGACGTCGCTGATGATCAGGCCAACCTCCATCCCTTCCGACAGGCGCTCCAGGGCCTCGCGCCCGTCCACGCAGAGTGTCACCCGATAACCATGGGCTTCGAGGATGCTCTTTTCCAGCGTGCGGGTGGTGATGCTGTCATCGACAACCAGGATATGCGCCCGGGCAGGGGTAGCCTCTTCCGCCGGGCGGGCCGGGGGCGGCAGGGTGCTGCCGGGCAGCGGCATCAGGCCGGGGATGTTGAGCACCAGCGCCGGCCCGCCATCGTCCATCAGCACCGTGCCGAGATAGCGGCCGGCATCGAGACCGGTCTCCTCCGCCGCCGTCACCACCGTCTCGCGCGTGGCGACGAAGCGGTCGACGGCCAGCGCCAGCCGCCGGTCCGCCGCCCGCACCACCACCAGGGCCAGCCCGCGTTCGGCCGGGGGAACCACCGGCGCCTCCATGCCCAGCAGGGCGGCGAGCGAGGTGACGGGAATTTCCTCCTCGCCGATGCGGATCATCGGCGTCCCGACGCCGGAGAACAGCGTCCCGGCGGCGGCGGTGCGCAGCCGGACCACGTCGGCGGACGGGATCGCCAGGATCTGGTCCTGCACGGCGACGAAGACCAGACGCTGGCTCAGCAGGCTCAGCGGCACCTCGATGGTAACGGCGGTGCCGCCGCCTGGGCCGTCGGCGATGGTCAGGTTGCCCTGCAGCCGTTCCACCTCCCGCCGCGCGATGGCGAGGCCCATGCCGCGCCCGGCCAGCTCGGTGGTGTGGGAGGCGGTGGAGAAGCCGGGGTGGAACAGGAACTCGGTCAGCCGCTCCAGCGGCATCTCCCCGGCGGTGGACAGCTCGTCGGCATCGATCAGGCCGCGTTCGCCCGCCTTGCGCAGGATCGCCGCGCGGTCCAGCCCGCGGCCGTCATCCTCGATGCGCAGACGCAGGCGCGCCCCCTCCACCGAGGCGGCGATGGTGACGCGCGCCGCCGGCCGCTTGCCCAGCGCCAGCCGTTCCGCCGGTGTTTCGATGCCGTGGCTGATGGCGTTGCGGGCGATGTGCAGGATCGGGTCCTTCAGCCGTTGCAGGACGGTGCGGTCGGCCTCCACCTCCAGCCCGCGGACATCGACCTCGACCTCCTTTCCCTCGGCCCGGCTGATGTCGCGGATCATGCGGCCGAGGCCGCTCAGCTGGTTCTCCGCCGGCAGCATGCGCAGACGCCGCATGTCCTGCTGGAGGCTGCCGCCCCAGCGCCGCATCGACCACAGGAGACGGTCATGGCTGCGATGCGCGGAATCGAGCGCACCGCCCAGCGCGCGGAAGCGGCGCTCGAACGCCATCAGGGCGGGCAGCGCGCCGCGGCCCTCCAGCGCGCCGGCCCCCATCTCCCCCACTGCGTCCCGTCCGATCTGGACCCGCAGATGGCGCCATGCCCGGTCGAGCGCCCGCCATTCCTGGCGCATCTTGCGGAGCTGCTCGCCAAGCCCGGCCTGCGCCTCCACCTCCGGCAACAGGGCAGAGGCGGTCTCGGACAGGCGCTCCAGCCCCTGTGCCGCGATGCGGACCAGGGCTGCGGAGTCGGCGTCGCCCCCCCGCTCGCGCATGGGGCGGCGGTCCGCGGGGCTGGCGGCGGGAGAGATGGCGGGAGGAGCGACTGAACCGGCGCGTCCACCGGCCAGGGCGTCGAGATCGGCAAGCACGCCGGCCGTTTCGACCCCGCCGCCACCCTGGAGCGACCAGGCGACCAGATCCTCGATGGCATCCAGCGCCCGGCGGACCACGCCGACGCTGGCGGCATCCAGGGGGATCTCGCCCTTCTGCACCGCGATGAAGGCGGCTTCCAGCCGGTGGGAGATCGCCTCCACCTCCGGCAGGTCGACGGCGCGGGCGGCGCCCTTCAGGCTGTGCGCGCGCCGGTGGATGTCGACGAGGTCCGGCGCATCGCCGCTCGCCTCCGCCTCGCGCAGCGCGGTGCGGATGGCGGAGAGATGCTCCTTGTGCTCCAGGTCGAAGGCGGCGAGCAGGCGCTGACGGATGTCCATCAGGGGCCACTCCTGCCCGATGGCGAGTCCCTCTCTCCCCATCCCTCTCCCCGGGGGGGAGAGGGGGAGTGGGAGGGGCGAGAGAAGACAAGCCGCATCATCCGCATCACACCCGGTAGTTCCGCACCGCCTCGACCAGACCCTGGCCGAGGTTGTTCAGGTTGGCGGCCGCCCCCTCCAGCTGGCGGGTGCCGGCGGCGGTCTGGCTGCTGGCCTCGCGGATGTTCTGCAACGCCTGGATCACCTGCTCCAGGCCGATCTGCTGCTGGTTGGTGCCGGCGACGATCTGCTGGAAGGCCAGCACGCTCTCCTGGATGTTCTCCGCCATGGTGCGGATGGTGGATTGGGTGGCGTCGGTCTGGCGCTTGCCGGCGGCGACGCGCTTCACCGCCTCCTCCGTCAGCATGACCGAGGCGTTGATGCCGTGCTGGATCTCCGACAGGTTGGAGCGGACCTGGGCGGTCGCCTCCTTCGACTGGTCGGCCAGGCTCTTGATCTCGCCGGCGACGATGGAGAAGGTGCGGCCATGCTCGCCGGCCGCCGCCGCCTCGATGGCGGCGTTCAGCGCCAGCAGATGGCAGCGCTCGGCGATGTCGTTCACCGTCACGATGATCTCGCCGATCGCCTGGGTACGTTCGGACAGCATGACGATGTTCTCGGCCACCGCCTCCGCCTGGTCGCGGATGGCGTCCATCGCCTGGATGGTGTCGTCCACCGCCTTCATGCCGGAATGGCTGGAGACCGCCACCGTCTGGGCGCCATGGGCGACGTCCTGGGCGCGGCGGTTGATCTGGGCGCCGGACTCGGTGATCTCCGACAGGGTCGCCGTGGTCTGCTCCACCGCCGCCAGCTGTTCGGCGACGCTGGCCGACTGCTGCTGGGTGGACGCGCGGATCTGGGCGGTGGCGGCGTGGACGCTCTCTGCGGTTTCGCGTGTGGTGCGGGCCATCGACTTCAACCGGCCGGCCATCTCGTTCAGATGCTGGCCGAGGACGGCGAGTTCGTCCTTGCCGGCGATCATGATCTCCTGCGTCAGGTCGCCATGCCCGACCTTGGTGACGAAGTCGATGGCGCGGCCGAGCCGGCGGGTGATGGAGCTGCCGATCAGATAGGCCACCCCGACCGCGATCAGGAAGACGACGACCAGCGCTATGATCGAGGACTGGATGGCGGAGTTGTAGATCGCCCGGATGTCGTCGCGGCCGGCGGCGGTCAGATGGTCGATGGCGGTCTGGGCGGCGTCGATGCGCTGCTCCATCACCTTGCGCAGCTCGTCCACCCGCTGGCGGCGTTGCAGCGCGTCGCCGATCTGGTTGCGCTCCAGCATCGTGTAGATGGTCCGCGCCTCGTCCCCCACCGCGCCGATGGCGCGGTTCATCTCGGTCACCGAGCTGTCGAGTTCGACCCACCCCTTGCGGCGGCTGTCGGTCACACTGTTCGCCGAGCGTTCGGCGACCATCGAGCGCAGCTTGCCCAGCGTTTCACGCAGCTTGGCGCCAACATCGTCATAATGGCTGCGCAGCGGGGCCATGATCGACGGGATGTCGGCAATGCGCCCTTCGGCATTGGCGACGGTCACCGCGTTCAGCGCCGTTTCGCGCGTGCTGCGAAGCTCGGCCTGATAATTGCCGACCGCCGTCACCATGTCGGCCGCCTCGGTGTCATAGCTGGACACCGCCATGATGACCGACAGCGCGTCGGAAAAGCGCGACATCTGATAGAGCGCCAGCAGCGCAGTCAGGACACACACCACGCCGAATCCCAGGACCAGCTTGTGCGCGACTTTCATGTTCATTCTTGTGCTCCGGCCCCGGATGGCTCTTGGGTTGGATCGGCTGTTCAGGTGGATCGGTCGGTCTTCAGCTCGTCACGACGTCGAGCAGGGCGGCCATGTCGAGGATCGCCATGCGGTCGGCGGTGATCGCCCGGACCAGCGGCCCGGCCTCCGCCGGGACGGAGGCGTGCGGCACCGCGACGTCGGCCACCCGCTCCACCTCGCGCAGGCGCAGGGCGGCAGGACGGATGGAGCCGGGGCCGGCACCGGTGCGCAGCACGATGGCATAGCCGGGCTGGTCGGCTTCGGCGCTGCCGGCCGCCCCCCGCGCGGCAGGCCCGTTGCACAGCCGGTCGAGATCGAACAGACGCATCACCCGGCCGGCGACGGCGATCACCCCCAGGACGGCAGGCGGCGCCCCCGGCACGCGGGCCAGTCGCGGCATCGGCACGATGTGGCCGAGATGGCGCAGTTCCAACCCATAGAGCGTCTCCGCTCCGCGCGCCACCAGCATGGCGGTGCCGATGCGCTCCTGGTCGTCGAGATGCGGGGTCTCGGCCAGCTCCTCCGCCCGGCGGGCCAGCATGGCATCGGCCCAGGGACCGCGGCCGGCGAAGGTCGCCTCCAGGGCCTCGGCACGCTGCGACAGCTTTTCGTGAACCGCCTCCCAGTCGATGGACGCGCGGGCGGAATCGCCGCCCGGCGCCGCGCTGTCGAGCGCGACGCGCAGAGGAGCAGCCAGCAGGGGGGCGGCGGCCGGCAGAGGAGCGGCACCGTGCGGGGCGTCCCCGGAGCCTGCGCCGGCAAGCGTGTCGTCCATCAGCCCTCCTCACCGGTCAGCCAGAGGTCCAGCATGCCGCGCAGCTCCTGAACGGTCAGGCCGCCGCCCTCCGCCACCGCCTCGTCGTCGCGACGGCTTTCCAGCGCCTCGCGCGCATTGCGGAAATGGCGCTGCGCCGGGGTCAGCCGGCCGCGCCGCCAATAGGCCAGCGCGAGATGATAGTCGGCCAGGACGAAGCGCGGGTCGAGATAGAGCGCCCGCTTGAAGGCCGCCACCGGGTCACCGACCCCCAGCTCCTCTTCCACCAGCCCGAGCTGATAGTGGGCGGAGGGGTCCAGCCGGTTGGCCTCCACCCGTGCCAGACAGGTTTCCAGCACGGTCGAATGCTCGCCGGTCCCGGCTGGATCCACCGGGGTGGTTGGAGCCGGCGCGGCCGCCGGCGGCACGGCCTTGCGGGTGCGCGGACCGGCAGGCTGCACTGCCGTCTCGGAGGGGGATTGGCCCCCCGGCTCGGCATCGGGCCTGTCTGCAGGTCTGGCGGCAGGTCCGGGGGCACGGCACGGGGCCGCGGCGGGTGGCGGCGCGGGTGCCGGGCCGGCGACGGCGGCTGTACGGGCGGCGGTGCCGCGGGCGCCCGCGGCCGGCAATTCGGCCTGCTTGCGATAGAGCGTGGCGCCGGGAACGGACACCGGGATGAACAGCTCGTTCATCTGCGGTCCGGCCTCGGCATGGCCGACCACCAGCCAGCCGCCCTCGGCCAGCCCCTTGTGCAGGTCGCCCAACAGCCGGTGCCGCGTCGCCTCGTCGAAATAGATCATGACGTTGCGGCACAGGATGATGTCGAAATGCCCGATCCCGTGCGGATAGGAGGGAATCGCCCCATCCACCAGGTTGAAGGGCATGAAGCTGGTCCATTGCCGGTATTTCGGCTTCACCGACCACAATTTGTCGTGGCGGTCGAAACAGGCCTCCAGCGTCTCCGGCGACAGGCCGCGCACCGCCCAGTCGCCATAGGCGCCGCGCCGCGCCTGCTCCAGATAGGCGCCGTTGATGTCGGTGCCGAGGATGTGGACCTGCCAGCCTTCCAACTGGGCGGCGAAATGCTGCTTCAGCAGGATTTCGATGCTGTAGGCCTCCGGCCCGATGGAACAGCCGGCGCTCCAGATCCGCAGCAGGCGGCTCGACTGGTTGCGGCGCAGGCATTCGGGAATGGCGACGGCGCGGAGCGCGTCGAACTGCTCGATGTAGCGGAAGAAGAAGGTCTCCCCCACCGCCAGCTCATTGATCAGTCCCTGGTATTCCGCACCACCCGGCCCCTCCGCCTCCAGCGCCGCCAGATAGCCGGCGACGGTGGCGATGTGGCCGAAGGGAAGCCGCCGGTTGATCCGCTCGGCGAAGGCGGCGTCCTTGTCGGCATAATAGGCGAGGCCGGTGGCGTCGATCACCATCGCCTTCAGGCGGGGGAAATGCGGGTCGCGGCGGATCGCCTCGATCGTCGCGGCGGAACTGGACATCATGCCCCACCGTCCCCGGTGGCCGCCGCATCGGGGGTGTCGGCGGCGACCTGCCACTGCGCCAGCCGCCGTTCCGCCGCCGCGCGGAAGGCGTCGAGCAGCCGGCCCTCCGCCGCGTTCAACAGCCGGTCGGAGTCGAGCAGGGTCACGGTACCGCCGCGGCCGGTCACCCGGTCCGGAAAGCCGCCGGCCGCACAGCCGTTGAAGCTTAGCGACGGGTCGGACGGCGTGCGTTCCCGTGGGTCGACGCCCGTGTCGCCATGGACCTGATCGGCCAGCAGCGCCGCCGGCCGGCCCTGCCATGTGACGAGGAGAAGCGGCGAATAGAGACCGGGCGCCGAGCCGTCGGAACCGGGGCCGCCCCCGGTGCTCCCCCCGAGATCAAGCAGCACATCCAGGCGCAGGACCGGCACAACCTCCCCCCGATAGCGGAACACGCCCTCCACCGGCAGCGGCGCGGTCGGCAGCCGCTCCAGCCGCGGCAACGGCAAGAAGCGCCGCACGGCTTCCACCGGCAGCGCCAGGACTTGGCCGGCAACCGAGAACACGACGCAACGGAACGGCGACGGCATCGACATGCTGGGGGAGCTGCTGTTGTGCGCAGGGAGTGGTGACATCCGTCCGTCGATGGTCTGAAATCCGACCGGGAACATGCCCCATCACGACAGGATTGCGAATTACGCCAAAGGTTTACGCCGTAAGGCCTATGTCCGGCCGCCGAAAATCCTCGCCCTGAACACTGCTCGACCTGTCCTTTGCCTGACGGTGCGGGCGGGCTACCCTCCGTCGGCAACGACAAGACTTCACCCATGGGAGAAACGAGACGATGCCCGGCCGCCATTTCGAGGATTTCCGCATCGGCGAGGTGTTCGAGTCGGAAGGAGCGACCCTGACCGAGAGCCAGATCCTGGATTTCGCCCTGCGCTTCGATCCGCAGCCCTTCCACATCGACACGGTGGCGGCGGCGGACGGGCCGTTCCAGGGGCTGATCGCCAGTGGCTTCCACACGTTGTCGCTGACCTTCCGGCTGTTCCGCGACACCGGGCTGATCACCGGCACCAGCCTGGGCGGATCGGGCATGGACGAATTGCGCTGGCTGCGGCCGGTACGGCCCGGCGACACCATCCGCGTCCGGGTGGAGGTGGTTGAGAGGATCCCGTCGCGCCGGGGCGGTCGCGGCACGGTGCGGCTGGCCTACACCACGCTGAACCAGCGGGGCGAGCCGGTGATGACCTGCATCATGAACCACATCGTCGCCGGGCGGAGCGGCGCCGAGCCGACAATCGAGGTCTGACCGTCAGATGGAGGCCGCCGGATGGAGGCCGCCGGCCGTCAGGCCTTTGCTGCCAGGGTGCGGATCGCCAGCGCGGCGGCGGAGGCGCGATTCTCCACCCCCAGCTTGGTGAAGACCTGTTCGAGATGCTTGTTCACCGTGCGCGGGCTGATGCCCAGGATCTCGCCGATGTCGCGGTTGGGCTTGCCGTTGGCGATCCACAGCAGCACCTCCGCCTCGCGCGCCGTCAGGCCCAGGGCGTCGCGCAGAACCGCCTCCTGCCGGCCGGCGGTGGGCTCGCTGAGGCGGAACAGATATCGTCGGGGTTGGCCGGGCTGAGATAGCTGAACTCCAGACGCCGCATGCCCTCGCCGTCCGGCAGGTCCAGCGCGAAGGTTTCCGCCGCTCCGCCGGGGGACGCGGCCTGGCGCAGCCGGACCAGACCGGCGGCCAGGGAAGCCGTCAGGGCGGCGGAGGCCGCGTCGGGGCGCATGGCCTCGCAACCGGGAAGCAACCCTGCCAGCAGCCGCTCCGCCTGCGGGGTGCACCAGAGCAGCCGGCCTTCCCCGTTCGTCGCCAGCAGGAAGCGGCCGGTGGCGTCGAGCGCTGCGCGGGCGGCGTAGGCGACGCGGGCGTTGGTCAGATGGACGCGGATGCGGGCGATCAGCTCGTCCACCACGATGGGCTTGGTGACGTAATCGACACCGCCGGCCTCCAGCCCCTTCACCACATGCTCGGTGTCGCTGAGGCCCGTCATGAAGATGACGGGGATGTGCGACAGGTGGGGAATCTGCTTCAGCCGCCGGCAGGTCTCGAAGCCGTCCAGGCCGGGCATCACGGCATCCATCAGGATCAGGTCCGGCGTGATCTGCCCGACCAGCTCCAGCGCGCTTTCGCCGTCGACGGCGACCAGCACGGTCAGGTCGGCCTGTTCGATGGCCTCCGTCAGGAATCCCAGCGTGTCGGGGGTGTCGTCCACCACCAGGATCATGTCGCGGCGCTTCATCCCGTCACGGCCCCGTCTTCTGCGCTTGTCTCATCGATCCGCCCCCGGCCGGCATCCCGCTGCGCCGCCGCTTCGTCCACCGCACGCATATAGCCTTTCAGGTCGAAGGCGCGCACCAGCCTTCGCAGCCCTTCGACGAAAGACCGGGCGGCGGCATCCTCCGCCTCGATCTCGCGCAGCTTGGCTTCGATCCCGCGAATATAGCCGATCCGCCCAAGCTGGCGCAGGTCGTCGAGATGACGCAGCGCCGACTCTGGCGGGGTGGCATGCGGCGGGGCGGCGTGCGGCGGGGCGGCGTGCGGCGGGGCGGCGTGCGGCGGGGCGGCGTGTGGTTGACCGGCCGGCCTGGGAGCTTGATCGGCCGGCGCGGCGGCATCGACAAGCGGTTCCGCCGCTTTTTCCGCGGCGTGGATCCATTCCAGCCCGGTCAGCGCCTGCAGCCGGTCGAGCAGCGCATGGATTTCGATCGGCTTGGCGACGAAGGCATCGTGCGGCGCGCGGCCGTCGCCCGGTCCCTGCGCCTCGTAGGCATTGGCCGAGACCATGATGATGCGGATGCGGTCGGCGAACTGCCGGCGCAGCCCCTCCGCCACGTCCCAGCCGCTCTCGCCCGGCATGGAGATGTCGAGCATGGCGACGTCGGGCTTGCACTGCGCCGCCAGCTCCAGGCAGGTGGCGGCGTCGGATGCAGTGAACAGAACGAATCCCAACGGACGCAGGATGTCGGTCATCAGCGCCAGATGGTCGCGGTCGTCGTCGGCCAGCAGGATGGTGATCTGCGGCCCGGCATAGCCGGTGATGGCACGGCGCTCCACCTGCTCTCCCGGCCGGTGCATGGCCTCCGACAGCAGCAGGCGGACGGTGAAGACGCTGCCCTCCCCCGCCTTGCTGCGCAGCGCGAGGTCGCCGCCCATGATCCGGGTCAGCACCCGCGTGATGGTCAGGCCCAGGCCGGTGCCGGCCACCGCCCGCACCGCCGCGCCCCGCCCGCGCTCGAACGGTTCGAAGACGCGGTCGAGATCCTCCTCGCGGATGCCGATGCCGCTGTCGGCGATCTCGAACTCGGCGATCTGGCTGCGGTAGCGGACAGTCAGGGCGACATGCCCGGTCTCGGTGTATTTCACCGCGTTGGACAGCAGGTTGATCAGGATCTGGCGCAGGATCTTGCTGTCGGTGTGGACCCAAGCCGGCAGGTGGGGGACGCGGGCGTAGCGGAATTCCAGCCCTTTGGCGGCGGCCTGGATGCGGAACATGTCGGCCAGCTGATCGAGGAAGTCGATCAACTGCACCTTGTCGCGGCTGAGCCGGCGCAGGCCCGATTCGATCTTGGAGATGTCGAGCAACCCGTCGATCAGGTTCGACAGATGCTCGGCACTGCGGCGGATGACGCGGACGGCGTCCTGCGGGCGCTGGGTGCTGTTGCTTTCCAGAAGCTGGGCATAGCCGGAAATGGCGTTCAACGGCGCGCGGATTTCGTGGCTGACGCCGATGATGTAGCGGCTCTTGGCGGCGTTGGCGGCCTCCGCCACCTCCTTGGCCTTCTGGAGGGCGGCGTCGGTGCGTTCGTGGGCGGCGATCTCGTCCATCAGCATGGCGGTCTGGCGGGCGGTCTCCTCCTCCGCCTTGCGGCGGCTCTCATGGGCCAGCACCAGCAGCCAGGCGGCGACGCCGGACAGGATGAACAGGCAGACGAAGACGGTGAACAGCGCGGTGTGGATCGCCGCCCGCTCGGCCGTGTCGGCGTTGGCGTACTGGAAGTCGATGACCACCAGCACCCCGCCCAGCACCAGCGAGAACAGCGTCATCACCCCGATGAAATGGCCGGTGCGGGTGTGGACGCCGGCGGCCATCCGCCTGGGCAGCACCCGCTGCAGGCTGCGGGCGATCTGGTCGGCGAAGCGGCTGTCGGTCTTGCACAGGTCGTGGCAACGCGCCTCCAGCGTACAGCACAGCGAGCAGATCGGCGCGTCGTAGGCCGGGCAGAACGCCATGTCCGGACGCTCGAACCGGTTCTCGCAGATCGAACAGCGGATGGTCGCGCCATCGCCCGGCAGCCGGTCCGACTTGCGGGCGATGTAATAGCGGCCCTTCGTTTTCCAGGCGATCAGCGGGGCGGCGGCGAAGGCGACCACCAGACCGATGAAGGGGGCCAGCGCCTGGGCCACCGGCCCGAGCAGACCGAAGAAGGCGGTGGTGGAGCACAGCACCGACAGCCCCATGGCGCCGGTGCCCACGGGATTGATGTCGTAGAGGTGGGCGCGCTTGAACTCGATGCCCGGCGGGCTGAAGCCCAGCGGCTTGTTGACGGCCAGATCGGCGGCGACCGCCCCCAGCCAGCCCACCGCGACGTTGGCATAGAGGCCGAGGATGCTCTCGATCACGCCGAGGATGCCGATCTCCATCAGCAGCAGGGCCAGCAGCACGTTGAACACCAGCCAGACGACACGGCCGGGGTGGCTGCGGGTCAGACGGGAGAAGAAGTTCGACCAGGCGATGGAGCCGGCATAGGCATTGGTGACGTTGATCTTCATCTGGCAGACGACGACGAAGATCCCGGTCAGCGCCAGCGCCGCCAGGGGCGAGCCGAACACGTCGAGGAAGGCCATGTGATACATGCTGTTGGGCTGCAGCGCATCCTCGACCGGCAACCCGTGCTTGATGGCGAGGAAGGCCAGCAGCGATCCCGCGGCCAGCTTCAGGCTGCCGATCAGCACCCAGCCCGGCCCGCCGGCCAGCAGCGCCGTCCACCAGCGCAAGCGCCCGATGCGCGCCTGCGAGGGCAGGAACCGCAGATAGTCGACCTGCTCCCCGATCTGCGGCAGCAGTGACAGCAGCACCGAGGCGGCCATGCCGAAGGGCAGCAGCGACAGCCCGCCGTCGGGCGCGTAGACGCCCGGCAGCGAGGCCCATTGTGCCAGCGTTTCGCGGTCGAGCAGGAAGAAATAGGCCAGCGGCACGCATTGCAGCAGGATCCACACCGGCTGCGTCGCCCATTGCATGCGGCTGATGAAGCGGATGCCGTAGACGGCGATGGGGATCACCGCCAGCGAGCTGATGACATGGGCGACCGAGGCCGGGATGCCCAGCACCATGGTCAGACCGGCCGACATGATGCTCGCCTCGATGGAGAACAGGATGAAGGTGAAGGAGGCGTAGACCAGCGAGGTGATGGTGGATCCCAGATAGCCGAAACCGGCGCCGCGGGCCAGCAGGTCGATGTCCACCCCGGCCTTGGCCGCATGGTAGGTGATCGGCAGCCCGACCAGGATGCTGAGCAGCGCCACCGCCAGGATGGCGGCCATCGCGTTCTCGAAGCCGTAGGTCAGGGTGACGGCGGCGCCGATGGCCTCGCAGGCCAGGAAGGAGATGGCACCGAGCGCGGTGTTGGCCACACGCCACGCGCTCCAGCGCCGCGCCCGCTCCGCGGTGTAGCGGAGCGCGTAGTCCTCCAGCGTCTGATCGGCGGCGAGCTGGTTGTATTGCCGGCGTTCACGGACGATCCGTTGCCTCGCGCTCATCCCGTCCGCCGTCCCGCCCGTCGCTGGTGCCCGCGCGCATCGTCGGGAGTTTCGCGATGCTTGGCAAGCCGCAAGCGCGTTGACAAGCATCCGGACCGCCCTCTAGCTGTCGGGCCGTACAAACCGGAAAACCGCGGAAAGCCCAAGCATGACCGTCGAGCTCGTCGTCTGTGAGACCTGCCGCCGTCCGGAAGACTCCCCCGAGGCCGTCCGGCCGGGCGCGGAACTGGTGGCATTGATGGAACGGGCGTTGGCCGACACCCCCGATCTGGCCGCAGCGGTGCGTCTGCGGCCGATGCGCTGCCTGATGAGCTGCCGGCGTCCCTGCGCCGTCGCGGTGCGCTCCGCCGCCCGGATGAGCTATGTGCTGGGCGACTTCGCCCCGGACGAAACGACGGTGGAAACGCTGACCGCCTATCTGCGCGCCTATGCCGCCACCGAGGACGGCATCGTTCCTTTCAAGCAATGGCCCCAGGGCGTCAAAGGTCGTTTCATTTCCCGTCTGCCGCCGCTGGAGAATTGAACAGGCGCGCCCGCCGGCGCGGACGGTCTATTGCCGGCGCCGGGCCAGGTGGACGATCTGGACGACCAGGCCGACGACGAGGATGACCGCCAGCGCGCCCTGGGCGCCCAGCAGCAGCGGCGACTTCAGGTCGGTCACCAGGGGGTGGCCGTCCGGGACCCGGCGCAGGATTTCGCTGACCGTCGGCACCATCAGCAGGAAGGCGCTGACGCTGAGGCAGACGGTCTCGATGTATCGGGCCGCACGCCCCGCCGCCGGTACCCACCCGACGGCATATCCCGCAAGCAGCAGCAGGATCGTCACGACGCCGATGCCGTAGCTGACCGGCTGGTGAGCGACGAGAAAGACCGTCGAGGCACCGATCAGCATGGAGCCGAAATAGACGGCCCCCGGCAAGGAGCGTGGCACGATCCGGCCATGGCGGGCGAACATATGGACGGCCACTGGAATGGCCGGCAGGCTGCCGAGCGTATGAGCCCAGCCGATCGGAGAAATTCCGAACATCAGCGATTTCCTTTCAGGTTCAGAAGGACGGGCCGGCGAGAGGCCGCAGGGTAGGTCCGGATCCAAGGACAGACAAATCTACCTATCAATTGGTAGGCTGGATGGCCGAGCGTTTGCCCGGCGGGCAAGGCTCCGCGTTCAGGCGGCGATCCGCTCCAGCAGGGGGCGGGTTATGGCGCCGAAGGCCGTGGCATCGCCATAGGCACGGGCCGATAGCATCGCGCCATGCGTGGTGGCCATGAACATCTCGGCGTCCGCTCTGGCGGTTCCCGACAGGCGGAGGCGGCCCTGTGCGGCGCCGCGTTCGAGGACTCCCGTCAACCAATCGGCGAGCTGGCGGAAATGTGCCCGCACTTCCACCGCGACCTCTTCGGGCAGAACCGGGATTTCCCCCGCAAGCAGCGCACAGACGCAGAATGGGGCAGCCATATCGGCGAAACACCCCTCCCAATAGCCGAGATAGGCGCGGAGCTGGTCGAGCGGATCGGGGATGCTCTGCTCCAACCGGTCCAGTCCAGCCAAAGCCTCCTCCCGGTACTGTGCGACGAGCACGCGGACCAGATCCGATTTGCCGGGAAAATGATGATGTATGCTCGCCGTGCGGATGCCAACGACCTTGGAGATGTCAGCATAGCTGAAACTGTTGTAGCCGCCCCTGACGATGAGTGAGCGCGCACAGCGGAGAATGTCGTCGGCTCTGGTCGATTGCGTGTTCATGCCCCAAACCTACCAACCAGTAGGGAGGCTGTCAACATCGGGTTGGATGTCTTGCGTGCCATAGGCGGTGGCTTTGAAAACCCGCTCTCCCCGCCCCACACGCGGCCCGAACGTCGACGGAGCCGGTTTGAAAGCCCTCGTTTCCGAAAGGGCAATGTGATTTGCGCGTTGCACGTGGATCGGAGCGGTGCGGCCGCTTCGATGCCATCCCGATTTTCCGCAGGACCTGTTTGACAGACCCAGGCGACGCTCCAATAATTGTTGGTAAGGCAAACAGTTTTCGCCCTCTATAGGGCGGGGAGGAGCGCCCGATGAAGGTCGACCCGGAAGTCCTGACCTGTGCAACCGGTCTGTTGCAGATGGTCCGCGAGGCGGAGCGCGCCAACGGCTGGCAGGCTGGCGACCTGATGCGCACCACCCTGCGCCTGCTGGTGGTGGCCGGCGCCGATGGCCATGGCTGGAACGCGGACGACCTGACAGATGAGGTGCGCGATCTGGTCGAGGCGGTGCGCAAGACGAATGGCGGCGAGACCACGGCGTCCGCCGGCACCAGACCGGCAGCACTTCATTAGGTCGGATTGCATAAAGTCGGAATCTGTCGAAGCATGGCTCCAATCGTCAAATGGATGTCTGATGTTCTTTCATTTCATACCAAGCACACGATCAGATCCCGTTAAAACCAGAACAACAGCACCACATATTATAGCATGGCTATAATAATCAATGACCGAACTTTGACACAGCATATTCATATATTTTATAGTCTTCTGCATGAAATTTCTTTATTTCTTTGATGATATCATCACTCAAGTCGACTTTGTAATTCGACTCGGTCTTGTTGTGGTGCCCCAGAGACATACTGTTCCCGGAAACCTCAAGAACATCGAGGCATTTTCGAACGGAAACATCCAGGTTTTCAAAAATACCTATATATGAAAATTTATCGACACCGACGCCTTCCATAAATTGGCTATAAAAATTCCGCATCTCGTCACTCAACGCAAAATCAATGAGGCTCCAGTTCTCTGCCTTCATTTTTTTCCATACATAATGCTCTCCAAATATTGTGGTGCCCCAGAATTTATAATGGGATACGATCCGTTCAACTGGATCACGCAGAATCGTTACCAGTTTAAAGTCCCGATGGGGTTCAGCACCCAGATATTTTATAGGAAAGAAATGTCCATAGATTATTTCATGGTCGCTTGCCTCTGCTGGCGCCGTTTTACACCGATCGATCACCACAGCTCGATCGGGAGCTGGAATTCTGGCAAAAGACTCATAGTCGCATCTCAGGTTGACATGGGGGTTTCCCTCCAACATCATTCTGACACTCGTACCTGCACATTTGGGAGTGTGCATGAATAATTTCATCATTCGCCTTCCAGATCATGGCCAGGAAGCATCTGGCTATTTCAATTACTTGCAATTCAATCCCCATTACGATGCAGGAGGAATCACAAGACCATGTAGACTGGGATCTCCCGAGCACACTATACAATGGGAAGGTTAGCGGCGCGCAAGCAACGTAACATGAGCAAGGCCAGCGGTCATCGCACTTTTGCTTCCCGCGGCTCAATATTTGGTATTTCCGCGCACGGCAAACATGCGCGCGGCCGTGAATGGCGCCCTCGCGATCAAATCGCCATCAAATCCGACTCAAGAGATGATATCAAGAATATCCTGCGGCGAATTGATTTGAGACAAAGCGACAACCTGACATTTGTTTCCATAAACCTCTGTCGCAGCGCTCAAAATAACGTCAAAATCATTAAGATCGAATATCGCGTCATCAATCATCATGTACTTATATTTTTTTATGTCGTAAATAGCAAACACAACCCATTTTGCACGAAAGCACGTCTCATGCATTCGATTCACACGCTTGGTGAGAATGGAACTTGCATGAGTTATATTTCTCAAAACGTCATAGCTTCCACCGCTATTCTTAATATCTGAAAATTTATGCCAATTGAAGTGCGCAAGAACGAAACAATTTCGCAAGTCACAGGTGTAATATCCAAATGTACTGTCCAGAAACTGATTGATGTTCGGCGCATTCCTATCTCTGGCCAACTCGTCTATTTCTTCATAACTGGACGTTTGGAATTTAATACCGTTTCCAAATTCCTCATGCATGAAGTGTTCAAATTTCATGCAAACGGCATGTCCTTTTTCACTTCCGAATTGCGCCAGATCGACCCTATCGCTTCTCAACAACGATGCCACTGCGGCGGGTGGAAAAAAGCCGCTGTCGAAAGGCAGCGATTCCTGTGAGACATGGAATTTTTCGGAAAGCAGGAGCTTGGTGTGGCAGCGGAAGCCGGCGGGAATGAGCGCCAGCTGCCCACTTGCGATCAGCTCATGCAATTCCCTGCCGCTTGATCCTATCGACTCATCCATGGAGGTCATCCGCAAACAAATCCTGCCTTCAACCCTCCGAAACCTCCGGGTTCAGCTGGATCAGCACCTTGTCGATGCGGCGGCCATCCATGTCGACGACCTCGAAACGGATGCCGTTCCAGTGGAAATGCTCGGCCGCGGTCGGAACATGGCCGAAATGGTCGAGCAGGAAGCCGGCGATGGTATGGAAATCGCCCTCCCCCTTCATGTTCTTCACGCCGACCAGCGCTTCGACCTCCTCGACCGGGGTCATGCCATCGACCAGCCAGCTGCCATCCTCGCGCTGGACGGCGGCGGAATCGCCCTCCTGGGTGCTGTCGGGCAGTTCACCGGCAATGGCTTCGAGGATGTCTGTCATGGTGACCAGCCCCTCGACGCTGCCATACTCGTCGACAACCACAGCCATGTGGACGCTGGCCTGCTTGAACAGGTCGAGCAGGCGGAAGACCGGCGTGCCGTCATGGACGACCAGCGGCTGGACCATCGCCGCCCGCACATCGAAGGAAACCCCCTTCAGCGACTGGTTGAGCAGCGCCTTGGCCGCGACGATTCCCTGCACCTCGTCCACATCGCCGCGGCAGACCGGAAAGCGGGAATAGCCGCTTTCGCAGATCTCGCGGGCCACCGTTTCGGGGCTGTCGTCGATGTCCAGCCAGATCAGATCAGGGCGCGGGGTCATGATCGACCGAACCGTACGGTCGGACAGGTGCATCACCCCCTCGATCATCTGGCGTTCGGCCGGCTCGAAAACGCCGCTCTGGGTGCCTTCGGCGATCAGGGTCTTGACCTCCTCCTCCGTCACCGTCTGCTCGCGCGAGGTCGGCAGGCGCAGCAGCTTCAGGTTCCACGGCGAAATCGATGTGGCCGAGGCGATGGGGGGCTGCGGCGGCCTCGATCAGCGCGGTCAGCGGCAGCCGCTCGAACGGGTCGCCGCCATCGGCCTCGGGCTTGCGCGCCAGATCGGCCAGGATCTCGCGGCAGCGCATCACCTGGCTCTGCAGCAGCTCGACATCCTCGCCATAGGGGCTGTCGGGCGGCAGGTCGCGCGCCAGCTCCTTCGCCACCACGGCGATGGTGCCGAGCGGCGATCCAAGCTCGTGCGCGGCGGCGGCGGCGAGCGCGCCCAGCGCGCCCAGCCGCTGTTCGCGGGCGAGCGCCACCTGCGAGGCGGCGAGCGCGTCGGCGAAGCGCCGTGCCTCGGCGGCGACGCGGAAGACGTAGCCGGCGATGAAGATCGACGACACCGTCAGCGACAGCCAGACGCCGAAGGCATAGAGCGGCGCCATCGAGCGCACCGGCTCCTCCCACGGCAGCGGGAAGTGCCAGAGGGCGAGTGCGGTCAGGCAGATCAGGTTCAGCCCGGTCAGCAGCACCGTGCTGTAGCGCGACAGGATGGCCGCACCCACGGTCATCGGCGCCAGCAGCAGGATGGCGAAGGGGTTGCTCAACCCGCCGGTCAGATAGAGCAGCAGCGTCAGCTGCAGCATGTCGTAGCTGAGATAGAGCGCCGCGTCGCGGTCGGCCAGCCGCAGCCGGCCGCCGCGCTGGGCCATCGCCACCATGTTCAGCAGCGCCGACGCGCTGACGGCGGCCAGCACCGGCCCGAGCGGCAGCGGGAAGCCCAGCCCGAGATTGACGAAGGTCACCGCGGCCAGCTGCCCCAGCACCGCGACCCAGCGGATCAGGATCAGCGTGCGCAGCGTGATGCGGCCATCCGGCTGCGCCCATTGCGGCGGTGCCGCCGGGACCGCAACCGGTGCGGTCAGCGTGCTGGCCATCGTCACCATGACCGCGTCCTCCGCGATGGATGCCCCTGGCGGTCGCGGCGGTTGCCGCCATATTCTGTGTCCATGACCGAGCGCACCATGCCCCCCCGCCCTTCGACCGAATTATCGGTGGCCAGCCTGTCGCCCGCCATCCGGGCGGACGGGCTGACCAAGCGCTTCCCGACCCCCGACGGCCGGGACGTGACGGCGGTCGACGCCATCACCTTCGCCGTGCCGCGCGGCAGCGTCACCGGCCTTCTCGGCGGTAACGGCGCGGGCAAGACGACGACCATCTCGATGCTGCTGGGGCTTTTGCTGCCGACGGCCGGGACGGTGGAGATCCTGGGCGTCGACATGGCGCGCCATCGGCATGCCGTGCTTCCGCGCATGAACTTCTCCTCCCCCTACGTCGAGCTGCCCCATCGACTGACGGTGCGGGAGAACCTTACCGTCTATGCCCACCTCTACGGTTTGACATGCGTCAAAAAGCGCGTCCGAGAGCTGGCTGAGCAGCTTGACCTGTCGCGTTTTCTCGATCGCCCGTCCGGCGGGCTGTCGGCGGGACAGAAAACCCGGGTGGCGCTGGCCAAAGCGCTGCTGAACGATCCGGAGCTGCTGCTGCTGGACGAGCCGACGGCGTCGCTCGACCCCGACACCGCCGACTGGATCCGGACCTATCTTGAGCAGTACCGCCTGCGCACCGGCGCCACCATCCTGCTGGCGTCCCACAACATGCTGGAGGTCGAGCGGCTGTGTGACGGCGTGCTGATGATGCGCCAGGGCCGGATCGTCGACCGCGGCGCGCCGTCGGCCCTGCTCGCCCGCTACGGACGCCAGACGCTGGAGGAGGTGTTTCTCGACATCGCCCGCGCCGCCGACGACCGCATTCCGACCGGAGAGGCCGCCGATGCCGCCGAGTGAGGTCGCCATTCCACGCAACGGCTTCTCGCTGCGCCGGGTCGGCGCCATGGTGCTGCGCTACTGGTACCTGCTGCGCGGGTCCTGGCCGCGCATCCTGGAGCTGGCCTATTGGCCGACCATGCAGATGATCCTGTGGGGCTACATCAACCAGTTCATGGCCTCGACCAGCGGCGGCGGCAGCGGCTGGGTGGCGCAGGGAGCCGGCGTGCTGGTCAGCGCGGTTCTGCTGTGGGACGTGCTGTTCCGCGGCCAGCTCGGCGTCTCCATCTCCTTTCTGGAAGAGATGTGGTCGCGCAACCTCGGCCATCTGTTCGTCAGCCCCCTGCGGCCCGGCGAATGGGTGACAGCGCTGATGACCATGAGCCTGCTGCGCACCCTGATCGGCGTGCTGCCGGCGGCGGGGCTGGCGATCCCCTTCTTCGGCTATTCGGTCTTCGCGCTCGGCCTGCCGCTGGCCGCCTTCTTCGCCAACCTGATCGTGCTGGGCTGGTCGCTCGGGCTGCTGATCGTGGCGCTGATCCTGCGCTACGGCATGGGGGCGGAAGGGCTGGCCTGGATCGTCGTCTTCATGCTGGCCCCGGTCAGCGCCGTCTATTACCCGGTGTCGGTCCTGCCGGCCTGGCTCCAGCCGGTGTCGCTCGCCCTGCCGTCCGCCCATGTGTTCGAGGGCATGCGGGCGCTGGTGTTCGACGGCACCCTGCGCTGGGACCATCTGGCCTGGGCGGTCGGGCTGAATGTGCTTTACATGGCGGCCGGCATCGCCGTGTTCCTCGCCGCCTTCCATCAGGCGCGGGTGCGCGGTGCCTTGCTGCAAACGGGGGAATAACGGCTAGAATATGTGCCCCAACCCGTCAGCGACCCCGGAGAGCGCCACCATGCCCCCATCTATCGCCAGCCCCGACCTGTTCGAGCGGCTTGTCGCCGGGGCACGGCCGGACTGGTCGGCCTATGTCGACCATGCCTTCGTGCGCGGGATGGGCGACGGAACGCTGCCGCAGGCATGCTTCCGGCATTATCTGGTGCAGGACTACCTGTTCCTGATCCATTTCGCCCGCGCCTATGCGCTCGCCATCTACAAGGGCCGCGACCTGCGCGAGATGCGGGCCTCGCTGAACGGGCTGAAGGCGATCCTCGACGTGGAGATGGACCTGCATGTCGGCCTGTGCGCCGGCTGGGGCCTGCCCGCCGCCGAGCTGGAGCAGGCGGCGGAGTCCAAGGCGACGATGGCCTACACCCGCTATGTGCTGGAGACGGGCTTGCGCGGCGACCTGCTGGACCTGCATGTGGCACTCAGCCCCTGCATCGTCGGCTATGCCGAGATCGGCCGCCGGCTGGCGGCAGTGCCGGGTGCGCTCGACGATGCCAACCCCTACCGCGTCTGGATCGCCGAATATGCCGGCGCGGCCTATCAGGAGGTGGCATGGGCGGCGCGGGAAAATCTCGACCGGCTGGCCGCCGACGGCATGACCGAGGCGCGCTTCCCCCGGCTGCTGACCATCTTCCGGCAGGCCTGCCGGCTGGAGGCGGATTTCTGGGAGATGGGGATGACTCTGGAAGGATAACCGGCGGCAGGATAGTCGGCTCATCCGCTGGACTGGTCGGGTTGCACGCCTGTGTAGATGGCGCGGGGACGGATCAGATGGTCCGTGGCCCGCTGCTCCATCGCCTGGGCGATCCAGCCGGCGGCGCGGCCGAGGGCGAACAGCATGAAGGCTGCTCCCTCCGGCAAGCCGAGATGCCGCCGCATGACCACCAGGGCCATGTCGATCGACGGGGCCTGTCCGGTCAGGCCTTCGACGACACGCAGCAGTTCCGCCGCCTCCGGGAAATTCGGCAGCAGCCGGACCAGCAGCGCCTTGGCGCGGACATCGCCGTTGGGATAGAGCGGATGTCCGAAGCCCGGAATCCTCTCGCCCGCGGCCAGCCGCCGTTCGATCTGGGCGGCCACGGTCTCCCGGTCCGTCAGCCCCGCCCAGAAATGCTCGACCCGCGTCGTGGTCGAGCCATGCCGGTAACCGGACAAGGCACAGAGTCCGCCGACGACCGCCGCCCGCAGACTGGCACCGGTCGAGGCGATGCAGCGCGCCGTGAAGCTGGAGGCGTTCAACTCATGATCGGCACACAGCACCAGCGCCATGCGGAGGAGATCGGCCCCCGCCTCGTCCAGCCCCCATGCGGTCGCCAACTGGCGGTGGAGCGGTGCCGCGCTCGGCCGGCTGCGCAGGGCTGCGGCGAAGAGCAGGCGCAGCAGGTTGCCGCAATTCTCGAAGAAGCGCCCATCGGTCGGCCGCCAGGACGCCGTCGCCTCGTCGGCCGATGCCGCCAGCAGCAGGGCGGGCAAGGCCTCGGCCGGTGAACTCCCCGCGCAATGCGGCAGCAGGGCATCGTAGCCGGGCAGCGCGACCGGCGGTTCCGGCGGGAAGGCGGTTTCCACCGCGCAGGCCCAGAACAGCGCCGCCGTCTCCTCCAGCGTCGCCGTGGCGGCCACACGCACGGCGTCCTGCCCGCGGTAATAGAGCCGCCCGCGCCGGATCAGCGTGATCGCCGATTCCAGGACCGGTGCTCCCCAATCCAGGGTGGATTTGGCGACCTCCTTCGGCCGCCGGCCGCGTTTGCGCTCCGCCCCCAGCCGTTCGACCTCATCGCACAGATAGCGGCTTTGCCGCGGGTCCGCCGCGGGATGGGCCTGCAACAGGCCGCGGCTGACATAGGCGTAGAGAGTCTGGCGCGACACTCCCAGCCGTTTTGCCGCCTCTTCGGCCGACAGATAGACCGTCAACGCGCCCGTCATGGTGCCCACCCGTCACATTGATCGAAACAATCAAGATTGACGATATAACCGGCCCGCGATGAAGTGAAGCCAGAGCGGCCTGGAGCCCGCTCTTCCAATGGAGAAAATCATGGCACTGATGAACGGGGACTCCGGTTCCCCGCAACGCACGGCCCTTGCCGCGATCTGGCGGGCCGCGGGCGGCGACAGCCGGCTTCTTGCTTCGGTCGGGCTTCATGGCGAAGGGAACCTTCCCTCCGTCTTCGCGGTCAGTGCGCTGTCCACCGCGGCAATGGCCGCGGCCGGTCTGGCGGTCGCCGAATTCAAGGAGGCGGCCTTCGGCCAAAGCCCGTCCGTGACGGTCGACCACCGTCTGGCCTCCCTGTGGTTCGGCACCTCCGTGACGCCGCTGGGCTGGAGCCTGCCACCCGTCTGGGATCCGATCGCCGGCGACTACGAGGCAAAGGATGGCTGGATCCGTCTTCACACCAACGCCGCGCATCATCGCGACGCGGCCCTTCGCTGTCTCGGCGCACCGCCTGACCGTGACGCGGTGGCCGCCGCTGTCCGCCGCTGGAGCGCCGACGGGCTGGAAAGCGCAATTGTCGGCGAAGGCGGGTGCGCGGCGGCGATGCGCGATCTCGCATCCTGGCGCAGCCACCCGCAAGGACAGGCGGTCGCCCGGGAGCCACTGCTGTGGTTCGAGGCCCAGGAGCCGGCCGACGCCGACCAGACCCCTGTCCGGCCCCCTGCCCTGCCGGAGCGGCCTTTGGCCGGCGTGAAGGTGCTGGACCTGACCCGCGTCCTCGCCGGACCGACCGCCACGCGGTTCCTCGCCGGTTTCGGTGCCGAGGTGCTGCGGATCGATCCGCCCTGGTGGGACGAGCCTCCCCTTCTGCCCGAGATGACGCTCGGCAAGCGCCGCACCCGACTCGACCTGCGCGACCCCGGCCAGCGGGACCGCTTCACGGAGCTGCTGTCCCAGGCCGACCTTCTGGTGCATGGCTATCGTGCCGACGCCCTCGACCGGATGGGGCTCGACCCTGCGGCCCGGCAGCGCATCCGCCCCGGCCTGGTCGACGTGTCGCTGGATGCCTATGGCTGGACAGGCCCCTGGCGGAACCGGCGGGGCTTCGACAGTCTGGTGCAGATGAGCGGCGGGATCGCCGCCGAAGGGATGCGCCGCCATGGTGGCGACCGGCCCGGGCCCTTGCCCGTCCAGGCCCTCGACCATGCCGCCGGCTATCTGCTCGCCACCGCCGCCATGCGAGGGCTGACCCTACGGCTGTCGGACGGGCGGGGATCCTGCTGGCGCACCTCCCTGGCCCGGGTCGCGACGCTGCTCACCGAACTGCCGTCCTTTGACGGCGGCCCGCCCCTGGCGACCGCCGCCACGGCGGATTTCAAGAGCGATCCGGAAGAGACGGCCTGGGGACCGGCCCTGCGCTTGAAGCCGGCCGTGACGGTCGAAGGATCGCCGATCCGCTGGGAGCGGCAGGCCGGACCGCTCGGCACGGACGAGGCACGCTGGTAAGCCGGCACCATGGCGGGAGCCTTGGCGCCTGTTCCGGCACCTCTCCCGCCGACCGGTGCAGCGCCTTACCCCATCGTGTGCTCAAGCAGGATCTTGGCGCCCAGCCCGATCAGCACCACGCCGCCGGCCATCTCGGCCCAGCGCCCGAGATGGTTGCCGGCGGCCTTGCCGATCAGCACGCCGCCGAAGGCCACCGCGAAGGTCACCACGCCGATCAGCGCCGAGGTCGTCACCATGTCCACATCGACCAGCGCCAGCCCCGCCCCCACAGCGGCGGCGTCGATGCTGGTGGCGACGGCGGTGGTCAGCAGGGCCAGCCATTCGGCGCGCACGCTGCGCACCGGGCCGCAATCCTCCTCACCCTCGTCCTCGCCATCCAGGATGGCGTTGCGCAGCATCGCACCGCCGACCGCCAGCAGCAGACCGAAGGCGATCCAGTGATCGACCGATTCGACGAGGCTGGCGAAGGCGATGCCGACGCCCCAGCCGACCAGCGGCATGGCGAACTGGCAGACGCCGAAGGCGGCGCCCACGCGCATCGCTTCCGGCAGGCCGGCTCGGCGCGAGCAGGCGCCGCGGCCGAGAGCGGCGGCGAAGCTGTCCATCGAAAGGCTGAAGGCGAGCGCAAGGGACGTGGCGATCATGGCTATTCCCGGGCCAGACAACACAGTGGAACCGGACGGACTCCGGCTGGCCGCGGAGATGCCCGATCCACTGGTCTCGCCGGGTCGACCCTCTGGTCGCCGTGCGCGCCATGGCGGTAACGGCCGGAGGCCGGAACCATCCAAGTCTGTTGACGCGAACCCCGCCGGATCGGTGCCGGCAGGTGGCTACTCCCCAATGACGGCGGAACTCCTACAGAAACTGGGGGCTTGGGTCAAGCGCCGCTTTGCCGCAGATGCGAATTGCGGCCGCGCAGATAGGTGGCGGCCACCGAGCGGTCGTCGCCCAGCGTCACCTGAATGAACAGCTCCTCCTCCAGGTCGCCGTCCACCGTCTTCATGCGATGTCGCATAGCCGGCGTCGCCACCGGGTCGAGCACGACGAGGTCGGCCCAGCGCCCGGGCTCCAGGCTGCCGATCTCGCCAGCCATCCCCAGCGCCTCGGCATTGCCGCGGGTCATCCAGTGCAGGGCGGCGAGCGCCGGCAGGTTCTGGCGCCGCAGCTGCAGCACCTTATAGGCCTCCGCCGCCGTGCGCAGCATGGAATAGCTGGTGCCGCCGCCGACATCGGTGGCGATGGCGGTGCGGACCGGCCGCTCCGGCTTCGACAGGGCATCGAGGTCGAACAGGCCGCTGCCGATGAACAGGTTGCTGGTCGGACAGAAGACGGCGACCGACCCGCTTTCCGACAGCCGGGCCATCTCGACTTCCGACAGATGGATGCAATGGCCGAACAGCGAGGTCGGCCCCAGCAGGCCGAAGCGGTCATAGACGTCGGTGTAGTCGCGGGCGCCGGGGAACAGGCGGCCCACTTCGGCGATCTCGTCGGTGTTCTCCGACAGATGGGTCTGCATGTGGACGCCGGGATGCTCGCGCAGCAGCGCGCCGGCCGCCTCCAGCTGTGCCTCGGTCGAGGTGATGGCGAAGCGCGGCGTCACCGCATAGCGCTGCCGCCCCGTTCCGTGCCAGCGGGCGATCAGCGCCTTGCCGTCGCGATAGCTGCTGTCGGCCGTGTCGGTCAGGGCGGCGGGGGCATGGCGGTCCATCATCACCTTGCCGGCGATCAGCCCGGCGCCGCGGGCCTCGGCCTCGGCGAACAGGGCATCGACCGACTGCGGGTGGACCGAGCCGTAGACGACCGCCGTGGTCGTGCCGTTGCGCAGCAGCTCGTCCATGAAGAAGGCGGCATTGGCGGCGGCATGGGCCGGGTCGGCGAAGCGCTGCTCCTCGATGAAGGTGTATGTCTCCAGCCAGTCGAGCAGTTGGGCGCCGTAGGAGGCGATGACCTGGGTCTGCGGGAAATGGATGTGGGTGTCGATGAAGCCGGGCAACACCAGCTTGCCGCTGTGGTCGTCGACCGCCACCCCCTCCGGCAGCCGGCCGCGCAGCTTGGCCCAATCCCCGGCCTCCAGAATCCGGCCGTCGTCCCCGACCAGCAGCAGCCCGTCCTCATGATAGGACAGGCAGTCGAGATCCCCCGGCCCGGCGGGCGCGCGACGGAAGCTGAGCAGGCGCCCACGGATGGCGGAAGCGATGGGTTGGTCGGGCATGGGGTTCCGGTTCGATAGGGTGCTGCGAGGGAGGGTTACTTAATGTCCCCGGACCACGCCGCCAACACCGCGCGTTCCTGCGGGGTGATGCCGGTGATGTTGGCGGGGGGCATGGCGCTGCTGTAGCCGGCTTGCAGGCGGATCTGGTCGGCATGGCGGCGGATCCCGTCCCCCTCCAGCACGACGCCGCGCGGCGGAGCGGCGATGCCTTCCCACACCGGTTGGGCGGCGTGGCACATGCTGCAGCGGGTGGCGACGATCTCCTCCACCTGATTGAAGCCGACCTTCACCGGTGCCACGGCCGCCGTATCGGCCGTCGCCGGCCCCATGGTGCTGAGCCAGACGCAGCCCAGCATGCCGGCGGCGGCCACGCCCCAGGTCCACCAGGGGGTCGGCTTGCCGGCATGGCGGCTGTTGAAGAAATGGCGGATCGCCGTGCCGACCACCAGGACCAGCGCCACCATCACCCAGTTGTAGCGGGTGGAGCTGACCAGCGGGTAATGGTTGGACAGCATCAGGAAGACGACCGGCAGGGTCAGGTAATTGTTGTGCAGCGACCGCTGCTTCGCCTTCTTGCCCAGCGACGGGTCGGGCGTCTCGCCGCGCAGCATGGCGGCCACCGTTTTGCGCTGGTTGGGGATGATCAGCATGAAGACGTTGCAGGCCATCATGGTCGCCATCAGCGCACCGACCTGCAGCATGGCGCCGCGCCCGCTGAAGATCTTCGTCATCGCCCAGGCGGTCGCCACCAGCATGACGAAGCCGGCGACGGCGAGCGCGCCATCGTTGCGGCCCAGCGGCGACTTGCACATCAGGTCGTAGGCGACCCAGCCCGCCACCAGCGCCCCGACGCTGATCGCCACCGCCTGCCAGTGACCGAGCGCCAGCACGTCCTGGTCGATCAGGAACAGGTCGGCACCGCGATAGTACAGCACGCACATCAGGAAGAAGCCGCTGAGCCAGGTCGCGTAGGATTCCCACTTGAACCAGGTCAGCTCTTCCGGCAGCTGCGGCGGGGCGACCATGTATTTGGTCATGTGGTAGAAGCCACCGCCGTGGATCTGCCAGGCATCGCCCGCCGTCCCGGCCGGCGCGCCCGCGCGGCGGCGCAGCGAGGCGTCGAGATGGATGAAGTAGAAGGACGATCCGATCCAGGCGATGGCGGTGATGACGTGCAGCCACCGCGCCAGGGCGTTGATCCACTCCCACAGGATGGGCTCCATCGCGCGCACGCTCCTTCCGGTCAGGTCGATGGCTTGACTGTAAGGCGAGTGTGCGGGTGCGGAAAACCACTCGTCCATCCCAACAGCTTCAAAAAATGACGAAAGATCGGCAGTGGCTCGAAGACGCCGCCGATTGCCAACCCTCCCGCGAATTGGTAGAGGGTCTTACTCTTCCTCGCTCCGGCCGGCCACCCGCGATGCATCGATCCAGCAGCAAAGTCACCCGCCGGACCCTTCTGATGCTGCTCGCCGCCGCGGTCGCACTGCTGGCGATCATCGTGATGTCCGGGTGGCTGGCGGACAGCACGCAGCAATATTCCCGTTCCGTCAGCCGGATCAGCGCCTTGAGGGTCGCCGCCGGCACGCTGCTCAGCCAGTTGCAGGACGCCGAGATCGGGCAACGCGGTTACCTGCTCACCGAGGACCGTCAGTATCTCAAGCCCTACGAGACGGCGGTCGCGGCGGTCGACGCCACCATCGCCCGGCTGCGCGACCTTGCCGATGAGGACGACGGCGAGCTGCGCATCGTCGACCGTCTCGTCGGCCTCGCCGCCGCCAAGCGGGAGGAGCTGGCCGAGACCATCGCCCTGATGGAGGCCGGACGCCATGACGACTCCCTGGCCATCGTGCGCACCGGCCGCGGCATGAGGCTGATGGACGACGCCCGTCAGGCGCTCGCCGACCTGATCACCCCCGCCGACGCCCAGCTCGACACGCAGCTCCGTGCCCTGACCGGACAGGCGCGGATATCCGGTTGGGTGGCGAACCTGGGCGGCCTGTTCATCCTGCTGGTGGTCGGCGGCGCCGTGTGGATCGCGGTCCGCTACACGCGGGACCTCATGCAGGCGCAACGCGCGATCCAGGCCCTCAACGACTCTCTGGAACAGCGCGTGTCGGAGCGCACGATGGAGCTGCAGCGGGCCAACGCCGAGATCCAGCGCTTCGCCTACATCGTCAGCCACGACCTGCGGGCGCCGCTGGTCAACGTGATGGGCTTCACCAGCGAATTCGAGGTGGGGCTGGCAAGCGTTGCCGCTCACCTGGACCGGCAGCCGGCGGGGGCCGACGACGCCAAGGCGGCGGAGGCGCGGCGGGCGGTGAGCGAGGACATGCCGGAAGCCATCGGCTTCATCCGGACCTCGACGACCAAGATGGACCGCCTGATCAACGCCATCCTCGCCCTGTCGCGCCAGGGCAGCCGGACGCTGAACCCCGAACCCGTCTCCATGCAGACCCTCGTGGAAAACGCGGTCGCCAGCTTCCGCCATCGGGCCGGCGAGCTGCGCTGCGCCATCGACATCGCCGGCCCCCTGCCGTCGCTCGTCTCCGACCGGCTCGCCCTGGAACAGGTGTTCGGGAACCTGCTCGACAACGCGATCAAGTATCTCGACCCGGCCCGGCCCGGCCGGATCGCCATCCGCGGCCGGGCCGAGCCGGACCGGCTGGTCTTCGAGATCGCGGACAACGGACGCGGAATCGCAGCGCAGGATCACGAGCGCATCTTCGAGCTGTTCCGCCGCTCCGGCGTGCAGGACCGCCCCGGCGAAGGGATCGGTCTTGCCTATGTCCGGACGCTCGTCCGCCGCCTGCAGGGCGAGGTCACCGTCGATTCGGTTCCTGGACAGGGCAGCGTCTTTCGCATAAGCCTTCCTGAAACCCTTGCCCTGCCCTCGGAGAAACCCGCTCATGATGCGTGACGCCCAGACGGTGAGCATCGTCATGATCGAGGACGACGAGGGGCATGCCCGGCTGATCGAGAAGAACATCCGCCGGGCCGGCGTGACCAACGAGATCGTGCCCTTCACCGATGGCACCAGCGCGCTGGCCTATCTGTTCGGACCGGACGGAACCGGGCAGGCCAGCACGGGCCGGGCGCTTCTGATCCTGCTGGACCTGAACCTGCCGGACATGACCGGCGTCGACATCCTGTCGAAGCTCAAGGCCAACCCCTACACCAGGCGTTTCCCCGTCGTGGTGCTGACCACCACCGACGACCGGCAGGAAATCCAGCGCTGCTACGACATCGGCGCCAGCGTCTACATCACCAAGCCGGTGAATTACGAAAGTTTCGCCACCGCGATCCGGCAGCTGGGGCTGTTCTTCTCCGTCATCCAGATACCCGAGGCGGAGGCATGACCGCCCCGGCCGTCCGCATCCTCTACATCGACGACGACGTTGTCCTGGCGCGGCTGGTGCAACGGAAGCTCGAACGGCGCGGCTACGCGGTCGAGTGGGCGAAAGACGGCCGGGAGGGGGTGGAGCGGCTGGAACAGGGTGGCATCACCGTGGTCTGTCTCGATCACGAGATGCCGGGAGCGACCGGGCTGGACATCCTGCCGGCCCTGCTCTCCGGGAAGAACGCGCCGCCGGTCGTCTATGTCACCGGCGCCGGCGACACGCGGGTGGCCGTCGCGGCGCTGAAGGCCGGGGCGGACGATTACGTCCCCAAGGAAGCCGGCGAAGGGTTCTTCGATCTGCTGGTCGCGGCCATCGGGCAGGCGCTGGAGAAATCCCAGCTGCGCCACGAACGCGAACGGGCGGAGCAGGAGGTGCGCGCCGCGCGCGACCGGGCGGAACTGCTGTTGACCGAGGTCAACCATCGCGTCGCCAACAGCCTGGCCCTGGTGGCGGCCTTCGTGCGGATGCAGAAGTCGGGACTGTCCGATTCGATGGCGCTGGCCGCCCTGGACGAAACCCAGGCGCGGATCACCGCGATCGCCGGCATCCACCGCAGCCTCTACACATCCGGCGACGTGCGGTCCGTTCGCTTCGACGCCTATCTGGAAACACTGCTCGCCGAAATGCACACCGCGATGGCATCCCGGCACCCGGACAGCTTCATCGTCGTCGCCGATGCGGTTTCGGTGCCGACCGACAAGGCGGTGTCCCTGGCGGTGATCGTGACCGAACTGGTCACGAACGCCTGCAAATACGCCTATCCGGACGGCGGGACCGGCAGCATCCGGGTCCGGGCGACGGCCGCTGATGGACAATTGTCGGTGAGCGTCGAGGATGACGGGATCGGCTTTTCCGGTGACGACACTCCCCGTGGAACCGGTCTCGGCACCCGCATCGTCCAGGCGATGGCGACCAGCCTGGGGGCGCTTCTGCACCATGACCGGCAGCATGCCGGCACCCGGGTGACGCTGACGATGCCGCTCCAGCCGCTCTGACCCTGCTCCTGCCTCCCGTGCCGCCGATTGTTCCTGTCAGGGGCCGGGCAGGACAGTGGCGGCCATTCCTCCAAAGCCCATGGACAGGACGCCCCTGCCCGTCCCCGGCCGCGGGCGATGGTGTGCAGAACGGCCTCGTCGGACTGGAACACCCACTGCCGGTGGGTCACGCCGTTGACCCGTGTCGTGGTCTCGTCCGAAGCGATGACGGGAGCCGTCAGGAGCTTGGCCTTGATCGCCGTGCAGGCGGTGTCGAACGCCAGACCCATGCGGCGGAAGGCATTGGCGATGGCATCTTCGGAGATGCCCAGCCCGAACATTTCCTTCAGCAGACGCGCCAGCCGTTCGAAACCGACATGATGGCTGTGATGCAGGTAGGCCAGCAGCAAGCGGAACCCCGGGCCGAAGGGCGTTCCCGGCGGCAGGGCGTTGGGCGGCTCGGCCCGATAGCGCCGGCAGCGCTGCGCCTCCGGTGACAATGCGGTTTGGCAATGCGGACAACAATCAGCCAGGCAGCGCTCGGTGCGATCGGGATCGGGATCGGGATCGGGATCGGGCGCCAGCGGCCGCGCGACACCGGATCGTCAAGCACCCACAATGCCCACAGCACCTCGACAACAGCCAAGCCTCTGCCAACCCCGTGAGTAATCACCGATCAAGGCGCAACGATTACCCTGATGGACGTTGTCAAACTTCTTCGATTTGAGGAAGAAAATCCATATCTTCTGGGTTTTCCTCATTTTTCACAAAATCCATGGAAGATGTCGCGTCACATTCATGAGAGATAAGGTTCTTCCTGATATCTATTTCGGTAAGGATTTCTTTTACGATCTTGTCAGATGCAATCACTGCCGGATCATCGGCCTGGACACCTTGTGGTGCAAAATCCACTCTCTTCTCGAACAGCCAGCGTGCCGCAATTCCCTGAACCGAACCCCAACGAACGATGACTTCGTTGTTGCAAATGTAATGAGTATCGGAGCGCTCCGGACGGGAAAGTTCAAAATAGTTTGCCTCTCTTGCATCAGAAATAATGACGCAATCATTGAGATCACTTTCATTCTTGACAATATGATTCATAAAGTCGCTATCAATCGTCAAAAAGAACGAGCCATCATACCGAGCCAGGACATCTGAAGAAATAAGATACGGGGTGTGATGGAAACCATGGGCTATAAGCCCACCATTACGCAAGGGCCAGAAAATAATAGAAGCAGAGGATCGGTCCATTTCAGTAGCGTAAAAATTCTTCACAGAAACGTGATGAAGATGTTGCAGTCCAAGTTCTAGCAAAGTCGAAGGATTGAGGCTGAGTGGGGAGGCTACATTGTCTGGCTTCCAATTCAATGCCCTGCGGAATCCGGTGAGTTCGAGCATGATGCCCCCCACCATCACGATTCCCTTTCCGCTTGCCCGATAGCGATCAAGCGTCTCCAGATAGTTCTCAGAAAAAACAATATCGGGGGCGAGGAAAATAAAATGGCTCTTGTCTCTCTGAGATATTGTCAGGGCTGCAACATGCAGCGCACTCATCAACTTGTATTTATCTGGAAAAGATGTGAGGAATGATGGAAACCCAATAATCTTGCACTGCGAGTAACGGCGCAATTCTGCCAGAATTGGCATTTCTTCAAGACGCCTGACTTCACTCTCCGGCGTAAAGAAAAGAATACGGACGGACCCCGCAAGTGAAAGATACGGCAAATTTCCAGAAGCAAGAAGGCACGGCAGAGTAATCTGCTCCATTACCTCATGAAAAGATTCCCCCCATACCACGAACGCAATGAGGTAACTGGGGCGCGTGCCGCCGCCCAATGGTGGTACAAACCGATCGGGGTCTTCGCGGAATTTTACAATCCACAAAAGCAATTGATCATAGTAAATATTACCATGATAAAGCAATTTGGCTTGTTTGTAGGCATCAGCTACTAGAATATTATTCACGGAATCGTATTCGCCGAGCGCTGCGTGCGCTTCCGCCAAAGTGTGAAGCATTGCAACGTTTCCCGGTAAAGACCGATCCGCGGCATATGCAGAGCGAAGGACATCCCGATAAAGCCGGGTATCGCCTCGCGCGACAATCTCCAATGCCTTTATCTTTTTTCTATTGACGAGGCAATTTATCTCGTCGACCAAAGTTGTGGCCATATCGAAGGCCGCCAGGGAGGCCGGGTACTCTTGCAAGGCTTGAAAGGCATTCCCTAGGTAAGCCCAGGCGATTGGAGACGTCGGGTCACGCCGAATCCACTCTGCCGCCAAATTTATAGTGAGTTCGTAATTGCCTTTTCCCAAAGCAATCTCGGTCAGCAGATTTAATGACTTTCTGCGCAACAGGCGCAGCATCCCACGCGGCATCCGCACGAGTGCAAGAAGGCAGAAGTCGATCCATTTTTGAGGTCGGGGCCTGACTGCAAGTCGAGGCAAACGTGATTCGAATTGCAAAGCGGTTTGCTCAAGAACGAAGTGACGCAGGAGCTCACGTCGCGCAACACGCTGATCTTCGCCAAATGTCATCACCGGCTTACCAGTATCGCTGGAAAATACGACCAGCGTTTCCTCGGCTCCGGAACTGACGAGCGTCCCATCCGGGCGGGGCGCCAAGCCGGTGACATGCTGCCGATGAAGCGTCAGAATTTGGAGCGCGGCGCCACTCC
>NZ_BADK01000050.1 GCF_000333595.1 Azospirillum sp. B506
GGGAGATGGCGGAGGCAGGGCGGCACGGGTGCCGTCCCTGCGCCGCCGGCTGCTGACCCGGCTGCTGGTGCCGCTGGGGGCGCTGGCGGTTGGGCTGGGAGTCGGCGGGGCGGCGCTGATCCATGGCTTCGTCCAGTCCACCCATGACCGGCTGCTCGCCGGCTCGACGCTCGCCATCGCCGAGCGGCTGGCGGTGGGCGACGACGACGGCGAGGTGACAGTCGACCTGCCGGCCGTAGCCTTCGGCATGCTGGAAAGCCAGGCGCGCGACAACATCTATTACAACGTCGCCCATGAGGGCGGGGTGATCACCGGCTATCTCGACCTGCCGCTGCCGGACATCGCGGCGATGCCGACCAACCTCACGGTTTTCCGCGACGCGACCTATCACGGCCATCCGGTGCGGGTGGCGGCCCAGGTCCGGCGGCTCTACGGCGTGCCGCAGCCGGTGCTGGTCCAGGTGGCGGAAACGACGGAGGGACGCCGCGCGGTGGAGGTCAACCTGCTGCTGTGGTTGACCCTGCTGGAGCTGGCGCTGGTCGGCGGCAGCGGACTGCTGGTGTGGGGGGCGGTCGGGCGCGGATTGGCGCCGCTGGGGCGGCTGCGGCGGGTGATCGACGCCCGCTCGGCGCGCGGGCGCATCGCGCTGGTGCCGCTGCCGCTGGCCGTGGTGCCGGCGGAGGTGATGCCGCTGGTGGTCGCCATCAACGGGCTGCTGGCGCGGCTGGACCAGTCCATCGGCACGATGCGGCGCTTCACCGCCGACGCCTCGCACCAGTTGCGCACGCCGCTGGCGGTGCTGCGCACCCATCTGGCGCTGCTGCGCCGTTTCGGCACCGACAGCCCGGAGGGACGGGCAGCCCTGGACGATGTGGAGGGGGCGGTGAAGCGGCTGGAGCGGCTGCTGGTCCAGCTTCTGGCGCTGGCCCGCGCCGACGAGGATGCGCCGGTGGTCCCCACGGCCCCCGAGGTGACCGACCTGCTGCAGGTGGCGATGGAGGTCGCCGCGGAACAGGTGCCGGCGGCGCTGGCCCTGGATGTCGAGGTGCGGTTCGAGAAGTTGGACATAGACGGTCCGGAGGACGGGACGGCGCTGCGGGTCGCCGGCAATCCGGTGCTGGGGGGGGAGTTGCTGGGCAACCTGCTGGACAACGCCATCCGCTACAACCGGCCGGGCGGCACGGTGACGGTGCGGGTCGGAGCGGGACCGAAACCGGTGATGGAGGTCGAGGACGACGGCCCCGGCATTCCGGAGACCGAGCGGGAGCGGGTGTTCGAACGCTTCTATCGCCTCGACCGTCCGGGCGAACCGCCGCGTACCGGCAGCGGGCTGGGATTGGCCATCGTCCGCGCCCTGGCCGACCGGCTGGGGGCGGCGGTGCGGCTCGACGCCGGTCAGGATGGCAGGGGGCTGAAGGTGACGGTCAGCCTGCGGCGGGCGGAAATCGGTGCAGGTTCAACGGGTTCCCCGGCCGGCAGCGATGCGGCGTAGCGACGCATCCCCTCCCCCGCCCCGTGACATGACAATTTCGTTAACCTGAGCTGCGCGGACATTTCGCCGGCTTCCGTTGCCAGTTCGCAGTCGCAGGACTATGTGACCGCTCCGCAGAGCCTGCGCTGGCAAGGTGCTGGAAGTAAATACAGTCCGAACCGCGGACGATTATTTTTTCCTCTTCCCGGCCCGGCTCACGGAAGAAAGAAATGGTTCCCGGCGTCTATTGCCCAGGAACCGCACAATAAGGGTCCGGCCGTCCGGCAAAAATGGGCGGCCGCAAGAGGTTAGGGAAAGGGTCTGTCACTATGCTTTGCAACATCGTCACCGTCGCCTCGTTGGGCGTCCTTTTGCTGTCGGGAATCGGCTTCAGCGTCACCAAGGCGCCGAAGCAGGACCGCCAGCACCAAACCGACATGCCTCGCCGCATGGCGGACGAGAACATCATGGGGTGATGTCGGGTAGCTTCCGCTCTTCGGGGTGGAAGGGTTTGTGTGTCGACCTCCCGCGCATTGCGGAAGGTAAGAAGGTAAGAGAGACCATTTTGCGAATGTGCCTGTATCCCAGGCAGTCGTTTTCATTCGCCGAATGGATGCCGCCGATGTCTGAGTGTTAGCGGCCGTCGGATTTTCGCTTACGGTCGCGAAGGTGATGGGAAAGCCCCCTCTCCCGCTCCGGGAGAGGGAGGGGTGAGGGGGATTCCAAGGAACCATTCCGTTCGGGATTCTTGGATTTCCCCTCATCCTCCCCACCTCCGGTGGGGACCGTCCCTCTCCCGGGGCTCTCAGCGGATCTTCGATCCGCCTGACGCCGTCAGCACAAACGAAGTTTGTGCGAGAGGCGGGAGAGGGCATTCATCTCCGCGGAGTCTCCTGCCATGAAGCTTTCCGGTTCCTGCCGCTGCGGCGCCGTCCGCTTTACGCTGAACTCGCCGACACCTGTGCCCTACATGCGCTGCTACTGCACCATCTGCCGCAAGAGCGCCGGCGGCGGCGGATACGCCATCAATCTGGGCGGCGACGCCGACACGCTGGAGGTCGAGGGGCGCGAGGCGGTGGCGGTGTGGCGGGCGCCCATCGAGGACCCCAACCACCCCGGCCAAACCCACCCCGGCCCGTCCCGCCGGCATTTCTGCGCGCAGTGCGGCACGGCGCTGTGGGCGGAGGATCCGGCCTGGCCGGAGCTGGTCCATCCCTTCGCCTCGGCCATCGACACACCGCTGCCCACCCCGCCGGAACGGGTCCACATCATGCTGGACTTCAAGGCACCGTGGGTGGAGGTGCCACAAGGCCCCGACGACGTGCAGTTCGCCCGCTACCCTGAGGAATCACTGGAGGACTGGCACCGGCGGCACGGGCTGCTCGACCGTTAGGGTCTCGTGATGGCGAGGCTCCTGCGGCGGCCAGGCGCGACGGGCGGAAGATGCTGGGGTCCGACCACAACGAGGCGCACCGCAACCACTTCCACCCGGACATGGGTGCCTTCCGCACCTGCCGTTAACGGCCATCCGGTTCGGACTATGTCCAGCGGCTGCGACATCGGCTCTACCAAAGAAAGGGTTAACACCCGTCCGATTTCGCCCCACTTTCCTAATAAAAGTGGGAGGAGGCCGATGCTGAGTTTGCTTTATCGCAGCGATGCGCTGCCCCTGCTGCCCTTCTCAGCTCTTGCTGACATTTGTGTACGAAGCTATACCAACAATCGGCGCCTGGACGTCACCGGTTTCCTTGTCGAACATGAGGGGACTTTTCTTCAAGTCCTCGAAGGCGAACCCGACACCGTCACTCGGTTGTTCGAGTGCATTTCCCATGACGAACGGCACCGCAACATAGCGGTGCTGCGGCAGTGGGAACGACCGGGCCGGGTCTTCGGCTTCTGGGCGATGAATTTCGGCCCCTTGGACGACCCGTCCTTCTGGCAGGGCGAGTTTGCCGAACTGCGCGATGGTGCTGCCTTCCGGCACAAAAGCGGCGATGCCGAGACCGCACTGGCGGTCCTGTGCCGGGCCTATGTCTTCGCCGGCACGGTCGCCGGCACCGACCCGGTGATCCGCGGCTTCGTGATGGGCTATCCGCCGGGACCGACGCAAGCGGTGACGGTCTGACGGGTCAAACCCCTGATTCGATTGGGTGGTTTCAATTGGATCCTTGACGGGACGCCGCTTGCTCGTGCCATCGTCGCCCTCGCCCGGCCCCCATGGCCGGCCGCCGAGGAGAACCCCGTCGATGCGCGCCTTGCGGCGTCTGTCCGCCCCTGCCCTGGTCCTGACCCTGCTGGCTGCGCTGGTCGCCGCCAAACCCTGGCTGCACGGCCATCTGGAACCCTTTGTCGGCCCGTCGCTGAGCGACGGATTCGACATGGTCGTCGCATCGGCCGCCTGGCTGGTCGCGGCCTGGGGCGGGGCGCAGATGATCGACCTGCTGGCGGCCGGCAATGGCGGCCCGAACCCCGACGGCACGCCCAGACCGCCGCGCATCCCGCGGCTGCTGGCCGACCTGCTGCGCTTCTTCGTCTATGGCGTGGCGGTGCTGGCGATCCTGGCCTTCGTGCTGGAACAGCCGGTGACGGGGCTGCTGGCGACCTCCGGCGTCGCCATCGCCGTGTTGGGCTTCGCGCTGCGCAACATGATCGCCGACATTTTCTCCGGCATCGCCCTGAACATCGAACATCCCTACCGGTTGGGCGACTGGCTGGAGCTGTCTCCCGGCGTGTCGGGGCGGGTGGATGAGATCAACTGGCGGGCCACCCGGCTGATTGCCAGCGACGGCACCGCCATCGTCGTGCCGAACGGCATCGTCGCCGGCAGCCGCTTCGTCAATTACAGCCGCCCCAACCCCGCCTTCCGCGCCACCGTGCCGATCCTGCTGGACCAGGAGATCCCGGTGGATCGCGCCAAGCGCATCCTGCTTTCGGCCATGCTGTGCGCGGATGGCGTGCTGCCCACCCCGCGGCCCGACGTGCTGGTCGATGCGGTGACACCCAACGGCATCTCCTATGTGGCGCGCTTCTGGGCCGACGACGGCGCCCGGCTGTCCCAGGTGCGCGACGCCGTGCTGACCGCGGTTCTGGGCAACCTCGCCCGCGCCGGGATCGAGCCGGCCCGGGCCCAGCAGGAGGTCCGCCGCCGCCCGCCCGCGTTGCCCGACACCGACACGCTGCGCCGCGGCCTGCTG
>NZ_BADK01000049.1 GCF_000333595.1 Azospirillum sp. B506
GGGCGGAGGGATGGCGCGATGCTGTGCAGCGCAACATCGGCCACCCCAGCATTGTTGTGTCATCGACCGCAACCTGTCCCGGAGTCTCTCCAAGATGACCAGAAATCCCTTCATGAGCGCGTGGCTGTCCTGGGCCAACCGCGCCAGCGGCATGTGGACCACCGCGGCGATGTCGGCCGCCCGGCGCAACCAGGCGGCGGCCCAATCGGCAATGATCAAGGCAATGATGACGCCGCCGAAGCCCGGCCAGGGCAAACCCGGCTCGAAGCCGAAGCGCACATCGAAGCCGGCGCGCTGAGCCGCCGGATCCGTACCGGCAAATGGGCAGCGTTGTCGCAGCCATGGCTTGACGGTGCGCGGGAGGAGTGGCCAAATCGACGCCCTTCCGTTTCGCGCGCAACCGTTGAGACACGCCCCATGACCTCCGTTCGCATGCCCTCGTCGCGGCCGCCGTCGCGCTGGGCGAACCTGTTCACCGACCGGCCCGTCACCTGCATCGAGGATCTGCGGCAGCTGGCGGAATGGCGCGTGCCGCGGATGTTCTACGATTACGCGGATTCCGGCTCCTACACCGAATCGACCTACCGCGCCAACGAGTCCGATTTCGGCCGGATCAAGCTGCGCCAGCGCGTGGCGGTCGACATGACCAACCGGACGTTGGCCAGCACGATGGTCGGCCAGCCGGTGGCGATGCCGGTGGCCCTGGCCCCGACCGGCCTGACCGGCATGCAGCATGCTGACGGCGAGATTCTGGCCGCCCGCGCGGCAGCCAAGGCCGGCGTTCCCTTCACCCTGTCGACGATGAGCATCTGCTCCATCGAGGATGTGGCGGAGAACACCGACAAGCCCTTCTGGTTTCAGCTCTACGTCATGCGCGACCGCGCCTTCATCGACAAGCTGATCGACCGGGCGAAGGCGGCGGGCTGCTCGGCGCTGGTGCTGACGCTCGACCTGCAGATCCTCGGCCAGCGCCACAAGGACATCAAGAACGGCCTGTCCACCCCGCCGAAGCTGACCGTCGGCAACATCCTGGACATGGCGACCAAGCCGCGCTGGTCGATCAACATGCTGCGGACCCACCGCCGCACCTTCCGCAACATCGTCGGCCATGCCACCGGCGTCAGCAACCTGTCCTCGCTGTCCTCCTGGACGGCGGAGCAGTTCGACCCGACGCTGAACTGGGACGACGTGCGCCGCATCCGCGACCGCTGGGGCGGCAAGCTGATCCTGAAGGGCATCCTCGACCCGGAAGACGCCGTGATGGCGGCAGACACCGGGGCCGACGCGCTGATCGTCTCCAACCATGGCGGCCGGCAGCTGGACGGCGCCATCTCCTCCATCGCCGCATTGCCGGCCATCGTCGAGGCGGTGGGCGACCGCATCGAGGTGCTGATGGACGGCGGCATCCGCTCCGGCCAGGACGTGGTCAAGGCGCTGGCGCTGGGCGCCAAGGGCACCTTCATCGGCCGCGCCTTCCTCTATGGGCTGGGGGCCGGCGGCGAGGCCGGCGTGGCCCAGTGCCTGGAGATCATCCGCAAGGAGATGGACGTCACCATGGCGATGTGCGGCCTGCGCGATATCAAGGATGTGACCGCCAACATCCTGGCCGGAAAGCCGAATTTCGGGGTGTGACCGGGCCGGGTCTCCGTGTCGGCTGGCGGCGGGGTGGAACATCGTGGAACGGATTTCGGATGATGTTCCATCCCCTTGCTACGGGCGCCGGGCAGCAATGTCAGGCGAAGGCGACCGCTTACAAGCCCTCTCCCCCCTGGGGAGAGGGTTGGGTGAGGGGGGCAGCGCGGACGGAACGACCGCGCCAGGGGATTGCCAAGGGGCAGTATGCCCCTTGGCGGCGCGCGGATCGCGCGCCGGCCCCCTCAACCTTCCCACGCCTTCGGCGCGGGTCCCCTCCCTCTCCCCGCTTTCGGCGGACCGAAGGTCCGCCTGTCGCGTCAGCGCAAACTCCGTTTGCGCGTGAGCGGGGGAGAGAGGGCAATCCACGGTGGCCTCCCGCAAATCGCCGGGAATGTCGTCGTCGAGTTCCGGGACGGTGACGGCGGGCGGGTCCTCGGGCTTGGGCGGTTGCGGTTCGGCAGGCGGAATATCCCTTGGAGCGTTCCGCGCAGTCTCCCGTGCACCCTCAAGACCGGCAAACAGGCCGAGCCGTTCGGCCAGCCAGCGGACGGTGGACGGATCACCGGAGGAAACCAGCCGTTCGATCTGTTCGGCCACCAGGATGCGCAGCGAAGACAGGCGCAACTCGGCCTCTCGGTTCAGCGCCTGTCGCTCCCACCAAACCCTGTGACGGAAATCCTTCGATCCGTAATAGGCCCGCCAGAGCGTGGTGCGGCTGCATCCCATGGAGCGGGCGACATAGAGGAAGCTGGTTCCGCGCGCCAGCATGCCGGCGGCCATGATCCATTGTTCCTCGTGGAACTGCGATCCAGGGACCAGCGATCCTTCCGACGGCACCGGCGGCTCTTCCGCCCAGAGAGGAAAATGGTCGTTCCGGAGGGTACGGCTGTCGAGGGGCATGGCATCGCTCCGCAGGATGGTGGATCTCTTACGGAGAATTTATAGGATTTTAGTCCGATTCGTGGGAGTTATTTGTCAATCCCGGATCCCACCGGCCGCTGCCCATGCACTGCGACCGCCTCGTCCAGGTAACGCGACAAGTCTGCCGCCGCCTCGGCCGGGTCGGCACGTTTTGCGCCCCGGTTGCGGGCTTCGGCCACCTCCGCCGCGAAAACCACCGAATCCTCCGCCAGCAGGGCGAGCCGCTCCAGAGCCGCGGCGTAATCGGGCACGACGAAGCGGGGACCGATGACGGCGGCCACATCGCCCGCCGGCAGCGAAACCGGGACCACGCCGGCGGCCAGCGCCTCCGCCGCGCTGGCTCCGCCGCCGGTGCGCCGTGGGTTGACATAGGCGTCCGCCACCCGCATGAGCGCGGCCATGTCCGTCACATAGCCGAGAGGAAACAGGCGTCCGGCATGCCGCGATCCTTGCAAGCGCTCCGGCAATGCCGCCGCCTCGCCGGCGAACGCCACCGCCGTCCGCGGCACCCGGTCGATGAGGGACTCCAGCATCGCAAGGAAGGCACCGTCGGCCTCCTGATCCAGCCGGTTGCCGATCACCACTGAGAGAAATGCGTCCACCGGCAGGCCGAAGTCGGCGCGGCTCCCTGCCTTGGTTGCGGGTTGGACCGGCGGTGGGGCGCCGATCAGAGAATGCAGGAAACGGAACGGCCGCCAGGAGACGGCGAGGGGACCGCCGGCGGGACGGCTGCCGCCGCCGAAATCCAGCACGATGTCGGCCAGCGATGGCGTGGCTCCGCTGGTGGTGGGAATGCACAGGGTCGGGCGGGCCGCCGCCAGCAGGTCGGCGACGACGACCGATCCCCCCAGGGAAACGACCACATCCGGGTCGTGCCATTCGACCGCGCGCAGGAACCAGTCGATCTTCTCCCGCGTCAGCGACCGGACGGTCGAGGACAGCATGCGATAGGACCGGCCGTCCGCCTCGATCAGCTGCTTGCCGTCGAATTCAGGCTCCACCGTGGCGGCGAAGGACGGCACGAACAGGCTGCGGATGTCGGCCGGCATGATGTTGGTGTTGAGGATGACGACCTCCCGGCCGCAGCGCTCCTCCAGGACCGTCGCATAGGACAGCAGGTCGCGGGACGGCTGGTGTCGCATCGACAGGAACTGGTTCGTCACCAGCATCACACGCCCGGTCGCCGGACTGCCGGGCGGACGGGGGCGCGGGACAAGATCCAGCCGGTCGCGGATCGCGCCGATCAGGCGGATGTAATAGGGAAACAGGCGCTCCTCGAAGAAGCCCGGCCGGCTCGCCTCGTCCAGGCGCATCAGGAAAAGCTGGCGACCCATGCAGCAATGGATGTGGAGAAGCCGGTCCAGATCGGGCTCTTCGAACTCTGCATCGACCGCATCTAGCAGCGTTTCATAATGGCGCAGGTCACCGGAAACCGCTGCCATGGCCGACAGGCGCAGGATCGGATCGGCATCGGGCGCCCGGCGGTCGAGCTGCATGGCGTATCCGTCGCGTTCGGCGGGCGTGGCGTGGCGCAGCGGCTCCAGCAGCGTCTCAATCGCGGTCAGATCGGCACTGCGCTCGATCGGCCGGCGGATGGCGGCACAAAGCGCGTCGATCCTATCCTCGGCAGACAGGTCGGGCAGGTCCATGACGCACTCCGGTAAGGCGGTTCGGTCGCAGAAGACCAAATTGCCCGGCCTCCCGCAAGGACAGCCCTCCGGCTTTGTCCGGCGCTCCAACACGCACCGGACAAAGCCGGAGCTTTTTGCCGTTCCCGCGAGTGGCGGGTCAGAACACCCAGAGCTGTTCCGGCGGCAGACGCAACCAGTGGGTGCCAGCCGCCAGGGGACGGCCGAAGGCGCGCAGCGTCTGGTCGCCGCAGCGGAACACATGCTCCCAATGGCTGCCGAGATAGACCGAGGTCTCCAGCTCCGCCGGGATGCGGTTCTCGCCGTCTCCGTCGACAACCTCGACCTGCTCCAGGCGGATGACGCCGGTGGCGTCCTCCGACACGCCCTTGCCGGCGCGGTCCTTGCCCCACAGCGGGTGGCCGGACAGCTCGATGCGGACGTAGCCGCCGCGCTTGTCCTGCACGCGGCTTTTGATCTGGTTGTTGACGCCCATGAACTCCGACGCGAACAGGCTGACCGGCTCGGTGTAGAGCTGCTCGGGCGTGCCGGCCTGGACGATGCGGCCGCCGTCGAGCAGGACGATGCGGTCGGCAATCGCCATCGCCTCCACCTGGTCGTGGGTGACGAAGACGGCGGTCAGGTTCATCCGCTTGATCAGCGTGCGGATCCAGATGCGGGCCTCCTCGCGCAGCTTGGCGTCGAGGTTCGACAGCGGCTCGTCGAGCAGGATGACCGGCGGGTTGTAGACCAGCGCGCGGGCGAGCGCCACGCGCTGCTGCTGGCCGCCCGACATCTGGTGCGGATAGCGGTCGCCAAGATGGCCGAGGCCGACACCGTCCAGAACGGAAGCCACGCGCTGCTGCAGTTCGGCCTTCGCCACGTTGCGCAGGCGCAGGCCGTAGGCGACGTTCTCGAACACCGTCTTGTGCGGCCACAGCGCGTAGGACTGGAAGACGAGGCCGAGGCCGCGCTTCTCCGACGGCACGTTGAGGCCGGCGGCGGCGTCGAACACCGGCTGGTCGCCGATGGAGATGACGCCCTTCTTCGGCTCCTCCAGCCCGGCGATGGAGCGCAGCAGCGTGGTCTTGCCGCTGCCCGACCGGCCGAGCAGGGCGACGATCTCGCCCTGGGCGAAGGTGGCGGTGATGCCCTTCAGGATCTCGTTGCTGCCATAGGACAAATGCAGGTCGTCGATGATGAGCTTAGCCATGGGAGCGTTTCCCGAAGAGCGACATCAGCAGCAGGCCGCCGCCGATCATCGCGATGTTGACGGTGGAGAGCGCGGTCACCAGGTCGACGGCGCCGGTGCCCCACAGCGAGACCAGCAGCGAGCCGATCACTTCGGTGCCGGGGGCCAGCAGATAGACGCCGGTGGAGTATTCGCGCATGAAGGTGACGAAGATCAGTAGCCAGCTGGAGAACAGGCCGACCTTGACCAGCGGGATCGTCAGGTCGCGCGACACCCGGCCGGGGCTGGCGCCGACGATGCGGCCGGCCTCCTCCAGCTCGGGGCCGATCTGCAGCAGCGCACCGCTGACCAGACGCATGCCGTAGGCGAGCCAGACCAGCGTGTAGGCGACCCAGATGGCGATCATGGTCTGGCGCAGCGGCGACAGGAAGGGCGTGAACAGGAAGACCCAGAAGATCGCCAGACCGGCGACGAGGCCCGGCATGGCGCGCGGCAGCAGGACCAGATAGTCCATCAGTCTGGTCCAACCCGACTGCCAGCGGTGGGCGGCGAGGTTCAGCATGGTGTAGACGCCGACCGACAGCGCCCCGCCGACCGAGGCGATCAGCAACGTGTTGACGATGCCACGGGTCAGGTTGGGGAACTCCATCAGCTCGCGGAAATGCGCCAGCGTCAGCACGTCCAGCAGGTTGACGCCCTCGCCCCAGCTCGACACGAAGGCGCGCAGCACCAGACCGCTGATCGGGACCACCACGGTGAACAGCAGCCACGCGGTGATCATCGCCGCGGCCGGCCAGCGCCAGACGCCGATGGAGACCGGCTTCTGCGCCGCGGCCTTGCCCTTGACCGAGACGTAGCCGTTGGCGGCGCGCAGCAGGAAGCGCTGGAGCGCCACCAGCGGCAGGGCGATGCAGATGATCGCCACCACGACCACCGCCATCAGCTGGTAGGACGGCGTGCCCAGCTTGTTGGTCAGCTTGTAGAGGTATGTGGCCAGCACGAGGATGCCTTCGGGATCGCCCAGCACCAGCGGCAGGCCGAACAGCTCGAATCCCAGGAAGAAGACCAGCACGGCGGCATAGAGGATGTTCGGCATCACCATCGGCAGGCTGACGGTCAGCGCGGTGCGCAGCGGGCCGGCGCCGGTCATCCGCGCCGCTTCCTCCACGTCCGAGCCCAGGCTGCGCAGCGCCGACGAGGTGTAGAGGAAGACGTGCGGGACGTGGGTCAGGCCGGCGATGACGATCAGCGTCGTCTTGGAGTAGAGATACCAGGGGACGAAGCCGAAGACGCCCTTGAACCACAGCGTGACGAAGCCCGCCGGGCCGAGGCTGACGACGAAGCCGAAGGCCAGCACCACCGACGACACGAACATCGGCACCAGGATCACCGGCTCGATCCAGCGGCGGCCCGGCAGGTCGGTGCGGGTCATCAGGAAGGCCAGCAGCGCGCCGACCGGCACGGCGATGAGGGTCATGCCGAGCGCGATGACGGCCGAGTTGTAGAGGGCGTCGAAGAAGTCCTCGTCGTCCAGAACGAACTCGTAGGCGCTGAGCGTGAAGGCGGTCTTGGGCTGGAAGAACGGCCCGTCGAGGAAGCTCTGGTAGACGACCAGGCCGATCGGGGCCAGCACGGCAATCGCCATGGCGACGATCACCGCGATGCGCGTCGCGCGGTTCATGGGGGATTCCTTCCGAAATCCCCCTCTCCCCCCGCTCACGCGCAAACTTTGTTTGCGCGTGAGCGGGGGGAGAGGGGACTAAGCGCGGGAGCTAAAGGGGGGGTAAATCACTTCCCCTGCAGGGCCTTCTGCCAATCCTTCAGGAACTTCAGACGCTTGACCTGATCGAGGTAGGTCAGCAGTTCCGGGCCGACATGGATCGGGCGCAGGGTGCTTTCCGGAACGCTTGCGGTCGGGTTGGCGCTCGCCAGATCGGTGCGGATCGAGCCCATGTAGCGGGCCTGCATCGCCTGCTGGCCCTGCTTCGACAGCAGATAGTCGAGGAACAGCTTGGCGGCGTTCGGGTGCTTGGCGCCCTTCGGGATGAAGGCGATGCGCGACATCACGATGGTGTAGTCGGACGGCAGGACGATGCCCAGCGACTCCGGATCCTTGTGCTGGCGCTCGTAGACGTAGGAGCCGATCATGTTGTAGCCGATGGTGTGCTCGCCGGACGTCAGGCGCTCGATCATCGCGCCCGAGGAGGTGTAGAGCTTCACCCCGGTCTGGCCCATCGCCTTGACCAGATCCCAGGTGTTCTTGTTGGCCTGGACGTCCTGGGTGATGTAGAGGAAGCCGACGCCGCTGCGCTCCGGATCGTAGGACGTGACCTTGCCCTTGTAGGCGTCCGGCTTCTCGGCGAGAAGCTTGGCGAGGTCGGCGTGGGTCTTCGGCACGTCGGCGGCGGGCACCACGCGCTTGTTGTAGGCGAAGACGATCGGCTCGGCGGTGGTGCCGAACGCCTCGTTCTTCCAGTTGGCCCAGTCCGGGATGTTCTTCGATTCCGGCGAGCTGTAGGACTGGGCATAGCCGTCATTGACCAGCTTCATCTGCAGGTCCATCGCCGACGACCACATCAGGTCGGTGGTGCCGGTGTTGGCCGCCGCCTCGCTGATGAAGCGGTTGTACATCTCGGTGGAGTTCTGGTCGGCGTATTCCAGCTTGACCTTGGGATAGAGCGCCTCGAACCCCTTCAGCAGTTCCGACACGGCGGCCGCGTCGGTGGCGGAATAGATGCTGAGCGCGCCTTCCTGGTTCGCCGCCTCGATGATCTTGGCATAGGCGGGGTCGTAGCCGGCGGGGACCGACTGCGCCTGGGCGGTGCCGGCGGTGAAGGCGGGCACGGCGACAGTCAGGGCCGTCGCGACCAGAAGGGCCAGTTTGGTGCGCATCTCTTCCTCTCCTGCGGTTGGTTTCCACGGCGCCGTTGCGGGCCGGGTTGGTTGGGCTTACAAGCAACTTTGCCGCGACTATAGGCAATCAACCTGTCGCCAATCTGTCGCGGACCGAAATTGTTTGTAAAACGGAACAGGTGCGGTCGGATGATGGCCCAATCGGACGATAGGCGGCTCCCTTGCGCATCCTGATCGTGGAGGATGACGCCGCCCTGGCGCGCGGGGTGACCGGGGCGCTGAAGCTGGGCGGCTATGCCGTCGACCATGTCGCGTCGGGCGAGGATGCGGTGCGGCTGGAGCGGGCCGAACCTTATGGGCTGGTGGTGCTGGATCTGGGATTGCCCGACCTGTCGGGGTTCGAGGTGCTGACCCGCATCCGCCGCCGCGGCTCCACCGTGCCGGTGATGATCCTGACCGCGCGCGAGGCGGTGGCCGACCGGGTGAAGGGACTCGACCTGGGCGCCGACGATTACCTGCTGAAGCCCTTCGACCCGGCGGAGTTCGAGGCGCGGGTGCGCGCCCTGGTGCGCCGCGGCCAGGGCACGCCGGTGCCGGAGCTGGTGTGCGGCGGACTGCGCTATGACCGCTCCACCGCAACGGTGACGCTGAACGGGAGGGTGCTGGACCTGCGCAAGCGCGAGCTGGCGGTACTGGACGGGCTGATCACGCGGGCCGGCAAGGTGGTGCCGAAGGACCGGCTGGCCGGCGAGGTGTTCGGCTTCGACGAACCGGTGGCGCCGAATGCCATCG
>NZ_BADK01000048.1 GCF_000333595.1 Azospirillum sp. B506
AGCGGACCGAGCTTGTCGCTCATGCCCCACTCCGTCACCATGCGGCGCGACATCTCGGTCGCCATCTTGATGTCGCCCGAGGCGCCGGTGGTCACCCGCTCCTTCCCGAAGATCAGCATATCTGATATTTGAGGGCGCCCTGCGTGTGCGGAAACCTTCCGGCTGCATGCGGCGTTTCACCGGAACGCCGTCTGTGACAATCAGCCTTTGGGAGCCCGCATGATCGCAGCAGAAAGCGCCGGTGCCGTCAGCAGCCTCGTGCCCGCGCGGATGGACCGGCTGCCCTGGGCGCGCTTCCACTGGATGGTGGTGGTCGGGCTGGGTGTCAGCTGGATCCTCGACGGCATCGAGATCCAGCTGATCTCAGCCTCCGGCTATAAGGACAGCCTCGGCATGTCGAGCGCCGAGGTCGGGCTGGCGGGAACCATCTATCTGATCGGTCAGGTGGTGGGGGCGCTGGTCTTCGGCCGGCTGACCGACCGCTGGGGGCGGAAACGGCTGTTCATCGCCACGCTGGCGCTCTACCTGATCGCGTCCGGCATCGCCGGTTTCGCCTGGACGCCTTGGTTTCTCTATGTCTGGCGCTTTATCGCCGGGATGGGCATCGGCGGCGAATATGCCGCCGTCAACTCGGCCATCGACGAGCTGATCCCGGCGCGCTTCCGCGGCCGGGTCGACATCGCCGTCAACGGCACTTACTGGGCCGGCGCGATGATCGGCGCGGTCGGCAGCGTCTTCCTGCTCGACCATTCGCTGGTGCCGGAGAACATCGGCTGGCGCATCGCCTTCTTCATCGGCCCTCTCTTGGGCCTGATCATCATCCAGCTGCGCCGGCACATTCCGGAAAGCCCGCGCTGGATGGTCACCCATGGCAGGGAGGAGGAGGCCGAAGGCATCGTCGACGACATAGAAGCCAGCGTGCGCGCCCAGGGCAAGATGCTGGCCCCCGTCGACCCCAAGCGGGCCATGCACATCGTTCCGGAGGATGCGGTGTCCTGGGCACAGCTGGTCGACGTGTTCTTCCGGCAATACCCGTCGCGCACGGTCCTGGGCGTGACGATGATGGTGACGCAGTCCTTCCTCTACAACGCGATCTTCTTCACCTATGCGCTGGTCCTGCAGAATTTCTACCATCTCGACCCGTCGCAGACGGCGGTCTATTTCTTTCCCTTCGCTGCCGGAAACCTGATCGGGCCGCTGCTGCTGGGGCCGCTGTTCGACACGGTGGGGCGGCGGCGGATGATCTTCGGCACCTATCTGCTGGCGGGAAGCGTGCTGCTGGTCTCCGCCTTCCTGTTCCGCCAAGGGGGACTGACCGCCAACACCCACACGATCTTCTGGTGCGTGTCCTTCTTCTTCGCCTCGGCCGGCGCCTCGTCGGCCTATCTGACGGTCAGCGAGATCTTCCCGCTGGAGGTCCGGGCGCAGGCGATCTCCTATTTCTTCGCCATCGCCCAGGTGGTGGGCTCCACCGGCCCGCTGCTGTTCGGCTGGCTGGTGGGGGAGGGGACGGAGCGCGCCCCGCTGTTCTGGGGCTATGTGCTGGGATCGGTCGTGATGATGGTCGGCGGGGTGGTGGCGCTGGTCTATGGCGTCGATGCCGAAGGCAAGGGGCTGGAGGACATCGCCGAACCGCTGACCAAGGCCGACCGCCGCCGTGGGGTGGGGGATGCTGCGGCGGAGACGATTTGACTGGCGGTGATTTGAGGTTTTCCTGACCTCAGCCCGCCTTCGTCACCTCGCATTGTCACGTTCGCGCGCGCCGTTCAGGAAAAGCCGCACCGCCTGCCGGACATAGCGGTCGAGGTCGGGGATGACCGGCGTGCTTTGCGGTAGGATCAGGCGGCGGATCACCAGATTGCCGGTGACCATGCCCAGGAAGGCCTGGGCCGCCGCCGCCGGATCGTCGATGCGCAGGGCGCCGCTGTCCGACAGCTGCTGCAGATAGTCGGCCAGCCGGCGAATGGCATTCTCCGGTCCGATGCGGAAGAAAGCCTCGGCGATGTCGGGGACGCGGTCCCCCTCCGCGATCAGGATGCGGATGGTGGCGGTTGCCTCCTCGTTGAGCAGGGCCTTGACCAGATGCAGGGCGAAGGCGGTCAGTCCCGCTTCCGGCGTCATTTGGTCGTCGCCCTGGATGGTGGCGAGGCCGGAGAGGATCAGGGTATTGTCCTCTTCCATGATGGCACGGAACAACCCTTCCTTGTCGCCGAAATGCTCGTACAGCGTGGCGCGGGATCCGCCGGCGACGGCGATGATGTCGCTCAGCGTCGTCTTCTCGAACCCCTTCTCGATGAACAGGCGCTGGGCGGCCGTCAGGATCGCCTGCCGGCGCGCCATGCCGCGCGGCCCGCAGGTGGCCGGTCCGCAAGGCGGTCCAGCCAGATGCGCGGCGGCTTGCTGGTGGCCGGAGTTGGGGCCGCTCTGGGCCTTATGGCTGCTGGTCATCTCGCTTTTCCTTCCGGCCGGTCGGTTCCGGCCGTCCCGATCCTGAACACACTCTTAAACAGGGCTGCAGGGTTTTCCGCTGTGCCTGTCGAGGGTGACTTTCCAAGCTCCAGCCCCATATCGCGCATCTGCGGAACCCCCTTGCGCGGTGCAGCATTCTGAATGTATCGTCTGGTACACTGTACTGTATGAGACAGTACTAAGCAACGGGGATGTGCCGGACTGCCTGACCCGCAACGTAGCAGGGAGACCGGTCGCCGACGCGCGGTGCCGAGACGAGGTAAAGAGATGTTCGAATCCAAGCCATTCATGACGCTGGCCGCGGCGGCCTGCCTGATCGTGGTGCTCGCCGGCTGCAACCAGCAGAAGCAGGCGGCCGGCCAGCCCCAGGGAGCCGGCGGCCCGCCGGAGGTGTCCGTCGCCACCGTCGAGCCGCAGCGCCTGCCGGTGACCACCGAGCTGCCGGGCCGCACCGCCCCCTACCGGGTGGCGGAAATCCGTCCGCAGGTCAGCGGCATCGTGCTGAAGCGCCTTTTCCGTGAGGGCAGCGAGGTCAAGGCGGGCGACCAGCTTTACCAGATCGATCCCGCCACCTATGAGGCTTCGCTGGCAAGCGCACAGGCCGATGTGCAGAAGGCCGAGGCCAACCTCCAGGCCGCCCGCAACAAGGCGTCGCGCTATGGCGATCTGGTCAAGAACAGCGTGGTCAGCAAGCAGGATTTCGATGATGTCCAGGCCTCGCTGAAGCAGAACGAGGCGCAGCTGGCCTCCGCCAAGGCGGCCTACAATCTCGCCAGCATCAACCTGAACTACACCAAGGTCTTCGCCCCGATCTCCGGCCGCATCGGCAAGTCGGCGGTGACGGAAGGCGCGCTCGTCACCTCCAACCAGGCGACGGCACTCGCCACCATTCAGCAGTTCGACCCGATCTATGTCGACGTGACGCAGACCGCCTCGCAGTTGATGAAGCTGCGCGAGGACATGGAGAGCGGCCGCATCCGCCCGGCGGAACCCGGCAAGATCCCGGTGACGCTGTTCCTGAACAGCAATGCCAGCGGCGACGACACCGCCTATCCGGCGAAGGGCGAACTGCAGTTCGCCGATGTGACGGTGGATGCCGGCACCAGTTCGGTTCAGCTGCGCGCGGTCTTCCCCAACCCAAACAAGCAGCTGCTTCCCGGTCTGTTCGTCCGCGCCCGCGTCGAGCAGGGGGTGGCCGAGAATGCCATCACCGTGCCGCAGGCTGCGGTCGCCCGTTCGCCCGACGGCTCCGCCCGTGTCTGGGTTGTCGGCGCCGACAACAAGGCGACCCCGCGCACCATCAAGACCGAACGTCCGGTCGGCAATGTCTGGCTGGTGTCGGACGGTCTGGCCGCCGGCGAGCGCGTGGTGGTCGAAGGCCTGCAAAAGGTCAAGCCGGGTGCGGTGGTGAAGCCGGTGCCGGCCCAGAACGCTCTTGCCGCGTTGCCTGAGAAGGCCGCTTCGGCCCGCTGATCCCAGGTACCTGATCCCACATACCGCCCGCCCAGGTACCGCCCGTAGGATACCGCTCCCATGTCCAGATTCTTCATCGACCGGCCGGTCTTCGCCTGGGTCATCGCCATCGTCATCATGATGGCGGGTGCCCTGGCGATCCTGCGGTTGCCCGTCGAGCAATATCCGAAGATCGCGCCGCCGACGGTCTCGATCACCGCCAGCTATCCCGGCGCCTCGGCCAAGACGCTGGAGGACACGGTCACCCAGGTCATCGAACAGAAGATGACTGGACTCGACCATTTCCGCTACATGTCCTCCAACAGCGACTCCTCCGGCAACGTCACCATCACCCTGACCTTCGAGCCGGAGGCCAACCCCGACATCGCCCAGGTCCAGGTCCAGAACAAGCTGCAGCTGGCCACGCCGCTGCTGCCGCAGGAGGTCCAGCAGCGCGGTATCCAGGTGTCGAAGGCTGGCAACGACTTCCTGCTGGTGGTCGGTTTTGTGTCCAGCGACGGGCGCCTCAGTCAGGGCGACATCGCCGACTACGTCACCTCCAATCTCCAGGACACGCTGAGCCGCGTCGAAGGTGTGGGCGACATCACCGTCTTCGGGCCGCAGCATGCGATGCGCATCTGGCTCGACCCCGACGCGCTGAACAACTTCGCGCTGACCACCACCGACGTTTCCAACGCGATCAAAACCCAGAACGCCCAGGTCTCCGCCGGCCAGCTCGGCGGCGCCCCGGCGGTGCCGGGCCAGCAGATCAACGCCACCATCACCGCCCAGTCGCGGCTGCAGACGCCGGAGCAGTTCGGCGCCATCCTGCTGCGTGTGAACCCCGATGGGTCGCAGGTGCGGCTGCGCGACGTGGCGCGGATCGAGATCGGGTCGGAAACCTACGAAATCAACGCCAGCTACAACGGCAAGCCGGCGGCCGGTGTCGGCATCAAGCTGGCGACCGGCGCCAACGCGCTGAACACCGCCGCCGCGGTCAAGGCGCGGGTCGCCGAACTCCAGCCCTTCTTCCCGTCGGGCATCGAGGTCATATACCCCTTCGATACGACGCCCTTCGTCCAACTGTCGATCCATGAGGTCATCAAGACGCTGTTCGAGGCCATCGTCCTCGTCTTCGTCGTGATGTACCTGTTCCTCCAGAATTTCCGCGCGACATTGATCCCGACCATCGCGGTGCCGGTGGTGCTGCTCGGCACCTTCGGCGTGCTTTCGGCCTTCGGCTTCTCGATCAACGTTCTGACGATGTTCGGCATGGTGCTGGCCATCGGCCTGCTGGTGGACGACGCCATCGTCGTCGTCGAGAACGTCGAGCGCGTGATGGGTGACGAGGGGCTTCCACCGCGCGAGGCGACGCGCAAGTCGATGGACCAGATCACCGGGGCGCTGGTCGGCATCGCGCTGGTGCTGTCGGCGGTGTTCGTGCCGATGGCCTTCTTCGGCGGGTCGGCCGGCGCCATCTACCGCCAGTTTTCCCTGACCATCGTGTCGGCGATGGCGCTGTCGGTGCTGGTCGCCCTGGTGCTGACTCCGGCGCTCTGCGCCACCATCCTCAAGCCGGTCGCTGGCGGTCATGGAGAGGGCCATGGAGAGGGCCACGGCCATGCGAAGGGCGGCTTCTTCGGCCTGTTCAACCGTGGCTTCGATGCCGGCAGCCGGGTCTATGTTCGCGGCGTGCGCGGGGCGGTGAACCGCCTGGGCCGCTATTTCGTCGCCTATGTGCTGATCCTGGGCGGGCTGGGCTACCTGTTCGTGCAGATGCCGTCCTCCTTCCTGCCGACCGAGGACCGCGGGCAGCTGTATGTGCTGTGGTCGGCGCCGCCCAATGCCAGCAGCCAGCGCACCGCCGAGACAGCCAAGGCCGTCACCAGCTATTTCCTGGAAAAGGAGAAGGACAATGTCGACGGCCTGTTCGCGATCGTCGGCTTCAACTTCTCCGGCCGCGGCCAGAATGCCGGCATGGCCTTCGTCCGGCTGAAGGACTGGAGCGAGCGCCCGCTGCCGTCGCAGAAGCCACAGGCCATCGCCGGCCGGGTCATGGGGGCGATGTCGAAGCTGAAGGACGCGGTGGTCTTCGCCTTCCTGCCGCCGTCGGTTCCCGGTCTCGGCAACGCCACCGGTTTCGACCTTCAACTGGTCGACCGCGCGGGTCTCGGCCATGACCGGCTGATGCAGGCGCGCAACCAGCTGCTGGGTGCGGCGGCGCAGAACCCGAAGCTGGTCGGTGTCCGCCCCAACGGGCTGGAGGATACGCCGCAGTTCAAGCTGGACGTCGACCGCGAGAAGGCGAGTGCGCTCGGCCTGTCGCTCAGCGACATCAACACGACGCTGTCGGTGGCCTGGGGGTCGTCCTACGTCAACGACTTCATCGACCTGGGCCGGGTGAAGAAGGTCTATCTCCAGGCCGACGCTCCCTACCGCATGCAGCCCAGCGACATCGACCGCTGGTATGTGCGCAATTCCAGCAACCAGATGGTTCCCTTCTCCGCCTTCATGACGGCGCAGTGGATCTATGGGTCGCCGAAGCTGGAGCGCTACAACGGCTCCTCCTCGCTGAACATCCAGGGGGCGCCCGCGCCCGGTATCAGTTCGGGCGAGGCGATGGCCGAGATGGAAGCGATGATGCAGAAGCTGCCGCCGGGCATCGGCTACGAATGGACCGGCCTGTCCTACGAGGAACGGCTCAGCGGGTCGCAGGCGCCGGCGCTCTACGCCCTGTCGATGATCTTCGTCTTCCTCTGTCTGGCCGCGCTTTACGAAAGCTGGTCGGTGCCGGTGTCGGTGATCCTGGTGGTGCCGCTGGGCGTCATCGGCGCCGTCGTCGCCGCGACGCTGCGCGGCCTGCCGAGCGACGTCTATTTCCAGGTCGGCCTGCTGACCACCATCGGTCTGTCGGCGAAGAACGCCATCCTGATCGTGGAGTTCGCCAAGGCGCTCTACGACCAGGGCATGGAGCTGAAGGAAGCAGCGGCGGAGGCCTGCCGTCAGCGTCTTCGCCCCATCATCATGACCTCGATGGCCTTCATCCTCGGCGTGCTGCCGCTGGCGATCAGCACCGGTGCCGGATCGGAGAGCCAGAATGCCATCGGCGTCGGCGTGATGGGCGGCATGATCTCCGCCACTGTGCTGGCGATCCTGTTCGTGCCGGTCTTCTTCGTCGCGGTCTACCGGCTGTTCGTCCGCCGCCGCCCCGGCCACGGCGCCCTGCCGCAGCCGGCGGCGGGAGATTGAGGCGCCCCCTCTCCCCCTGGGGAGAGGGGCTTTCCAGCTCGGACAGCAGCGTGTCCAGACCCTAGCTTTTTGATTTTCCGTGCGGTTCACGTTTCAGACGTGTGCGTCTGAAACGTGCGCACTCTGGGACCGCTGACGCCCATCGCACGCAGGGCAGCCGCGCAGGCCCCGGCATGGAACCGGCAGCCCTGCGACCATACCTTGTATGGCAACCGATGGCCGCCAGCCGGCCCCACCCCCGCCGCTGTTATGGATCGAACGATGATTCCCTTTTCCGTTCTCGACCTCAGCCCGATCGTCGAGGGGGCGACTGCCGCCGACAGCTTCCGCAATACCCTTGATCTTGCGCGCCATGCGGAGCGCTGGGGCTACAAGCGCTATTGGTTGGCTGAGCACCACAACATGCCGGGCATCGCCAGTGCCGCCACCGCCGTGGTGATCGCCCATGTCGCTGCTGGCACCTCGACCATTCGGGTCGGGTCGGGCGGGGTGATGCTGCCCAATCATGCGCCGTTGATGGTGGCGGAACAGTTCGGCACGTTGGAATCGCTCTATCCCGGCCGCATCGACCTCGGTCTCGGTCGCGCGCCGGGGACCGACATGATGACGGCGCGGGCGCTCCGACGCGACATGAGCGACAGCGGCGACCGCTTCCCGCAGGATGTCGTCGAACTCCAGATGTATTTCGAGGAACCGGAGTCCAACCAGCGCATCCGCGCCGTGCCGGGTGCCGGGCTGAAGGTGCCCTTGTGGCTGCTGGGATCCAGCCTGTTCAGCGCGCAGCTGGCGGCAATGCTGGGTCTGCCCTTCGCCTTCGCTTCCCACTTCGCGCCGGACATGCTGATGGAGGCACTGGCGATCTACCGTGCCCGCTTCGAGCCATCGGCGACGCTCGACAAGCCGCACGCCATGGTCGCCGCCAATCTGTTCGCCGCCGACACCGAGGCTGAGGCGAGGCGCATCTTCTCCTCAGCGCAGCAGCAGTTTGCCAACCTGCGCCGCGGCACGCCGGGCAAGCTGCCGCCGCCGGTGGACGATATCGAGTCCTGGTGGAGCAGCCCGGCCGAGAAGATGATGGTAGACCGCGCGCTGGGCACCATGGCCGCAGTGGGCACGCCGGACCAGGTGGCTGCCAAATTGACGGAGATCATTAGCGCCACCCAGGCGGAAGAGCTGATCCTGGCCGGCCAGATCTATGACCATGCCGCCCGCCTGCGCTCCTTCCAGATCGGGGCGGAAGTGCTCGACCAGATCGGCTGATCCGGTGATTTGATCGAAAATCACGAGGGGGCGAAAAAAGCGCTTGCGCGACCTCGTCCAGCCGGCCTATACACCGCCTCCCGCGACGCAGCACGGTCGGCAAGACAGTGTCGCTTCAAGGGAAACAGCGGTCTTCGCAAGTAACTGCCGAAATGCCTCAAAAAAAAGAGGTTGACAGCGAAAGTAAAGACCACTAAATAAGCCGAACACGACGCGATGATCCAAGACGGAGCGTCGCTGAAATGTTCGGAAGCGGCGCTCTGGTGCTGCGGGTTCTTTGACAAGTTTATACCGTGTTGTGAGAAGGGATGCGCAGGCGGCGGCAGTTGGTAGCCGTTGCGGCCTTGTGGTGTTGGTTCTTTTGGGGATCGGCACAATGAGGATCGTCTGTGCATCTTTTGAGCAGAGAAACTGTGAACAGTATCGACGTTTCAGGAGATCGCTATCGGCGGTCCTGTCAGTCGTGACTTTGGTCACGATCTGAACCTGAGAGTTTGATCCTGGCTCAGAACGAACGCTGGCGGCATGCCTAACACATGCAAGTCGAACGAAGGCTTCGGCCTTAGTGGCGCACGGGTGAGTAACACGTGGGAACCTGCCTTTCGGTTCGGAATAACGTCTGGAAACGGACGCTAACACCGGATACGTCCCCCAGAGAAATTTGGGCGGAGAAAGTTTACGCCGAGAGAGGGGCCCGCGTCGGATTAAGTAGTTGGTGAGGTAATGGCTCACCAAGCCTACGATCCGTAGCTGGTCTGAGAGGATGATCAGCCACACTGGGACTGAGACACGGCCCAAACTCCTACGGGAGGCAG